>SIBE01000071.1 GCA_009695265.1 Pedosphaera sp. | reverse complement strand
TGGGCGTTGGTGGCTGGCCCATCCGAATAACCGGCGGCACCCGACCCTGCCATCGTTAACACCTCGCCCGCGGGCGTGATGCGCCGAATGCGATGATTGAACGCATCGGCCAGGTAAATGATTCCGTCCGGCGCAACAAAACAATCGTTCGGCTGATTGAACTGAGCGGCACGCCCTTGTCCGTCCAAGTAGCCCGCGACTCCGGAGCCGGCCAAGGTGGTAACGATCGCAACGCTGGCCACGGGATTGAGCACGGTAAGCGTCGCCAACGTGCTGGTAGCGGCACCGGACGCATTTCTGATTAGCACCGAATAGTTGCCTGCTTGATCCGGCGTCACGTTCTGCAGCACGAGACTCGACTGTGACACCGGGGACACAAGCTGGTTATTGAAGAACCACCGGTACTCGAGCGGTTCGGTTCCCCTGGCGACAACACTGAGAGTGACATTGGCGCCGGCTGAAACGCTTTGGCTTTGAGGTTGAACCGCGATGATCGGCGGCAGCGCGGCACTGCCTTTACGAATCGTGTGGTTGAAGTGATCGGCCACATAAACGTAGCCCGCGCCATCGACGGCCACGCCGCGCGGAGCATTGAACCGCGCCGCACTCCCTGTCCCGTCCGCACTGCCAATGGTCCCCGCCAAGCCCGCCAGCGTGCTTACTACTCCGACCGCTGCAATCCTCCGTATCGTGTTGTTCGCCTCTGCCACATAGATGTTGCCCGCGCTATCGACGGCTACGCTATTTGGAAAGTTGAACCGCGCCGCGCTCCCCGTCCCATCCGTACTGCCATTGTTCCCGGGCAATCCCGCCAGCGTGCTTACCGCTCCACTCGCCGTAATTTTCCGTATCGTGTGGTTGCTGATATCCGCCACATAGACGTTGCCCGCGCTATCGACCGCCACGCCACTCGGAAAATTGAACCGCACGGCGCCTCCAGTCCCGTCCGCACTGCCACTGCTCCCGGCCAAGCCCGCCAGCGTGCTGACCACTCCGCCCGGTGTGATCTTCCGTATCGTATGGTTGCCTGGATCCGCGACATAGAGATTGCCCGCGCTATCGACCGCTACGCCACTCGGAGAGAGGAACCGCGCCGTGCTCCCCGTCCCATCCGCACTCCCATTTTTCCCCGCCAAGCCCGCCAGCGTGCTGACCATCCCGCCCGCCGTAATCTTCCGTATCGTGTAGTTGCTGGTATCCCCCACATACACGGTGCCCGCACTATCGACCACCACGCTACTCGGAGAGAAGAACCGCGCTGTGCTCCCCGTCCCGTCCGTGCTGCCAGCGGTCCCGGTCATTCCGGCGAATGTACTGACGGCCCCAGTCGGCGTGATCTTTCGAATCGTATGGTTGAAGAGATCCGCCACATACACATTACCTGAGCTATCGACAGCCACACCATTCGGAAAACTGAACCGCACGATGCTGCCCGTCCCGTCGGCGCTGCCGGGGTTGCCCGCCAATCCCGCCAGCGTGGAGAAGCTATAGGTAATTGGCGCCGTCGGAGGCGACCCGATTGAAGATCCCACCTGGGCCTGCAATGAAGCAACTATGCAAATGACGAGAAGCCACCGGGAGGCGACGGTATTTAGTTTGCAAGCGGCGGGTTCTGACTTGTAACGCATATCGTGGGGTGTCGCCTCTGGAACGACTCACCTATTATTAAACCCATTTGACGATGAAGCAATGGTTTATTAATCCCAGAACGCGCAACTTTTTTTCAGATGTCTCAAGCTGTGGAGCAGCGTCAGATAGTAGCCCACGGCGCGAGCCGTGGGCTAAAGAGTGTAATTCTCAAAGCCGCAGAGCGGCGATAGAGCGGGTTCATCTGGGCGGTTCTGTCGCCCCGTCCGGGGCTAATTGCTTCTCAATGCTAATCCCACGGCTCGCGCCGTGGGCTGCTCTCTACCGCCACTCCGTGGCTCGCAACCCAAAAACTCGTCTTACTGACGGCTCAATGGAAAGCCTTATCGCGTGGACCGCGGCGTTATTTCGCTGCGCCGCTATCGCTCGGGCCGACTGGGACATGAAGATGGCTGATGGCTTTCTGGCCATGTTCATTCGTTCGCTCGACGCTCACGAGATAGCGCCCGGACTTGGCGAAGCGATGCTCAGTCAATGCATAGCCGTCTTTGGCCAGCGAATTCACGTTGCCATCGGATTTCACCGTGACCTTCGCGGTGCCATCGCCGAAGTCCCACGTTTCGTTCCCAAACGTCGTCCGAAACGTCCGCACTTTGAAAGTCACCGGATCGCCCACACGGATGTTTTGCGTTGGCACAAACGCCGGATGAATCGTGGGTGGCAGCCGATCCGGCGCGGACTTGTCGATGACTATCACGACGGCAAAGTCGTAATCGATCTCGCCGTTTGCGTCAGTGATTTTTAGAACCTCGCTGTACTCGCCGGATTGGGAATAGGCGCGTTCAACCGTCGGACCGCTCGCCGTGGTTCCGTCGGTGAACGTCCATTCGTATCGCGACACGCGACCGGAGCCGCTCCAGGATTTCGTCCCGTCGAGGACGACTTTGTCTCCCGTGAAGACAAAGTGATGTGGCCGAGCCACGGCGATGATTTTCGGAGCGTATTGCCGAAGGTACGTTTCCCACAAAAACGCATAGCCCTCCTGAATGCCCCACAGCCCTGACGGTTGACGGCTCGTAATATCGAAATGCAAATGGGACCAGCCGCCGCTGCCACCTTCCTTACCGAGCACACCGATCTTCTGTCCCAAGTTGATCTGAGCGCCGGGCCGCACTGCCGGGTCGATGGTCTGAAGATGGCTGTAACGATAGTACCAGCCTCGTTCGTCCAGGAGATAAACTACATCGTAACGAGGCTTTGCCGGCGTGTTGTCAAAGCCGGACAAGATTTCTTTTCCAGACGAAATCACGCGTCCGGCCGTGGCCGCCAGCACATCCACCATTCCCTCCGCTCCTCCGGAGTCGAGTCCGTAATGGTAATAAATCTTTTTCGCACTCGGCACTTCGCCGCCATCCACAAACGTCGGTTCATTGGCCATCTGCGTATGACTGGCAAACCATGAAGGGGTCGGAGATGACTAATGGTGCATTCTGTCCTCATTCTTTCGATCTGACCCGTAATGCATTGGCCGCGGTTCGCCAATGCCCCATCTCCAAGCGCCTGCTGATCCACGTCCATGTCATCGTCGTCTCTTCACGCAATCGCGCAGCCATCCGGGCTTTCTTCAAATCCCCTTTCCGCCGCCCTTCCTCAACAGCTCTCCGACCAACCGCTCCCCGTGAAGCACAACGCCGCCAAGTTCGGTGGGTTCGACGACTGGCGTCTGCCGTCCATCAAGGAGCAGTATTCGCTCTTCGACGCTCGCGGCACTGATCCGAGCGGGCCCTCCAGCACAGATACTTCCGGACTGACTCCCAAGAGTCCCCCGCACAGTCCCAGCGGCTGAATCCCACCGAGTCCACCCAATCTGTCAGCCGCTTCGCTCGCTCACGTGCAACTCCCCGGCGCGCTGCGTACCCCACACGGTTCCGCCGGACGGTTACGGTTGATTTACGGCTTAACGGATGTCCGAGAAACCGCGAGATCGTCGAACCGAATCGGCGTGCCGGAATAGGGACTTCCCCAAACCGAAGCCTTGCCAGCAGTCGGCGCTTCCTTTTCCTCCAAAGCCACGAGTGGTGCGGCTGGCTCAGCCCGATCCTCGGTCCAGGCTTTGCCCACCACCTTCCAACTTCCGTCCTTGAGTTTGTTGATCTCTAAGTGAAGGCGAGTCCACTTTCCGGATTCCCATTCATACGGAGCACTGGCTTTGACGGTCTCACCCGCATATAACTCAACCATTTTTTTGGCAGGACTCACCTGCAACTTGTAACCGCCACCGCCGTTGAGCCCGACCGCAAAGGTGGGAAAGCGTCGGCCTTTGGATGTTGCAAATATTCGGGCGGCAATGGCCCATCCTTCCTTCTCAGTCGGACCAACCATCACGCCATAAGTGTCCACGGGAGCTCCCGGCGCTTCGAGAAATTTGTTGCCATTCTCCTCCTTCACAGAAAAATCTCCGTTGAGCACGAGAAACCCATCCGGCACCGTGCCCAGAGCGGCTTTTTCGAAATTGTTTTCGTAGAGCCGCTCACTCCCGTTGGCGATTAGTCCCAGCCCTGCCAGAAAAACAAAAATTAGTTCCTTCATATTGATTTCAGCCAAAATATCACGGGTCACGAACCGTTCAGCCTCTTCACGTCAGTCACTTCTCAAAGCGTCCAACAACTTTCCTCGCAGCGCAAGCCAGGTGGCCAGCCATGTCCAGATAGCGCCGCTCAACAGCACCGCTCCCAGCGTTAAGGCCAAAGAAAGGAAAGGCAATTCCCCACCAGGAGAACGCAGCGCAGGCAGAACTGCCACGCCAGCGGCAACGACACCCACGCCCAAGCCCATCACAAGCAGCGCACCGTGCTCGCTCATGACAAGCCACTTCAAGGAACTCGGGCGGAACCCGACCGCTAACAGCAACGCCAGCTCGCCCCGCCGTTCCAGTACGTTCCGAAGCACCACCACGCCGAGGCCCACGCTGCCCAGCAGCAAGCCCAAGCCACCGAGCACTTGAAAGGTGCTCAAGTAAGTGTTTTGCACCGCATTAAAGGCAGCAAGCCGACGTGCTGCCGGAGTAAGTTCCAATCCAACATCCTGCAAACCGCGCGACAACGCAGTCGAGATTGCGTCCACGTCTTTCGACGGAGCATCGATCAGAAACATTCGATAGCCGCTCTCGGTCGGGAACCGCTCGATAAAGTCCTTCTCTGAAATCAGAAGATTGCCTTGTAGAATGGAGTTAGCCACCGAAGCGACCAGTCGGATCTTGAATGCTCTCCCGCGCTCGTCGATGTAGTCCAATGTGTCGCCGACATTTTTCCCGAGGGCCCATTGGATGGACGCTTGATCTCCAATGGCGGGAACTTCGGCGTCACCTTGCCCTCGGTTCAGCAAGAGCCATGGATGCTCCTTAGAGCTAGCAGCTGCGATTTTAGCGAACGTGAAGGCGTTCCGCTGATCCAGCAATTCGGGCCTGATGCCGAGCAGTCTCGGTTTTTGAGCGCGATTCAAATTCAAACAGCTCGCATCCTCACCCTCACGAACGCGCAGCGGGACGGCCTGCATGTTGCTGAGAGGCGCATTGTCAAGGCCGAAAGCGAGCCGACCCTCTTCGCTATTCAAATCATGCGCGACCGGCAAGGCAGTTTCCCCAATTAATGCGAAACCGCCTGTTCCCGACGAACGCTTGCTCGCATCCCCAGTTGCATCGAGACGGAACACGCCGATCGCCATGATCAGAAAACTGCCGCAGGCAAGCAGACCAAGCGTGGCCAAACTCCGCTTGCGTCGCCGCGTGCTGTTCCGGATGCCCATGCCGACCAAGCTCATTTTCGAAGCGCTCTCTGAATAGGCGAGCGATGACAACAGCGCTGCCATGAAGCCCAGTCCAGATAAAAGAAGCAGTGCTCCCGCACCAAAAAAGGCCCCGGCTTCCATCGATTTCAGAAAGCTAGCCGAGCCGAGGATCAACATCGCAAAAATGCCCGCGACCATTCCAATCCAGAGGTCGCGACCCGGCTGGCCTGGCTTCGTTGCCGGGATCTTCGATTCCAATCCAGCCCCATCGGCTAACAAATCTGTTGCCGGTTGCCGGGCCTGTTTTCGCAAGGCCAGCCAAATGGTGAGCCAAGCGATCGAGATGCTGGCCACCGCTCCAATAGCTAGGGTGGCCGAACTCGCGTGATAATGTAACCCCGACGTTCCGACGGCTTTCTTCCAAATGGTCGAAAGGCCCAGGAGCATCGCTTTGGCGTACCAAATTCCTCCCAAGAGACCGACGAGCCCGCCGACGAGCGCCAGCAAGCCTCCTTCGAACAGGAACAATCGGCGCACCTGCATTGGTGTGAACCCGATTGCCAGCAAGGTGCCGACTTCGCTGGCCCGCTGCTCGATCCCGAATTGAAACATCAAAGCCATCAACAGAAGAGCGGCTGCAATCAAAAAGAAACTGAAGCCGAGGAACAACTGCCCGAAATCTTGGGATTGCGCGCTGGCAGCCAACGACTGATCGCGGACGGGTTGGAACGTGAGGCCGAACGAAGCTGGATCAAGGGAATCGCGCAGAGACTTCATCAATTGCTCCTTCGTTGTCCCGTGAGCATACCGGACTGCGGTCAGATCACCGAATCGGTTGCTCCAAAACTTTTGCCCCGCAGCCAACGTGATGAAGGCCTTCGGTGTACCTCGATACTCAGCCCAATATTTTTCATCTTTCTCACGAATCTTATCGGTCTTGATCGCAAACCCGGTGTCCCAATCACGGCAGTTTTGCGCATCTGTCAGACCTGGAAAATCGGGCATCAACGTGCGGTCCGCGGCTGGTCCGTTCATCGGCAGCACAGCGCGAATTCGGAAACGAGCTTTCTGCTCGTCAAGCTTTCGCATCGTGCCGACGACAAAGTAAGTTAACTGCAACTCGTCTCCCAGCTTGGCCTGGAGATCATCCGCCACCCACTGATTGATGATCACCTCATCATCCCGCATGTCGGAAGGAACGATGGGCGAACCCATCGCAGTGACCATCGAATAGGGCGTGGTGCGCTCACCCACGCGCAGCTCATTCACGAGATAAGTCAAAATGCCATGAGCATTGGTCGAGGCTTGGAGTGCTTTCTGTGCAACCGGTAGATCCAAAAACACGCGACTGGTCCGGAGTTCGCTGCCTCCGCCGTTCGGTAATTCACGCAGCTCTAACTCGGCGTCGGCTAACTGCCAGTTCCGATGCAAGGCCGTGCTGGCGATGAGAGGAACGGCGAGATCGCTTCTTCCAACTAAAAGCAGGTTCGCCCTCCCCGGCAGCTTTATCTGCGTCTGCAACCATGGCAACGAGACAAACGCGTTGAAAGGAGCGACTTGATTGGCTTGCAGACTGAAATCGCCAAATGCGTCGCTCGAAGCGATGGCGGAGATGGCGACCCGCAACGCCAGCGAGTAATCCTCTTGCGGCGCCAAAGGCGCGTCTCGGGAGAGCTGGCTTGGCTTGGGAACGCGCAGGAGAATAGTGTCACCGACTTTCGCCTTCAGTTGTTCGGCCAGGCGCGCGTTAAGAACGACCTCGCCTGCGGACGGATTCTTGAATGAAACAGGGGCGTGATTCAGAGTCCAGAAATGTTCATCCACTCCGAGGACTTGCACGCGGTTTGCGCGCGCCGAGGCATCGGCTGCACTAGCAGTCCCGAGGAATTGCAGGCATGGCACAACTAACGCATCGAGATCCGGATCCAGATCAGCAGCCAATTGGCTGCGAAAAAAGCGATCGTTGGAAGCCATCGCTAGCTGAGTCTGGCCCAACCGTGCCAGAGCAATGCCACGCAGGCTTCCCCGCACGGAATCACCGACTGCCAATGCGCCGATGAGAACCGCGCTACCCACTGCGGCGCCCAGGAGGGCCCCCACATGAGACCGCGCATGGAAACGCAAGCTGCGGAGGATTAATGTCCAATTCGTCATGTGCGCTCCGTGTTATCGGCTCGATACGCTCGCAGGCTACCGTCTCTCAATTCGAGCACTCGATCCATGCGCCGCGCCAAATCGAGCGCGTGCGTCACGATGACCATCGTGACGCCTTCCTCTTGATTTAATTCCACCAGGAGTTGGCCGAGGTTGTCCGCGGCGGCCCGGTCCAAAGCGCCGGTTGGTTCGTCCGCCAAGAGTAACTTCGGCCCGTTGATGAGGGCGCGAACCACTGCGACGCGCTGCCGTTCGCCGCCCGAAAGCTGTCCAGGGCGATGAGAGAGCCGAGGACCGAGACCCACGCGATCAAGGAGGCGGCGCGCTCTGGATTCCCCGCTTTCACGGAGGGCCTTGTCCTTGGACGCAAGTGTGGGGACGAGCACATTTTCCAAGACGGTGCATTGCGGCAGGAGATGATGCGCCTGGAAAACAAATCCGATTCGGCTGTTGCGGACCGCCGCGAGCTGAACATCGTCCAGGTGGCTCAGGTCCTGACCATCCAACGTGACGTGTCCGCTGCTGGGCCGGTCCAAAGTCCCCATGATATTGAGCAACGTGCTTTTTCCCGACCCGGATGGCCCAACGATCGCCACCGATTCACGCTCATTGATCTGGCAGGTGATCGCTTTTAGCACGTCAACGGACTCGCCGCCGTCCAGAGGACAAAACCGTTTGGCAACGTTAATTAAGTTCAGAGTTATCTTTCCTGTCGGCATCAGTGCTGCACGATAGCAGGAAAAGAACTTTTTGCAGGGTTTTCTTCGCGGGCGAGTTCTCTTAAAGGAACCACTAACCAGATTGGTTCTGGCCTCTGCTTCGCCAGAACCTCGAGCCCTGGTTACTTCTCGGAGATTCGAATCAAGCGGAGATGAAGACCGCACCGTGGTGCAGTCGAGCCGTCTTGGAGCGGAATGGCAGATTCCCTAGGAGGCCGACCCTAATTCTTCACCCAGCGCTTCGCCTTCGCCTCGAAGCGAGGCAGCGTCCCAGGTTTGGCGACGGTCACCGGCACGCGTAGAGTAAAGGCGCTGAAGAATGCCTTTTCCAACCGAGCGGCCAGTTTCGCCGGATCCTCAGCTTGATTTGCGGGTTCAATCGTAACTCTTAATTCCGCCAAAGCCTCCGCCACGCTGATCTGGACTTGGTATTCAGCGATGTCACTGAACTGGCGGATGATCTCTTCGAGTGCACTGGGGAAAATGTTGACTCCGCGCACGACCACCATGTCATCGACCCGGCCCAAGATGCCGCCTTCCAAAGCCAGTTCGCAGCGGCCGCAGGGGCAAGGTTCGGAGCTGAGAGCCGCTTTGACCAGGTCACCCGTGCGGTAACGCAGGAGAGGAGATCCGGTACGGCCCAAAGTCGTTAATATCAGCTCGCCAGTGGTGCCAAGGGCAGCAGCCTGTCCGGTCGTTGGATCGATCACTTCGGCCAGATATGCTGACTCGATCACGTGGAGCACACCGGGCCGAGCCGGACATTCGTAGGTCACAGGACCTACCTCAGTCATGCCGTGATGATCGAAGACCCGCGCTCCCGTCCAGAGTTGTTCCAGGCGCGCTCTTATAGCGGGAACGCTCCCGCCGGGTTCACCCGCAACGATGATTGTTTTCACCTGCCCGGCAGTCAGCGCGATTTTTTCTTCAAGGGCGACCTCGGCCAGGCGAAGGGCGTAGGTCGGCGTACAACATAAGATCGTGACGCCGTGATCGAGAATGGAGCGTAAGCGCGCCTCGCTGCTCATGCCGCCGCCTGGCAAGCAAAGAGAGCCGATTTGTGAGGCCGCCTCGAACGCAAGCCAAAAGCCGATGAATGGCCCGAAGGAGAAAGCAAAGAAGATTCGATCCGAATGAGTCGCGCCAGCAGCGCGGTAAACTTCCTTCCAGTTTTCAACCATCCAGCTCCAGCTCGCCGGCGTGTCGAGCCAGCGCAGCGGAGTTCCGGTCGTGCCGCTCGTTTGATGACAACGTGTATAATGTCCGATAGGAAACGTGAGATTGGTGCCGTAAGGTGGATGCGCCAGTTGATCTTCGACCAATTCCTGTTTGAGTGTGAATGGGAAGCGCTGGAAAAAATCATCGAGACTTGCAATCGAAGAGTCGAGTCCGAGCGGCGCTAACTTTCGGAGGTAAAACTGGTTTGCGGGAAGCAATGCCGCCAGCAATGCGCGCAGTCGGGTAAGCTGTGTCGAAACCAGGGCCGACCGAGGAGCGTGGTTATCGGCGGCCATCGGTCTATCTAAAGATTGGCCGCCTTGGTCGAGGCGGGCGGCGAGGCCGGCTGCGAGGCGGCCGCCTTGGGTTTGGCTGCGGGAGGATTGGGCTTATAGAATGTCACGAGGCACCCGCCCACCGCAGCCAGCACAATGCCGAGAAAGAATTGCGGTTTAATAGAACCCAGGCCACCCGCGGGCGGATGAAGCCAGATCGAGTAAAGCGCGTTGACCACCGGTGCGCCGGCAAACACGATCGACATGACAACGGCTGGAGTTCCTTTCGCGCCGAAGGCCAGCAACACGCCAAAGGCTCCGATAGCACCGACGATTCCTGCGATCAGAGACCACCACATCCCTTTGGCGGGGTAGGCCCACGACGCGCCTTTTGCGATCAGCAACCCGAGCGGCGCCAGCACTGCGGTCAAGAAGTAAGCTATGCCGACAAACAAAAATGCTTTGTAGCGGCCATTGACGGGATCGCCCATCGCCAACTGGCCTGTATGGAGAAAGATGCCGTAAACGCCCCATGAAACAACGGTGAGCAGTGAAAACAAAAGCCATGTTAGGCCGGGCTGGCTCGAATTATCTGTAATCATAATTTTCCTGACCTTAGTCTTGGCGCCACTTTACTTCAAATGGATTATCACCTTGGATTGGCCCAGACTGAAAATCGCGACCTGACCATCGACTTTAACCTGTGAAACCGACCCCGTGAAGTACCGCGCGACCAGTTCCGCCATAGGGCTGCCGTTTTCTCTCCGGCTGGCGCGCCCAAGCTCACCCGACTATTTCCCGCGGCGCGACTTCAATCTTGTCCGCGATCGCGGCTGGAATGGGGACCGCCGACATATCGCCGTTGCTATTGCGAGTGACACAAACCACAGTCACGATACCCTGCGCCACGTTTTCCACCGACGCCGCGCTGACCTTCCCAAAGCGAAAGCTGTAGGTGATCGATTTGCTTTTCTTCTCGCGAACGAGGAGGTGAATTTCAACGAGATCTTCAAACCGAAGAGGTTTCTTGAAGTCACACTCGGCGTGAACCCGAGGAAAGCCTATCGGTGGGTCCATGTTCTGCGACACGACAGAAAAACCGAGCGCGCGATAAAAAGCATGCTCGGCTGTTTCCATGAAACGGAAATAATTCGAGTAGTGCATAATCCCGGCCATGTCGGTTTCGGAAAACTCGACCCGTCGTGTCACTTTGAATTCGTATGGCATTGCTCAGATTGAGAGTTTGCGCGGCCTTGCTGAAGAAACGGAGGATGCTCCGCGGGTTTCGAACTCGCGATATACATTCATCATGTTTTCGGCCATGTGTTCGATGCCAAACCGTTGCAAAACCGCGCTTCGACCCGCTTCGCCCAGCGCGCGCCCCTGGTCTGGCCGAAGCAGAAGTTGCTCGATCGCGCTCGCCAAAGCGGCCGGGTGCGGCTCGCTTATCAGCCCTCCACCGGTCGATTCAATCAACTCTGGAAAGGCCGCGTGACGCGGTTGAACCACCGGAACGCCGGCGGCCCACGCTTCCAGGACATACAACCCGAAGGCCTCTCCGTAAAGGGCTGGCACGGACAGGACCGACAGCGACCGGAAGAAGTCCTGTTTGGCGTTGCGATCCAGATTAGGGCAAAACTCCACATCCCCGCTCAAGCCCAGTTTATCAAAACGCTTTTGCAGCGAATCGACTAAAGGCTTATCCGAGGGCCCCATCCCTCCACCGAGACGCAGCTTCAGATTTTTGACGAGACCCTTTTGCCTGATGGCGATGTAGGCCTCGGCCAGCGTGTCCAAGCCTTTTTCCCGGCACATCCGCGCAAAGTACCCAAGGACTGGCGGATGCGGA
The DNA here is from genome assembly GCA_009695265.1 of Pedosphaera sp. Lineage (GTDB taxonomy): Bacteria > Verrucomicrobiota > Verrucomicrobiia > Limisphaerales > SIBE01 > SIBE01. Next base: position 6,386 of record SIBE01000071.1, on the reverse strand, counting down.
GATGCCGCCGCGGGATGGTAGCCGTCGAGGGTAATGCCATTGTGAACGACTCGCATGCGATCGGCTGGAAGACCCAAGCGTCGCGCCATCAAGTCGCGATAGTAAATGCTCGGAGCGACAAAGAGGTCCACGTCGGCCGCGCGCTCCGACAGAGTGGACCACGTCGGCTGGCGAACGGCGGGAGGGAGTGAATCGAGAAAGTTATCTTCACCGGTCAACAGACAGACAATTGGCGATTGCAATTGCTCTTTAATCCGGCGAGCCAAACCGATCAGCAACGCATTGGAGAGGCAGACGATGTCAGGCTTCTCATTGCCCTTAAGCCAGGCAATTAACTCTGTGAGCTCTCGTGCCTGATTTCCTTCCTCGCCGCGCGCCATCGAGAGGGTGAGTTCTCCCACGTCTTGCGGTCGAGTCTTGGCCGCGGAGCCGGAGGCCAATTTCAAGAGAATCGATGAATTGAGCAAGCGATGCAGCCATTTGGGCGAGTTACGGAAGGGGGCAAATTTTTGCTCGAGATACACATTGATCCCACCGAAGAAGATTGGCGTGCCAGCGCTGTTGTCCTCTTCGTCCAAAGTAAGCGGGAGGTAAAGAGGCACCATCAAAGTCGAATGTCCCAGCTTGCGGAGGGCTCCCACCAGCGCGTTATCTCGGAAGCAACCACCGCAATACATGCCGCCCGCGCCCGGTGTGATGTGGACGATGTTCATGGTTGCCTCATCGGTGATGCGCGATGCGTGATCGGTAACGAGCACCAGTCATTCGCATGTCACGTATCACACCTCGCTCGTCAGATTCCAGCACATTCGAGTTCCGGTTTCATCGGCATAAGCGGCTGCCCGTATGGCAACGGCTCGGGGACCTCGGCGAATTCCGCGACGGCATTGAACAATTGTGAAAAATCTTTGTTCACATCGCCCGACAAACAGTCGGTAACGGCTCCGGCCAAATCCGGATATTTGTCCGTCAAGGCGCGGAAGCTAAAGTTCGGATCATAAAATGCGTAAACCAGCTTGCGCATGTTCTCGATGCCCTGGCGGAGGGTTGCACCATATTCAGAAAAGCGAGCAGGCGAGAAATCCTCAGCGAGAATCGCTTCGTGAACGGTATCAGCCGCCAGAACGCCGCTTTTGAGCGCGAGCATGAGCCCGGAGGAAAAGACCGGGTCAAGAAAGCAAAAAGCGTCCCCCACCAGCACCAAGCCTTCTGACGCGCAATGGCGGGCGTGGAATGAATATTCGCCCGTGATATAATAGGGCCCGGTTTGAACACCAGCGGCGAGGTGATCCTGAATCCACGCATTTTGACCGATTTCACGCTTGAAGATTTTCTCTGGTTCGCGGACGCCTTCACGGCTGAGATACTTTCCCTCAGCCACGACGCCGACACTCACGATGTCGTTGTGCAATGGGATGTACCAAAACCATCCTTTCTCGGGCACGAACGCCACGGTAGTGCCCCCGGCATCGATGCCGTCGTCACGTTTGGCACCTTGGTAATAGGTCCAGACTGCCACTTTGTTGAGCTTCGGATCCCCGACTCGCCAGCTGTTGCGGACCGCGCTGAACGCCTCGCGTCCGGTGCAGTCCAAAGTGATTGGGGCAAAATATTGAGAGATCTCGCCTGACTTGCTTTGGGCGCGCACGCCCACCACGCCTTCACCTTTTCGGATTAATTCTTTGACCGCAGTTTCTTCCTTGACGATGGCTCCCTTCTCGCGTGCGTTGTTGAGCATCAGCAAATCAAATTCGGATCGCAAGACCTGCCAGGTTTGCGCAACGTCCTGGGCGTATCGATTGAAGAAATAAAATGGCTGCGAGGCCTTGCCGGAGGGCGAAACGAATTGGACGCTGTACTTCTTGATAAATGCCGACTGCCGCATCTTTTCAATCAAGCCCAGGCGTTGCAGCGGGTGAAACGTGAACGGCAAAAGCGATTCGCCAATATGATAGCGCGGGAATTGTTCTCGTTCGAGGACCAGGACGCGGTGGCCTTTTTCGGCCAGGACAGCGGCTGCTGCGGTGCCCGCCGGGCCGCCACCCATGACGATAGCGTCATATAGAGTTGAATCTTCCATGGAAATATTCTCTCCGAAAATCTAACGTTGCGATCGGGCCGGGTGCGGTGTCGGCGGCAAAATCTCAACGATTTCAGCCAATGCTCTCTGCACCGGGTCCATCAGTGAATTCCGACGACCATACAACTCACGCGAATCAGGCAACTGCAAGGCAGTCATGATAAAGGAATCCGCTTCAACGTGAAAAAAAGCCTTTGGACGGCTGGAGTGGATGATTTGATGCTGATCGAGAATGTGGCCCAAGGGCAACCGCTCTTCTAGAATTGCCCGGCGAGCCCCAGCTGGAAAAAGCGCCAGGTTGATCTTGATGGCTCCAAATTCAGCCGGCTCCTCGGTCTCATCAAGCAGCAATATCACTTCTCGAAAATAGAAGTCATCCCGTTGGTGCCGTCCTAGCACGTTGAGATAAACTTTCTGCCGATGGAATTTCTCCAGAGTAGGTGTCATGTCGTTGCTGTGAACGAGCAGCGACCGATAAGGCTCCGGCATTTGATCTCCTGCGATTGGCTGGATGGAGGGCAAGGTCCTGCCTGCCTGCGCATAAAATTCGTCCAGCGGATAGGCAAACGGACTGACCTTAAGGCCGGGCTGCGGCTGTGCCATGAAAACAGACGTCGGCATATTTGGATCGTCCAACTCGGAGTTGAGCTTAGGCGTATCGGGCATTCTTGTGTTGGGGCAGGAAAAACTCGTGGAGCAACCGATCCACTTGCAGAAGCCCTTCGCGATTTAACTTCACTGTGTCTCCATGCATCGTCAAGAAACCCCAATCCTCCAAAGTCCGCAATGGAACGGTAAATCTCTTCCTGATATCGATGCCAAACCTCTCTTCGAAATACGAGGTGCTGATCTGCCCCAGCTTCAATTGCAAAACAAACTCCCGGATCAATCGCTCGTCATCTGTCGGTGTCAACGCCCGGTAAATGGGTAATTTGCCATCGGTCAGCGCATTCACGTAAGGCTCGAAATCGTGGTGGTTTTGAAAGTGAGTGCCTCCGATATGCCCGAATGAAGCGACGCCCAGGGCCAACAAATCAGCGCCGGCCCATAAACGGTCGCGATAAAGGAAGCGCGTCTTCTGTTTATCTTTCACCGCCGTGTACGCGCTGCCCACCGTGTAGCCGGCTTTCTCCAGCTCAGCGAACGCGTCAGCGACCCAATGGCGTTTGGTTTCCCAATCGGCCACGGGAGCGGCGAGTTTTCCCTCCGCTTTCATTTGTTTGTAAATGGTCGTGTTGTAGGGGATTTCCATCTGATAAATGGTGACGCTGTCGGGCTGCATCTCGATCGTTTTGCGGATGCATTCTCGCCAGTTCCCTTCGGTTTCTTCGACCATCCCAGCAATCAGATCGATGTTGATCTGAGGAAAATCCAGTTCTCGCGCATATTTGAAAGCGCGCGCGATTTCTTTGCTGTGATGCGCCCGACCATTAATTTCCAGGATATGATCGTCAAAATTTTCGACTCCCAAACTCAACCGTGTCACTCCCATTTCGCGAATCGCTTTTAGTTTGTGATCCGTCAAAGTCCCAGGCTCGCACTCGAATGTCACCTCCTCCACTTGATCCCATGGCAAGACGGATTTCATCCCATCGGTAAGATGCCGGAGTTGGTCCACCGAAAGGTAGGAAGGCGTGCCGCCGCCGAAATAAACAAAGCTTGGTTTTCTACCGCCGATGAACGATTCGGCCGCATACAACCTGAGTTCTTTGAGCGCCGCATCAATATAGGCCTTGATAGCGGTTGAATCTTTGTCCGTATAAACCCGGAAATAGCAGAAGTGGCAGCGCTTCCGGCAAAACGGAATATGCAGATAAATGCCCAGGTCAGTTCCTGGTCGGGGCGGTCGTCGCAATGCAGCGTAGGCTTGGTCAACTTGCTCCGGCTTCCAGAATGAAAATGGCGGATAGTTCGAGACGAAATAGTTGCCGACGGTCGTTTCCTTCTCGGGCTGGGCCGACGCAGGAGGAACTTGCTGAGGAATGGTCGTGCTCATGAACTACTAACGCTGCTCGTCGTCACTTGCGCGGGGATTTCGCTCCAAACGCATAGACTTTTCCATCATCGGACCCGATAACAATGCGGCCGCCGGCCACAGCCGGGGAACCGGCCAATGCCTGGCCAATCTCGTATTTCCAAAGCTCCTTTCCGTTATTGAGAGAAACGACATATAAGCGGCCATCGTCCGAGCCCACCACTACTTTGTCTCCGCAAATGACTGGCGAGCTGTCCACTTTCCCTCCTGCAGTGAAAGTCCAGATCATTTGGCCATCTGCTTTTTTGACGCAATGCAGGCGCTTATCCCGCCCGCCAAACACCACCCGGTCAGCCGCAAGTGCTGGAGAAGAAAAATACGGAAACGCCCTGTCCTTGTACCGCCAGACGATTTTTGCTTCCGGGATGTCAATGCAAAGGAATTCGTTTTCGTACTGGCCGATGTAAACGCGCCCGTCAGCCGCCGCGCCCGAACCGGCAATGTAAGCGCCCGCTTCAATCTCTTTGAGCTTCTCTCCGTTCGCCAGCGAAACCACATGCAGCAGGGCATCACAACCGCCGAACATCGTCTTGCCCTCAGAAACCGCAGGCGAGCCGTTGATATAATTGCCGGTTTCGTATGTCCAGGCCGCTTTGCCGGTTTCCGAGTCAACGCAGTGAAGCTTGAAATCATAGCTGCCCAATAGAATCCAGGTGGAATTATTGGTCGGGCTTCTAACCCAATTTGGCGCGCCTAAAATCTTTTCACCGGTTTCATATTTCCATACCTGTTTGCCAGAAGCAGCATCCAGCGCGTAAAGATTCGCGTCGGTCGAGCCGACGAAGACTTTGCCGTTCAAAACCAAGGGCGAGGATTCAACTGGCCCGCCAGTCTTGAAGGCCCAAAGTTTTTGACCCGTCTCAAGATCAATCGCGTAAACCTTGCCGTCATCGGATCCGATAAAAACGCGCCCGCTCTCAATCGCTGCGGAGGACTTGACCGGCCCATCCGTCTTAAAGTTCCAGAGCAACGTCAACGAATCGGGCAAACGCGTCGCAGAGACCCCAAGCAAGCCCGGACTGCCACGAAACATGGGCCAACTGTTCGTGTTCTGAGCTTTGGAAGGTCCGGATTGATTTTTCTCGGCACCGGTGCCCGTCATGAGGAAAGCGAAAGTTGCCAGCAGAACCGCCGAAGCGGCTCGCCGACACCCTAATGTTGCTAAAAAACAATTCATGGCTGCGGCTGCAAAGCTCAATAAAGAAGCAGAAACTGACCAGTCTCGGTTACTTTGGTGCCAAACTATTCAACACCGACAGCCGGTTGGCAACAACAATAATACCTATACGTATGATTCGTTGGTTTCGCGTAACCCGGAGCATCCCGAAGGTGTCGGGCGATCTCGGCACTCTCCGTGGGCTCCGCAAGTTGCTGAAAACGCCGTCGGTGGGACCAAACGTGGGAGCTGCCGGTCAAGTGTTCGGTTTTGTCCTTTGGATTTCGGCTTTTAGCTTGCGCGGAGCAAACGGACATCAACACCATTGGCTGTGGGCGATTCTCGATCCATTCTCATCTTGAGCGATATTCACTATGCCGCGGCTGCTGAAAAAGAACGCGGCTGGCGGGAATCCGACTGCATTCCCAATCCGGCGTTGCGGCTCGCTGTCAGGGCATACCGGCACTTCATTTGGCGAAGAGATCCATTTGCCCATAATTATTTGCTGGACCGATTCATGGAGGAATCGCAGCCGGCAGATTACGTCTTGGCAAATGGAGATTACTCGTGTGACTCTGCGTTCATTGGTCTGAGCGATGATGCGTCCTATCAAAGCGCCGAGGAATGTCTGAGGAAGTTACGCCAAAAGTTTGGGGATACCCTCCTTTTGACGATCGGCGATCATGAGCTTGGAAAGCTAAGTTTATTTGGAGGACAGGGCGGGATGCGGCTGGCCAGTTGGCGCCGTGTGAGCGGCGAGTTGAAGGTGGGTGCTTTCTGGAAGATCGAGCTCGGAAATTACATTCTACTTGGAGTCACTTCCTCTCTTTTGGCATTCCCGGTTTATGAGATGGAAACCTTGCCGGAAGAGCGCGCTGTTTGGGAAGAGTTGCGCGCTGGCCATGTCGCTTTGATCAGTGAAGCATTCGCGTGTTTGAAGCCTGGTCAGCGTGTCATCCTGTTTTGTCATGATCCGACGGCACTCCCGTTTCTCTTGCGCGCCCCATGCGTCCAATCCCGAATCCATCAGATCCATGCTACCGTGATCGGTCATTTGCATTCCGAATTCTATATGCTCAATAGCCGTTTCCTTTCAGGGATGCCAACGCTGCATC
>SIBE01000070.1 GCA_009695265.1 Pedosphaera sp. | reverse complement strand
GAAGGGGATCATGAAAATGAGAACAATGAAATCAGAGCAACTGTTGATGGTGTTCGCCGACAGCCCGCAAGGGGGCCAAAGCGAAGAGACTCCCGTCCTAACGGGGGAGGAATCGACGCGGCTGCACAAAACCAGCGACAAGGAGTTCAAGGATTTCATGGCTGCAACGGCTGACCAAGGTCAGCTGATGGAACGGATCACCTCGGAGATCAATCTCCAGGTGGCCCTGACGAAAGTCGTTCAGAACAAAGGAGCCCCCGGAGTGGACGGCCAGAGTGTAAAAGATGTGGAGCAAGACCACGAAACACTCGTGCCTCAACTACGAAGGGAACTTTTGGCCGGAACCTATCAACCCGGGGATGTCCGTCGGGTTTGGCTACCCAAACCCGGAGGAGGTCAACGAGGCCTTGGAATCCCCAACGTGATCGATCGGTGGGTTCAGCAGGCGGTTCTGCAAGTGCTGGAACCGATATTTGATCCCACTTTCCATGACGGTAGTCATGGATTCCGCCGAGGGCGGGGGGCGCAAACGGCAATTGCCCAAGCGCGAACCCACCTGCAAGAGGGATTGACGACGATTGTGGACATAGATCTGGCCAAATTCTTCGATCGGGTAAATCACCAACGACTCATGGGCAAACTTGCGGAGAAGATCCCGGACAAGCGAGTTCTGGTTCTTATCGGGAGAATGCTCCGAGCACGGGTGGTGATGCCTGATGGCACGTCGGTCGCAACGGACGAAGGAACTCCGCAAGGAGGCCCTCTCTCACCGTTGTTATCAAACGTGGTTCTAAACGAGTTGGATTGGGAGTTGGAGTGGCGAGGACTGCGTTTCGTGCGGTACGCGGATGACTGCAATATTTTTGTAGCCAGCCCACGAGCCGGGCTCCGAGTGATGGAAAGGATCAGCCAATTCCTTGAGAGACGGCTGAGACTGACAATCAACACGGAAAAGAGCGCGGTACGCAAGCCGCACCAGGTGCATTTTCTGGGATTTCGGTTTAGCCGAAACCGGGAAAAGGGATGGTTGGTTTACCTGTCACATAAAGCGAAAGACCGGATTAAAGACCGATTGAAAGAAATGACACCGAGGACGTGGGGCCAATCGTTGGAGACATGCCTGAAGGGGATCAACACCTATATTCAAGGGTGGGGAGCCTACTTCAGGATCTGCGACGAGGAAGGGACCCGGAGCTGGAAAGCCATCGACGCACATGTTCGCAGACGAATACGAGCGATTGCGATTCGGCAGCAGAAACGTCCGCGATTCTTATTTCGACATTTGGTCCGAAACGGAGCCAGCCAAGGCCCGGCCGCAAAAACGGCATGGAGTAGTCGAGGCTTCTGGCACAAAAGTGCCCGGTTTGGAACTCATGAAGCTTACGGTTTGGGGTGGTTCAAGGATCACCTAAAATCGCTGATAGGTGAATGGGCAAAGCACAACCTTCCAGCATTTCCAGCAGCTTCAGAACCGCAACTCATATTCGCGTTCTGAAATAGCATCCAAAGAGCCGGATGCGAGATCCGCCAGTCCGGTTCTGAGAGAGGGGTGACCGTGTAACCGGTCATCCCTACTCGACACGACCGGAATTGGCTGGGATCACTTCCAATGAACTGCGACCGGATACTTCCGAATCTCCGCGTCACTGCTCACCAGGGTGCAGCCCTCGCGAATGGCTTGGGCGACCAGCAAACGATCGAATGGATCCCGGTGGATCATCGGCAGCTTTCCCCATTCCAAGATGGCTTCTGACGAAATGGCCAGCCGAGTGATGGCATGCTGGTTCACCATCGCGGGCACGAAAACTTCGGGCGGCGACGGCAGTGGTAATTTGCCCAGCGTGTGCTTGATGACGATTTCCCAAGCGCTCGCATCGCTGAAATACAATTGGTTGGCCGGAGCGGTGATGTCTTGCTGCAAAGCAGGGGAGATTTCCGGGCTGCCCGCGAACATCCAGAGCGCAGAATGGGTGTCGAGCAGCAACTTCACTAGACGCTCGCGTAAAACATGCGTTCGATTTCCGGGTCAGGAGCGCCGAAGTCGTGCGGTACTGAAAGGAGGCCGCGGGCCAACCCGAAAGGACGGCGCTGAGCAGAGGGCTGCGGCAACGGACGAATTTCGGCCAGAGGCAGGCTGGCGTCGCAGATCAGGATGGTTTCACCTCGGCGGATCCGCGCCGTTAATGACGCAAAATCCGCTTCCGCTTCCCGAATATCCACAACGAGTTGACTCATGCGAGTAGCTCTACGCGAATCGGTCTGCTAAGTCGAGAAGATGCAAAGAACACCACCTGGATTAAATCATGCGTTATCGGCCATTCGCATCGTCAACGGAGTTAGCCGCCAGTTTTTTGTTCGTTCACTCGAACAGCCTTCACCTACTCCATCGCAAACGGCGGGAAGTTTCTTACAACTATTTTTGCCCGATATATTCGACAGGATTAACAGGGTGGACAGGATGAAGGGGCTAATCCGTCCACTCAATCGGCGTGCATTGATGAGCGGCGTCAGTCCCACCGTTCCTCAATAATCCTGTTCATCCTGTTCATCCTGTCGAGAATCCACTCGGGCGCTGGTGGGGAACGCGGCTTGCAATCGCCGCAGGCCGGGCGCATTCTAGCAACGCTGATGAAGACCAACCCAACCCAACCCACCCGGCGCGTGGAGTTGGGCAAGCACATCGTCGCCGACCCCGAAATCTGTCACGGACAACCGACGTTCAAGGGGACGCGCGTTATGGTGTGGATTGTCCTGGAACAAGTCGCCCGAGGCATGGACTGGGATGAAATCGTCAAGGAATGGCGCGGGCGCGTGCCTCGCCAGGCGGTAGCGGAAGCTGTTCGATTAGCCAGCGAGGCATTCAAGGGCGAAGGCACTCACCAACTCCGTGTTAATTCTCGACGAAAATTATCCCGAGAGCCAGGTCTTGCGGTTGCGTGATTGGGGAATCCACGTCCGGGTTATCGGAGTGGAACTGGCTCAATCGGGGATCAAGGACGACAACCTGCTTCCTCATCTGCATCGGCTCTCGCGGCCAACGTTGCTGACACGAGATCAAGATTTCTTCCGCGCGGGTCTTAGCCACGCGAAGTACTGCCTGGTTTGGTTGAATGTGGCGGAAATCCGCGCGGCCTTCTTTACGCGACGTTTCTTGAGCCATCCGCTGTTCGACACTCAAGCCAAACGCATGGGAAAGGTAGCGCGCGTTCATCCGAGGGGCGTGCATTTTTGGCAACTGGGAGAGCGCACCCTGCAAGCAACGCGCTGGCGCGACGAATGAACGTTCCCAATCTTCAAGCATTGCAGCACGGCGATGCAGACGCCTGGGACGAGGCGTTTCGCTGGTTGTGGCCGACTGCGTTTGCCGTCGCTCAATTAAAGCTCCAGCCCTATCTGCCCGAAGACATCGAGGACGTGGCCATCGAGGCTTTGGAGGAATTGGTTGAAATGGTGCGGCAGATCAAAGAGGTCGAAGAACTCAAGCCGTTGACTGCGAGCATGAGGTTCGAGTGACTGGCCACTCGAAGGGTCAACGATTCCAGAAAAGCTTTCCGGCGGAACCAGATTTGCAGACTGCATTGAGGCAAGCGGCCAGTTTCATCGAGGAACAAACTGGCCGTTAATTTCAAGTTGCTTTCAATTTGAGAGTAATTCGCTGGTCTGCCTGGCGTCTGGCTTCGTTGCTCGTCAGTCACAGATCACTGTGGATTTGCTCCTTGCTCGCGCCTCGCCAGCTGCCCGGCATCCGGCGTGCCTTAACCTCAACTTGAAAGTAACTTGGAATAAGGCGGTGACATCCCAGCAAGTGCGCTTCATCGGGCGCGCGTCTAACTTTGCTTCCAGTGCCGAAAATTTCTCGTCTTGGCGGTTCAGGCAATTGACTCCAAAAAAACCTAGCGTTCAGGCTTACATTTCCGCAAACATTGAACAGTCATTCGCGGAATGATCTCATTCATGAAAGCAAAAATTGTTGTTACACCGAAAAAAGCCGTTCTCGATCCACAAGGAAAGACCGTCCAAAGCGCCCTTGAGCACATGGGTTACAAAGGAATCACGGCCGTTCACGTCGGTAAGTACCTAGAGATTGAAGTAACCGGCGACAAAGAAACCGTTCGCCAGCAAATTGACGATGCTTGCCGCAAGCTATTGAGCAATCCGGTGATCGAAGAATACCATTTTGAACTGGAATAAACTTTAGGCGAAAGGCTGCAGGCGCTAGGTCGTCTCTCCCCAACATCGCTCGCTTCAACCATGAATTTTGTTGTTCTCCAATTTCCGGCTTCGAATTGCGACCAGGATGCTGTCCACGTTTTGCGCAACGTTATGGGCCATTCGGCCCGGTTGGTCTGGCACAAAGAATCTTCATTGGGCGGTGCGGACGCCGTGATCATTCCCGGCGGATTTAGTTATGGGGATTATCTCCGAACGGGTGCCATCGCTCGATTCAGCCCGATCATGCAGGCTGTGCAGAACTTTGCTGGCCAAGGCGGGCTGGTGCTCGGTATTTGCAATGGGTTTCAAATTCTTTGCGAAGCAGGCCTTTTGCCTGGAGCCCTAATCCGAAATCGGTCGCTTCAGTTTCGTTGCGAACAAATCTATCTGCAGACGGTCTCGCATGATTCGCATTTCACCGGGCAGATCCCATCTGGAAAACTGCTGCGCGTCCCGATCGCTCACGGCGAAGGCTGCTATTTTGCCGACGATGCGATTCTCTCGGCGCTCAAGGCAAACCATCAAGTCCTTTGGCGCTACGTCAGCGCGCAAGGCGAACCCACCGAACAATCCAATCCAAACGGGTCACTCGACAACATCGCCGGCATTTGCAATGAACGAAGAAACGTGGCCGGGCTGATGCCGCATCCGGAGCGTGCCAGCGAAGAATTACTAGGCAGCGCTGATGGACGGCTGATCTTTGAAAGCCTCGTCCATGCTCTCAAAAGCCGCGTAGCAGCGAAAGCGGCGTGACACCGCGCTCGTGAAAATCGGGGGAGTAGCTTAAGCGAAGTCTTGTGAGGTTGCTGAAAACCGATAAGGTAAAGGTATGAGCTATTTGACATTGGAAGTTGAAATTGACCACGGCAAAGTACTGGCCAAGGAACCGGAAAAGCTGCCAGAGAGCGGACGTGGTCTGCTCACCATTTTGTCCCCTGCTGCCGAAAAGTCGGCGCAGCTCACACCTCTACAGGCATTGGAAGCACTCCAGAAGCATCTGAATTTAGATGAGAAGAAAGCCGCGGAATGGATGGCGACCGTTCGCGATGCGCGCCGCTAGCGCCTTCCGGTACTCTGCCGCGTTGCGGTCCGGTTATGATTCATTTTGACACGAACTTCCTGATCGAGGCGACTGTTGCGGCCTCATCTGCCCACGAGAGGTTTTTGGTCTGGGCTGCAGCAGGAGAGACCTTCGGTATGAGTTCCGTTGCTTGGGCTGAATATTTGTGTGGTCCCCTTGACGCCCTGGGTGAAGCAATCGCACGCCAGATGTTTGCGAACCCGGAGCCGTTTCTGGCCGTGGATGCCGCTAAAGCGGCAGAACTTTTCAATCATGCAGGACGACGATCTCGCTCGTTGGCAGATTGCATGATTGCCGCAGTTGCGTTGCGTTGCGGAGCACGAGTGGCAACCAGCAACAAGAGTGACTTTGCGGCATTTCACCGTTTCGGTCTCGTCTTAGCGTAGCGTCGTTCACCAACTCAGACTTTCACTAAACCAATGACCGATCCCGCTATCACTCCAGAACTCGTCCAGAAACACAATCTCACGCCGGACGAATACCAGCGCATTAAGGACGTTCTTGGCCGTGAGCCGAACTACACCGAGCTTGGAATTTTCTCGGTCATGTGGAGCGAGCATTGCTCTTACAAGAACACCCGCCCACTGCTGAAAGGTTTCCCCACCAAGTCTCCGAAAATCCTCGTGGGCGCGGGCGAGGAGAACGCCGGCATCATCGATATCGGCGATGGTTTGGCGATCGCGTTCAAAATCGAGTCGCACAATCATCCGAGCGCTGTCGAACCTTTCCAAGGCGCGGCTACGGGTGTTGGCGGCATTATCCGCGACATTTTCACCATGGGAGCGCGACCGGTCGCGGCGATCAATTCCCTGCGCTTCGGCGAGTTGTCCAATCCCGAGGTGCGCCGCCTCTTCAGCGGAGTGGTTGCTGGCATTGCGCATTACGGGAACTGTTTCGGTATTCCCACGATCGCTGGCGAAGTCTATTTCGATAAGAGCTACGAGGGCAACCCCTTGGTCAATGTGTTTTGCCTAGGAGTCCTCCGGCACGACCAGATCATACGCGGCGCGGCGAAGGGGGTTGGGAACCCCGTCTTTTACGTTGGGCCTGCCACGGGTCGCGATGGTTTGGCCGGCGCGGCGTTTGCGTCGCAAGACCTCACCGAAGCATCCGCGCAGCAACAGCGCGGCGCAGTTCAAGTGGGCGATCCTTTCATGGAAAAGCTGGTGATGGAGGCTTGCTTGGAATTATTGGCCACTGGAGCTGTGGCGGGAATTCAAGATATGGGAGCCGCCGGTTTGACTTGCTCCACTTGTGAGACCGCGGCACGGGCCGGAACAGGCATCGAGATTGAATTGAGCAAGGTGCCTCAGCGCGCGCCTTGCATGACGCCCTACGAGATCATGCTCAGTGAATCTCAAGAGCGGATGCTGATTATCGTGCACCGTGGCCGTGAAGCTGAAGTCCAGCAAATCTTCGATAAATGGGATTTGCCTTGGGCGGAAATCGGATTCGTCACCGACACAGGCAGAATGGTCGTCAAAAACCATGGAGAAGTTATCGTTGATATTCCGGCGAAGAAATTGGCGGACGAAGCGCCGATCTACCATCGGGAATCACGCGAACCCGCTTACCTGAAGGCCACGCGGGAATTCACCTTGGCGAATGTGCCGGATACGAAAGATCCAATCAGCGATCTCAAAGCCCTGCTCAGTTGGCCCAGCATCGCCTCCAAGAATTGGGTCTATCGGCAGTACGACCACATGGTCCGCGATGGCACCGTGGTTTGTCCGGGTTCCGATGCGGCGGTCCTCCGGATTAAAGCGGACTCGTTGCCGCTATCTCCTGTTGAATACGGCTCGACGAATTCTTCCATTTCCGGAACCGCAACAACGGACGAGAAACTCGACAACGGCGTCCAGCCAGCCCCTTCAAAAGTCGCCGATAAATTCATTGCACTCACCGTTGATTGCAATGCCACTTATGTTTATCTCGATCCCTACGAAGGTGGCAAAATCGCCGTGGCCGAAGCGGCTCGCAACCTCGCGTGTTCCGGAGCAACGCCATTGGGCACGACGGACAACCTCAACTTTGGCAACCCACACAATCCGGAAATTTTTTATCAACTTCGCGAGTCGGTGCGGGGATTGGCTGAAGGCTGTCGCGCGTTTAATGCTCCTGTCACAGGCGGCAATGTCAGTCTTTACAACCAAAGTCCGAATGGCTCGATCGACCCCACGCCGACCATTGCGATGGTTGGCTTGATTGAGAAGATTGAGCATATCACAACTCAGTGGTTTAAGGATGAAGGCGACTCGATCATCCTCCTGGGCGACTTGATAGATACCGTCGATCCGCTGCTCGGCTTAGGTGGCTCGGCCTACTTGCAAGTAATCCACAATCAAAAAACCGGCAGGCCGCCACGTTGCAATCTGGAAAAGGAAAAAGATTTGCATCTAGGGTTACGAGCCTTGATTTGCTCGGGTGCAATCAAGAGCGCGCACGACTGCAGCGAGGGAGGACTGGCGGTCGCGCTCGCTGAATGTTGTATTTCGCAGCAAATCGCGCGAGACACGCCGAGACTTATCGGCGCGCAAATCGACCTTACCACCGTCACGAGTGGTCCCGATGCCGCAGTGGCCGTGCGTACTGACGCGTTACTTTTCGGCGAAACTCAGAGCCGCGTGATCGTATCCGTCGCAGCTCTGGATACGGTCAAGGTCTTGGAACGAGCGAAGATTCTCGGCGTCCACGCCAAACAACTCGGCTCCGTGAAGGGAAGCGAGTTGAAGATCAAGATTCCCGACGGCGAACTGAGTTGGAGCTCCGCGGAATTGCATGATCTTTGGTGGAACCGCATTGCGGGGGCGATGCAGTAGGGCTGTTGTCCGACAGCCCGAGCTCAGCTCCATCGTTTTACTTCTGCCATCATTCATCGAGAAAGCCCGGCAGGACTCTAAATCATGACTCTGATACACGCTCATCGGAAGTCGGGTTTTGCAAGCACCACTGTTGGTTTTAACTGTCGTGCTCAAATTGAACTGGGAATTGCTGGAGTTGCTTCGCTGTTATGGAATAGTATCGCGCAGGCGATGCGATGACTCATGCAAGAACACCCTAAACATTACTGCGGCGTATTTGGAATTTACGGCCATCCGAACGCCGCCGAGTTGACCTACTACGGGCTTTACGCCTTGCAGCACCGGGGCCAGGAGAGCGCAGGCATTGTGGTCTGCGATGGCAAAGAGTTCCGCGCCCACCTTGGGATGGGATTAGTTTCGCAGGTCTTTAATGGAGAAATCTTGCAAGAGTTGGTGGGGTCGATGGCGGTTGGACACACCCGCTATTCAACGACCGGTGCCTCCCATCTACGAAATGCGCAACCGCTCACCGTGGATTGCAAGCGTGGACAAATTGCCATCGCACACAACGGTAATCTGACCAACGCCTCGCGGCTGCGGGATGAGCTGGAAACCAAAGGCTCGATTTTCCAAACCACTGTCGATAGCGAAATCATTCTCCATTTGATGGCGCAACCAACTCTAGGCGGCCACGAGAATAATCTCATCGAGACGGTCCGCCGCATTGAAGGCGCTTATTCTCTGGCCATCATGACTGAGCAGGAGTTGATCGGTGTGCGTGATCCGCATGGGTTTCGGCCCTTGTCGATTGGTAAGGTTGGGGACGCCTGGGTATTGGCCAGTGAAACCTGCGCGTTCGATTTGATTCACGCCGACTTTATTCGCGACGTCGAGCCTGGGGAGATTGTCATTATCGACAAGAACGGGTTGCGCAGTATTCAAGCTTTCCCGGAACACGAACGGCGGGCTTTTTGCATCTTTGAATACATCTACTTTGCGCGCCCGGACAGCACAATCGCCAACCGCAATGTCTATAAAGCCCGCGTCGAGATGGGCCGCCAGTTAGCCCGCGAAAATCCCATCCAAGCGGACGTCGTAGTTCCGGTTCCGGACAGCGGCAACTGCGCTGCGCTCGGTTATTCCTTGGAGTCTGGAATTCACTTCGAGATGGCTTTTGTTCGGAATCATTATGTGGGACGCAGTTTTCTGCAGCCCACTCAACTGATTCGCGACTTCAACGTGCGGGTGAAGCTGAATTTGATCGCCGAGTTGGTGAAAGACAAACGCGTGGTTATTGTCGATGATTCGATCGTCCGCGGAACCACTTGCAAAGCGCGAGTCAACAACCTCAAGGAAGCCGGCGCGAAGGAGGTCCATGTGCGAGTGAGTTGCCCGCCGCATATGAATCCGTGTTTCTATGGGATTGATTTTCCTGATCGCAGCAAGCTGATGGCGGTTAATCATTCGGTCGATGAAATCCGAAAATATCTCAATGCTGATTCGCTCGCCTATCTTTCTCCCGAGGGCTTGGTGAAGGCAACCGGGTTGCCGAAGGATTCTTTTTGTATGGCATGCTTCAATGGAGTTTATCCAGTGCCCTTTGATCCTCTTGCAGACAAGCATATCATGGAGCGCCGCCGCGCCCGCGTCGAAAGCCTGGGTGAAGCCCTTGTCAAAGAAGAACTGCAGCCGAAGCTGCTCTAGCCGCTTTACGGTCGCGGTCAGATCTCGTCCCAGACGTCATCGTCGATGGAGGTTCAGAACCCAGTGAAAACGCCATTCGAGCCCAGAGCCATCGCAAAGGTAGTTCTCTGTTTTTCGGCGGTGTCTTGGAGTGGAAAAATTGATCAGAAAACCGCTGCTAAGACTCGAAACGTCTGGGACAATTTGTTGGAAAATGTTGGAAACTGAGCGTTTGTTTCGGCGACACCAGGATGTGCAACCGGCTGAAAACGCGCAGTTTGGTTCGATGTGGCACCGAGGGTTTGGGTTATACTGCGGATATTGCCGGGCCGACCAGCTCCACCGATTCGCTGAGTAACGTTCTCTCAACAGCTAAAAGACATCTCGACACCGGGGCGAATCTTTCCAATATTCCCGCCACCTTAAATTCAAGAATGAAACAGAAAGCTTACGCGGCCGCCGGAGTGGATATTGACTTAGGGAATCGTCTCAAAGCGACCTTGCCACAACTTCTGGCTTCGACTCATCGACGTGAAGTGCTCGGTAAAGTGGGCGGCTTCGGCGGCTTGTTCGCGCTCGACGTCCGCAAGTACAAGCAGCCCGTGCTGGTCTCCAGTGTTGATGGCGTCGGCACTAAGCTCAAAATAGCTTTTGCGATGGATCGCCATGACACCATCGGACAAGACCTGGTCAATCATTGCGTTAATGACATTGCTGTGCTGGGAGCGGAGCCGCTGTTCTTCCTGGATTACATTGGTACGGGCAAGTTAGAGCCGGACCTGTTCCAGCAGATCATCGCGGGGTTCGCCCTGGCTTGCGCCCAGAATCACTGTTCTCTTATTGGCGGAGAAACCGCTCAGATGCCGGGCTTCTACCAGAAAGGTGAATATGACGTCAGCGGCACGATCATCGGGGTCGTTGAAAAATCGAAAATGCTCGACGGAAAATCGATCAAACCTGGTGATGCGGTTATCGGCCTTGCGTCGAGTGGTCTGCACACAAATGGCTATTCGCTCGCGCGGAAAATTTTCTTCGGGAAACTGAAACTCAAGCCCACGAGTTACGTGGCCGACCTCGTCAACACTATTGGCGACGAATTGCTCAAGGTTCACGTGAGCTACGCGCCGCTCGTTCAAAAGCTGCTCAAGAAATTCAACCCCGACTCTGTCGCTGCATCGCGAAAGATTGCGGGCATTTCTTCCCTAAAACATCAGCGTCACTCCCCCGCCACAACTCTGCGGCCGATCAAAGGCCTCGCTCATATCACGGGCGGCGGCTTCGTCGATAACATCCCGCGTGTGCTGCCGAAGAACTGCGATGCAGTTATCCATTCAGGCTCATGGGAGATGTTGCCGATCTTTCACATCATTCAAGCCAAGGGCGGCGTCCCGGACGCGGAGTTGTATCAAGTCTTCAACATGGGCATAGGTATGACTCTCATTGTGGCTGCGGATAACGCAGAGACGATTCTGAAACTCATTCGCTCGCATCACCAGAAGGCGTGGATTATCGGGGAAGTAGTCAAAGGCAAGGGAGAGGTGCGCTTCACGAAATCAGGCTAGACCTCGAGGCGGTTCAATTCCCCTTCGCGCATCGATAATTCAAATGGACAATGAATCTTTCCTGCTCTCCTGATTTCTTGGTTCAATCGCCGCGCTTATGAAAGTTTTGGTCATCGGCTCGGGTGGACGCGAGCACGCGCTCGTTTGGAAGCTCGCGCAATCGTCGCAAATTCAGGAGATGTGGTGCGCCCCTGGGAACGCTGGGATTGCGGAAGAACTTCTGACCTCCGACAAGAAGGTGGAATGCGTGAACATTGGGGCAGAGGATTTGCCAAACCTTCTGGCGTTCGCTCAGGAAAAGAGGCCAGACCTGACGGTGGTCGGTCCGGACAATCCGCTGGCGCTCGGGATCGTTGATCTGTTTCAGCTCAACGGGCAGCGAATTTGGGGGCCGAATCAGAAGGCGGCGCAGTTCGAGGCTTCGAAGGGCTTTTCGCAGAGTTTCATGGAGAAATACGGTATTCCGACGGCGCGGGCTGGAACTTTTTTCGACGCGTCGGAAGCGAAAGTGTTTGCGGCGTCGCTCGGTGGGCGTTGCGTGGTCAAGGCGGACGGGCTGGCGCTGGGCAAAGGGGTTTTGCTTTGCTCGAGTCTCTCCGAGGCGAACAAGGCTATTGATGAAATGCTTGTGATGAGAGCCTTCGGGAACGCTGGAGCCGTCATTGTCATTCAGGAACTTTTGGAAGGGATGGAAATCTCTCTCCATGCTTTATGCGATGGGAAGACGGCCATGCTATTCCCAACCTCGCAAGATCATAAGAGAGCTTTGGATGGTGATCGAGGGTTGAACACAGGCGGAATGGGATGTTATTCTCCAGCGCCCTTTTTGGATCACACCGCCTTGGCTGAAGTGGAAAAAAGGATTTTGTCTCCTTGGCTGCGCGGCTGCGTCTCTGAAGGCATTAGTTTTCACGGTATTCTCTATCCCGGCGTCATGCTGACTCGGGAGGGGCCCAAGGTCTTGGAGTTCAACGCTCGTTTTGGCGATCCCGAAACCCAAGTCTATCTGACCCGTTTGGAAAACGATTTAGTGGAATTGTTGAACGCAAGTGTGGATGGTGGGCTTGATCGGATCGAACTCAAATGGAGCCCGATGCCCTCGGTTTGTGTTGTAATGGCCTCGGGCGGCTATCCGGGTAGCTACATGAAGGGAAAGCCGATCAAAGGTTTACAGCAAGCAGCTCGATTCCCCAACGTGAAGATTTTTCATGCGGGGACGGCTCGGGTGGGCGGTGAAATTGTCGCTAACGGGGGGCGGGTGCTCGGTGTCACGGCTTGGGCAAAAAGTTTGGCTGAGGCGCGCGATGCGGCGTACGCGGCTGTGGAAGAAATTGAGTTCGACGGCGCACATTTTCGCCACGATATTGCTTCCAAAGCGCTTGGCTCAGCGTCGGAACAGGTTGACAATTGAAACTGGTGGAGTTACCTCGCAGGTTTTTTATCTGGATAGAACGCACAGAACTCAAAGTGGCGGTCGGAAAGACAACCCTCTTTGCAAGGTCGGTGTTCTTTCGCGGCGAAATTTTATTATCTTAGGCTATATCTATGAAAAGCTTTCCGTTCATGATCATCGCAGTAAGCAGTTTGGCTCTGGTTTTCCAATGCACTAAAGCTTGCGGGCAGCCAGTCGGCGCGAAGGACTGGCCGGACTTCAAAGAGGTTTACGAGTTGATCCGCTCCAATCTGAGCGAGGTGACCGAAACCGAATTGAATCGAGCTGCGGTCTTGGGCTTGCTGGAGCGGCTGCGCTCCCAAGTGGTTTTGACGACCAACGCCCCGGCCAAATCGGGGTCCTCGCTGATCAGCAAGACGGTCGCTTTCGATGATGCTTTCGGCTATGTTCGGATCAGCCAGGTGGGAGCAGGTTTAGCCAAAGAGATCCGGTCGGCCCATGACGAGCTACGTTCCAAACGCAAGCTGAGCGGTCTGATCGTGGACCTCCGGTTCGCTGGAGGGCAGGATTACGCGGCGGCAACAGATGCGGCGGACTTATTTTTCTCGACGGAACAACCGCTCTTGAAATGGAGTGATTCAACCACCCGTTCCACCGCAAAGTCTGATTCTATTCGGATTCCCATCGCTCTGCTGGTCAATCGACAAACCTCCGGAGCTGCCGAAGCGTTGGCGGCTGCGCTGCGTCAAGCCGAGATTGGTTTGGTGATAGGCGGTGCGACGGCCGGGCAGGCACGCATGTTCAAGGAGTTTGCGCTGAGCAACGGTCAGCGCTTGAAGATCGGCGGTGGGCCCGTCGAGACGGCTGACGGGCAGGCCATCTCAGCAATGGGTTTAACTCCGGACATCCGGATCGTGGTAAGTCCCGAGGATGAAAAGGCCTATTTCGATGACCCTTACAAAGCATTGCCCAAGCTCTTTACCCAATCGGCGAGGCCAAACGCCACTAATGAGTTGAGCGGAATTCTAGGAACTAATCGATTGCAGCGCCGCCGGCTCAATGAATCCGAGTTGGTCCGAATGCAGCGAGGGGGTGCCGATGCAGAGCGGGAATCGTCAGCCACGACTCCCGACCACTTGATGAAGCCGGTGGTGAATGATCCGGCGCTGGCGCGTGGGATTGATTTCCTCAAGGGCGTGACTTTGGTGCGGAATCGCCGCTGATTTCACCGTTGACGATTTACTCGGTGCGCCCCAAGTTGAACGCATTATCGGAAGCATGAAGACCATTCTGTTCGTTTGCACAGGGAATGTTTGTAGGAGCCCCATGGCCCACGGCCTCTTCCGTCACGCGGTGCAGGGTCGCGGTAATTACAGGGTGCTTTCGGCTGGTGTGGGCGCTGTGGAAGGGGAGACTCCCAGTTTTCATGCAGTCAGGGCTTTGAAAGATTTGGGGATCGACATCTCTCGGCTTCGAAGCAGCGTATTGACGGCGGATTTGGTTCTGCAGGCTGATTATATTTTCGGCATGACCCACCAGCATGTCGATGCGGTGACGTTGCTTTATCCGCAAGCTGTCGAAAAAACGTTCCTTTTGCGGGAGTTCGATGAAACGCTCGACGTTTTTGAAAAGGACATCTCCGATCCGATCGGCGGATCTTACGAAGTTTATCTTTATTGCCGCGATCAAATTGAACAGGGAATTGCATCTATGCTGAAATTCATCGAGCAAACTTCGGTGGCCTCCTCCGGCAGAAGTCAAACGGCGAGCGCTCTCAAGCTCACGATTGCGTCAGACCATGCCGGTTTCGGTCTGAAAGAAATGCTCAAAGAGTATCTGCTTAAGCGAGGGCTTAACGTGATCGACTTTGGAACTCACTCTACCGAATCGACCGATTATCCGGATTATGCCCGCGCGGTCGCCCAAAGCGTGGCGAGCGAGCAGAGCGATTTGGGTCTGTTGATCTGTTCGACCGGCGTGGGGATGAGCATCACGGCCAACAAGGTGCCCGGCGTTCGGGCTGCTTTGGTCTTTGATGAGCAAATGGCGGTTTTGGCTCGCGAGCACAACAATGCCAATGTCCTTTGCCTTGGCCAGAATATCACTCCGCCAGAACAGGCGAAGAGAATGGTCGATGCATTCTTGAGCACTCATTTCGAAGGTGGACGGCATCAGCGGCGTGTGCAAAAAATGGAACCTGGCTCCAACGCAGCCGCGCTCAAGTTAATACAAGTCGATCAAGAAATAGCTGAAGCCATTTCCTTAGAACGCCAACGCCAGCAGGAGAATATCGAACTGATCGCCAGCGAAAACTTCACCAGCCCCGCCGTGATGGAGGCCCAAGGATCGGTCCTCACGAACAAGTATGCAGAGGGATACCCCAAGAAGCGTTGGTATGGCGGATGCGAAAACGTCGATATCGTCGAGCAGTTGGCCATCGACCGCGCGAAACTGCTTTTCGGGGCGGAGCATGCGAACGTTCAGCCCCATTCCGGCAGCGGCGCAAATATGGCTGTTTATTTTGCTTTCCTGAAGCCTGGCGATAAAATGTTGACGATGGATTTGAGTCATGGCGGTCACCTCACTCATGGCAACAAGGCCAATTTTTCGGGAAAATTTTTCGAAATCATTCACTACGGAGTTCGCAAAGAAGATGAGCGGATAGATTACGATCAACTTGCTCGGTTAGCCCGGGAGCGTCGGCCCAAAATGATCACCGTAGGCGCTAGCGCATATCCTCGTATCATTGACTTTGCCCGGATGGGTGAGATCGCACGAGAAGTCGGGGCGCTGTTGCTGGCCGATATCGCGCACATTGCCGGGTTGGTGGCGGCGGGCTTGCACCCCAGCCCGATGGAGCATGCAGATTTTGTGACCACGACCACGCACAAGACGCTGCGCGGGCCGCGCGGGGGGTTGATATTTTGCAGAGAAAAATACGCCAAAGAAATCGATTCGCAGGCCTTTCCCGGCATTCAAGGTGGGCCGTTGATGCATGTGATCGCGGCGAAGGCGGTCTGTTTTCACGAAGCGATGCAACCAGCCTTTAAGCTGTACCAACAACAGATTGTAAAGAATGCCAGCGCGTTGGCTGGAAGTTTGAATCGGAATGGATTCCGCTTGGTGAGCGGCGGGACTGACAATCATTTAATGCTAATGGACGTAGGAGCCAAAGGGTTGACCGGGAAGGAATGCCAGTCGGCTCTTGACGAAGCGGGAATTACCGTGAACAAGAATACGATTCCTTTTGAGACACGCTCGCCTTTTCAAGCAAGTGGCATCCGGGTCGGAACTCCGGCCGTGACCTCTCGAGGGATGAAAGAAACAGAGATGGCCGCGATTGGCGATATGGTCAGCGAAGTGCTTCTCGATGTTAAAAACCTTGACGGAGCCCACCATGTGCGCGAACGTGTGTGCGAATTAACCGCAAGATTTCCATTGCCCTACTAAGAATCACTATCATTACGGTCGAGCCTCGGAATCAATCCCGGTTTAAAACCGCTCAAGCGAAATAAAGCTGAGCGTTTTGACGATTTGACAAGCCGTTTCAATGTCTTTTAAGGTTGATAATCACCTCGTTGGAATGCATTCAGTTATTAATATTTACCTATAATTTATGGCAAAAGTAACCAAGAAGGCTGCTAAGCCCAAAGCCTCAGCGAAGGGCAAGAGCAAATCTGCAGTTGAAAAGCCGAAAGCCGCCGTCGAGATTCCCGCCGTCCCGGTAATTCAGGCGGAGCCAGAGGCGGAGGCTCCCTCTCCAATTCCAACTCCAGTTCCTGAAACTGAATCCTCGGGTGACGCTCAGCCTGCACTTCCAGCCGAAGAGGCGCAAGAAGAGACTCCCGTTGCCGTCGTGCGCCCCGTAAAGAAAGAAGGCCCTGCGGAGACGATTAACATCAGCCTGCTGCAAGCTAAGTCGATGGCCGAGTTGAATCAGATCGCGAGAGACATGGAGATCGAAAACTTCGGCACGATGAAGAAGCACGAGGTGATCTTCCAGATTCTTCAAAAAAATGCTGAACGCAGCGGCATTTTGTTCTCCGAAGGCGTTTTGGAAATCCTCCCTGAAGGCTTTGGATTTTTGCGCTCGCAAAGCTTTAATTACCTGCCTTGTCCCGAAGATATTTACGTTTCACCATCCCAAATCCGCCGTTTCGATCTCCAAACCGGAGACTTGGTAACCGGCCAGATCCGTCCGCCTAAGGAAAAAGAGCGCTTTTTTGCGCTTCTTAAGGTCGAAGCCGTCGCTAAAGAGGATCCGGACAAAGCTAAAGACAAGACCCATTTTGAGAACCTCACGCCGCTCTTCCCGAATAAGCGCCTGCTCTTGGAAACGGCATCCGATGAGCTTTCGACACGGGTGCTTGACCTCGTCTGTCCGATTGGGAAAGGGACTCGCGGATTGATCGTTGCTCCCCCGCGCACCGGCAAGACCGTGCTCATGCAGAAGCTGGCCAACGCCATCCTCAAAAATAATCCGGAGGCGTATTGTTTTATTCTGTTGATTGACGAGAGGCCCGAGGAAGTCACCGACATGGAACGGAGTTGCAAACCGGCAGAAGTGATCAGTTCGACCTTCGACGAGCCGCCTGAACGCCATGTGCAAGTGGCGGAAATGGTCATCGAAAAAGCCAAACGGATGGTCGAGCACAAGAAAGATGTGGTCATCCTTTTGGACTCCATCACGCGTCTCGCCCGCGCCTACAACACTGTCCAACCTCATTCCGGCAAGATTCTGTCTGGCGGTGTGGACGCCAATGCCCTGCACAAACCGAAGCGATTCTTCGGCGCTGCCCGCAATATCGAGGAGGGCGGTTCCCTTACCATTATCGCGACTGCTTTGGTCGATACCGGATCTCGGATGGATGAGGTCATCTTTGAAGAGTTCAAAGGCACCGGTAACATGGAGGTGCATTTGGACCGGCATCTGGTGGATCGCCGTATTTTCCCGTCGATTAACATTGAGCTCTCCGGCACCCGAAAGGAAGAACTCCTCTACCACCCCGATGAATACAACCGGGTCGTCATCTTGCGGCGGGCGTTGACGGGTGTGCCACCTGTTGAAGCAATGGAATTGATGCTGAACAAGCTTAAGAAAACCCGTAGCAATATCGAGTTTCTGCTCTCGATGAGCGTGGGCTAAAGCTTCGCCCACTCTCGAGCTGGCAGAGCGGGAAGCCTATCGAGCCCATGTCGGACCAGGTAAAGCAGAGGTTCCATTCGTGCCAGAGTGAGAACTGCTGGTGCGCATCTCACATGTTTCCAGGGGCTGTAGTGGTTAGAGATGTTGCTGCTGGTTTGGTGACGACGGATAGGGGCTTGGAGCGGGGCGCTGGGAAGGAAGCAGAATAGTTGTCGAATGTTCGGAACTCCGTCCTTCTCCTCTGCCACA
>SIBE01000069.1 GCA_009695265.1 Pedosphaera sp. | reverse complement strand
GGCTACCACGCGCTGGGTGACGGCCACTACGTGACTGACATCCACGCCACGGTGCTGCACCTCCTCGGTCTCGATCCGCTCCGGCTCGAAGTCCCGGGCCGCAAACGCCTCGAGATCGACCGCGGCACGCCCATCCGGGAAATCCTTGCCTGAAATAATTTTACCGCGTGGGCCGTGCTCTCCTCGCGCTGCCAACCCCGCAAGCTAGTCTTCAGGTGTAACGAGGCGACCGCGGTGTTGTGCATGTCTTGTGGTCGTCCGCAAGGACTCGTCGTCCACCACCACGCTGTATTTGGTGAACAGGACCTGCCGGCAGGCAGGCAGGACTGCCATACTTCAGAAGCCGTGCAGGGTTTTGTAGGGGAGCGCAGCCGCCCTCGGCTGCACCAGTCGTCACCCTCGACGGCTGGGGACTTTGAGGATCAGCATGTCGAGCGTTCCCTGGACAAAGCCAGGTTTTTGCATAAGGGATGTTCTTTCTATCGAGTGTCAAGGGGAGAGTCTGTGAGGGGTGTGATCAGAAGTGCGGTCAACCCCCGTAGCGGCGGGCTTCATTAAGATGTCGGGTCACAGCGCGAACTCATACAGACGCCGGACGTGTCAAAAGTCAGGGCGGAGCCGGGTTGCGAGCGGACTATTTCGGCGCCCCCTGCCGGAAGCAGTCCGGCGAACTTTCCCCTTTGAATTTCGGGGCAGATTCCTATTCTGCGCCGCGTGTCCGGCCAGCCCATTCCCGCCCTTGATGCCAAGACGCGCTACTGCGCTGTGCTCGGGCATCCGATTCAGCACTCGGCTTCACCAGCGATGCAGAATGCGGGCATTGCGGAACTGGGATTGAACTGGGGTTACCTGGCCTTCGATGTGCATCCCGATCTTCTGCGCGCTGCCATCGATGGCGCCAGGGCGATGAAGTTTATCGGGCTCAATCTGACGGTGCCGCACAAACTCATGGCTCTCCAGATGGTGGATGTGCTGGATGAATCCGCTCGAACATGGGGCGCGGTGAATACGATTCGATTCGAAGCACGTGTCGCGGGTGGAACAGTCTGGCAGCCTTTGTCCGAGATTGAGGGATATGCCGAGATGGAAGTCAGGTCGGTGGGATTCAACACGGACGCCGACGCAATTGTGAAGTCGATTGAGGAAGACCCGGGAATCAAACTACGCGGCGCGCGAGTCTTGTTGCTGGGTGCTGGAGGTGCTGGACGTACAGCGGCGTTACGCCTGGCCGCCGAAGGGGTTGGTGAATTGTTTCTCGTAAACCGGACGGTCAGCAAGGCAGCCGATGTCGCCGGCGAGATCGGAAAGCGGTTTCCCGGTGTTCCAGTAAGAGTGGGCTATCCGTCGGGACCGGTGGAGTTGGTTTTGAACGCTACCTCCGCCGGACTGAAATTAAACGATCCGCTCCCGCTCGATGTGGCGGCGTATCCGTTGTCTCAGACGGCTGCTGTCTATGATATGATTTATCGTCCGGCAGAAACGCCGTTGATGAAAGCAGGTCGCGCGGCGGGTTGCCGGGTGACAAGCGGAATCGGAATGCTGCTCCATCAAGGCGCGCACGCCTTGGAAATTTGGACAGGAAGAAAAGCTCCCGTTGCAGCGATGCGATCTGCGTTGTTAAAGAATGTTTATGGAACTTGAAGAGCGGTCTCAGAATTCATTTCGTGTGGCTCTCATGCCCAATGCAGACTCAATGAAGTCTGGGAGGTTGATGCCAGGCGAACTCAAGTTGCGTCAGGAGTTTCATGTTTGATCCGATGATCTGGGCCGCAGTGCCGTTTCACTTCTGGTCCGTCGTGCTTCTTCTTTTCGGCTCGATGGTTGGGAGTTTTTTGAATGTATGCATTCATCGGATGCCGCGTGGATTGAGCATTGTTTCGCCGCCTTCGCATTGTCCGCACTGCGGCTATTCGATCCCGTGGTACTTAAATGTGCCATTGGTTACATGGCTCTGGCTTCGGGGCAAATGTGCCAATTGCCGGGCGGCAATCTCAGCGCGCTATTTTCTGGTTGAGTTGCTGACGGGGCTCTTGTTTTTTGGAGCCTGGCTGGCGGTGGGGCAGAGCTCGGCAGCGGTGGCCCTCGTCTATTGTGTTCTGCTGGCAGGATTTGTCGCGGCCACCTTCATCGACTTCGAGCATTTCATCATTCCCGATGAGATCACTTTGGGAGGGATTGCGGTTGGATTCATCTGTTCTGCCATTGTTCCTGCCTTGCATCCAGATTGGCTTTCGTGGGCAACAGCCAGTCACGCGGCGGCACTGAAGCGAAGCGCCCTGGGAATGGCTGTCGGCGGCGGTGTCGTTTATGCGATTCTGCGGTTTGGTAAATTGCTGTTCGGTCGTCAGACCTTCGAGTTCGAGCAAAGCAGCCGGATCGTCTTCACGGAAACAGCTCTGTTACTGCCAGGTCAGGAGGTGCCGTATGAGGAGATTTTTTACCGGCGTGGCGACAGAGTTGAATTCGAAGCCGAAAAGTTGGAGATGGTGGATCGATGTTACCCGACCGCGTTGGTTTGCGTAAGCCCCACGGAGCTTCGTTTGGGAGATGACGTGTTCAAGACAGAAGAGGTGCATCACCTCGAAGCTGTGACGAACAGGATCACATTGCCGCGCGAGGCGATGGGACTTGGAGATGTGAAGTTCATGGCTGCAATCGGAGCGTTTCTCGGATGGCAGGCGACGTTATTCTCTTTGATGTTCAGCGCAGTCATCGGATCGATCGTCGGCGTGACATTGATCCTTCTTCGCAAGCAGGAGTGGTCCAGCCGGTTGCCTTATGGTCCATACATTGCCTTGGCTGCGGTGGTGTGGATCTTCGGAGGCAAACAGCTCACGGCTTGGTGGCTGCGATAGCAGCGGATCGCAATGAATCTCGCACGTGTCGGAGTCTGTACTCTCCCAAGGCCGCAGGTGATAGATTGTTCTAAAAACATCTCCCGAGCGGTCGTTTTCACGGTCGATTTTGCTCGCAGAACGGTGAGATAAGACCCTGTGAAAACAGCCGATAACTCATTGATGACGAGGTTCGCGAGGGTGTTTAAGAGGGAAGCCAATCGGGAGGAACTTTTTTGTGGCGCTTTTGTTTTCCTTTGTTAGATTCACGCGCTCTTAACCGGGACGCAATGTGAGAATTTCAGCGCGGAGCCGGTCGAGAACACAATTTTAGACACAGTGACAACGAAGAAGATCATGGTTAAGAAAGCATCTGCTCAGGCATCGCATCGGCCCAAGTCTGTTGGGTCTGCCACTGCCGCTTCGATACTGGGAATAGGCCCGGCGAAATCTTCGCACAGCGGGAAATCGAGAGGGAACGGGGACGTGAAGCCTGAGTGGGCAAAGTATTACACCATGCTTCTGGATCTTCGCGATCGTTTGCGCAATCAGATGAATGGGCTCGCGAAAGAATCCGCGGAGGAGATGGCCAGCTACAGTCTCCACATGGCTGACTCTGGCACCGATAATTTTGATCGAGATTTTGCATTGAGCCTCCTATCCGCTGATCAGGATGCGGTATATGAAATCGAGGAAGCGCTGAAACGGATCGAGAAGGGTACCTTCGGCATCTGCGAGTTGACAGGAAAACCGATTCCGAAGACAAGGCTCGACGCGATTCCGTGGACGCGCTTCACCGTGGAAGCCCAGGCTCAGTTGGAAAGGGACGGTGCCCTCCGGCAACGCAGGCTGGGAACACTCGGCTCGGTGGACAGTGTTGGCGCGACCGAAGTTGAGGAAGAAGAAGAGGCTGAGGAACGTCCCGCGAAGGAGAAAGAATAAATAAATTTTATGCCTAGAGAGATAGTGACCATCGAATGCACGGAGTCGCGAAAGGAAGGCAAGACGCCTTCGCGCTACACCACCACGCGCAACAAGAAGCTCAAGACGGAAAAACTGGCGTTGAAAAAATACAATCCGTTCCTGCGCCGCCACACGTTGCACCGGGAGATCAAGTAATTCATGCCACGCAAGACCAATACCGACAAGGCCGGCAAAGAGCGCCGGAATCGCAACGAAGTCCGCACGCCCCGCCCGAAGCCGAAAATCGACTTCACTGTGGACGCGCTGGACTACAAGAACGTCACGTTGCTCCGACAGTTCGTGACGGATGCGGGGCGTATTTTACCACGCAAGTACACAGGGATGCCGGCACATTACCAGCGCCAGCTAAACCGTTCGATCAAACGAGCGCGCCAGATGCTGCTGATGAAGTAGTTTTAACGGACACCCGCCCGGCGAATGCACTGCCGGCGGGTGTTTGTTTCTGCTTCCGGTTGGATGTGTCAGCCGGCTGGGCTTGATGGTCGTGGTGACGCCACAGCGCTGAATTATTTCCAGCCATGACGACGGGCATTCTTCTCACGGTTTACTCCTGCCTGATTCTGGCGGCTTCGCTTGTAGGAGGTTGGATTCCACTGTGGATCAGGTTGACGCACACGCGGCTTCAGGTCGCAACCAGTTTTGTAGCTGGTCTGATGTTGGGGGTCGGGTTTCTACATCTTCTGCCTCATTCTTGGCAACAGCTTCAAGACATTGATCTGACGATGCGCTGGGTTCTGGGTGGCTTCGCGGTAATGTTTTTCATCCAGCGCTTTTTTCATTTCCACCATCATGATGTTCCGGAGGAGGCTCCAGAAGTTTCGGCGGAGCATCTGCATTCGCACGAGTGCCAGCATCAGCATGAACCAGCAACGCTCGCAGAAAAATCAGCCCACCATTTATCCTGGGCTGGTGCGGCTGCCGGACTGACGATTCACACATTGATCGACGGAATCACTCTCGCTGCGAGCGTGCGAGCCGAATCGGGAATCGGGACGACGCTCGCGGGTCTTGGGGTATTTCTTGTCATCATTCTCCACAAACCTTTTGATGCGATGACGATTGGCACGCTGATGGCAGCTGGTGGATGGCCGCGAGGAAAGAGGCACCTTGTAAACGTGCTGTTTGCGATAGCCATTCCGGTGGGGGTTATTTTGTTCACGCTGGGAATCGACCCACTGGCACCAGCGTCCGGTCTGTTTCTTGGCGCAGCCCTGGCGTTTGCAGCCGGGAGTTTTTTTTGCATTGCGGCAAGCGATCTTCTACCCGAACTTCAGTTTCATGCCCACGATCGAGTTAAGCTATCGCTTTCTTTACTGGCAGGCCTCGGTCTCGCGGTTCTGGTCGGGAAATTTGAGCATGACGGTCATGACCAAAGCCAGAAAACTGGCCAAGTTCAAGATTCCAAGGCAGTGGAAATTAAACCCCCTTTTTGAAGCCTTGCACAATTGAAGTGTGAGAAACGTCATCACTCAAGCGACTCGTGGCGCGCGCCTATTGAAGATGATTTTCCCCATTGACCAGTGCATCGAAGCCTCCTTGATCAGGAACGCAATGCCACGGGCTACCATTTATATATTGATGTCGATCCTTGTTCATGTTTTTGAGGTTCGTGGCTTCCTGAAACCCGTTGACGTTGGACGGAGCTGCTTGCATAAGCACACCTCAAATTTGTGATCACCGCCTCAGAACCGCCGGACGCTCGTCGAAGTTCGTTCTCCGCTCTTCTCATGGGTGCGGTTGGTGTCGTTTACGGGGACATTGGCACCAGTCCGCTCTACGCCATCAAGGAATGCCTCTCCCCGGCGAGCCCGCATGCGATGCAGCTCACCCCCGACAATGTCCTCGGCGTGCTCTCACTGATCATCTGGGCGCTGACGATACTGGTTTCAATCAAGTATCTGTCCTTCGTCATGCGGGCCGATAACCGTGGAGAAGGAGGGATCCTGGCGATCCTTGCACTGGCTGTTCCGGATCGTCAACCTTCGGGGAATCAGCGGAAGATCAGAGCCAGTCTGATTGCGATGGGTATTTTTGGCGCCGCGCTGCTCTATGGTGATGGAATTCTCACGCCAGCGGTCTCCATCCTGAGCGCGGTGGAAGGGTTGAACGTGGCAACTCCTCTTTTCAAATCTTACGTCGTTCCGATCACCGTCGTGGTTTTGATTTTCTTGTTCGCTTCCCAACGTTTCGGCACTGGAGGGGTAGGGGCGGTCTTTGGGCCTGTGATGTTGTTTTGGTTTCTGACGATCGCAGCGCTGGGGGTGACGGGAATTCTAAAACACCCCCAGGTAATTGCCGCAGTCAACCCATGGCATGGCATTTCGTTTTTCGTCCGGAATGGCTGGCCCGGATTCGTGGTCCTCGGGACTGTTTTTCTTGCGGTGACAGGAGCGGAAGCTCTCTACGCAGACATGGGGCATTTTGGTCGCCGTCCGATCCATCGCGCGTGGTTCATCATCGTGTTTCCCGCGCTGCTCCTGAATTACCTTGGCCAGGGCGCGCTGATCTTGGGTGATCCGGCCACGGCAGTGAACCCCTTTTACCTTCTGGCGCCGTCGTGGGGGATTCTGCCTTTGGTGTTGTTGGCGACGATGGCGGCTGTAATTGCCTCCCAGGCTCTGATTTCAGGGGCGTTTTCTTTGACGATGCAGGCCATCCAATTGGGATTTTGCCCGCGCATGAAGATTGATCACACGTCCTCCAAGGAGCGTGGGCAGATTTATGTTCCGTATATCAACTGGGCTCTGATGCTTTCATGCATCGGTCTTGTGATTGGTTTTGGGAGTTCGAGCAGTCTGGCGGCGGCGTATGGCATCGCCGTGACGCTCACCATGGTGATCACCACGGTCTTGTTTTACGTTGTTGCACGGTATCGGTGGGGATGGAGTTTCTGGCTGGCAGGTTTGGAGGCGGGCGTGTTTCTGTTGATCGAGCTGGCTTTCTTCGGAGCCAACGCTTTGAAGATTTCGCATGGAGGTTGGTTCCCACTTGTCGTGGGTGCGTTGATTTTCACACTGATGATGACCTGGCAACGCGGACGCCAGCTTCTTGCAGAGAAGCTCCGCTCGGGTTCGCTGCCGCTGAATCTGTTCCTCGCCGACATAAAGGCGAATCCTCCCTTGCGCGTGCGCGGGACGGCGGTGTTCCTGTTCAGCAACTCGGATGGAACACCACTTGCGTTGCTGCACAATCTCAAACACAACATGATCCTCCACGAGCGAGTGGTGATTCTCACAATCCTGACGGATGACATCCCGCATGTGGACCCGATGTCCCGTCTATCCACCGAGGAACTTGGGGACGGTTTCTATCGTGTGATCGGCCATTATGGCTTCATGGAGGATCCTGATGTCCCGCAGTTGCTCCGGGGCTGTGCGGCTCAAGGACTGGAGTTCAGCGAGGATCGGACAACGTTTTTCCTGAGCCGGGAGACATTGATTGCCACGGCCCATCCAGGGATGGCAATTTGGAGGGAAAAGCTCTTTGCCTTCATGGCTCGCAACGCGCAGAGGCCCACCGAGTTTTTCCGCCTGCCAGCGAATCGAGTGGTGGAACTTGGGATGCAGGTCGAAATCTGATCGAAAGAGTTGGAGTGGCCTGAATTGATCTAGTTCGTCGATTCACGACAGGCTTTCGTGCTTTCTTCAGAGTTTGACAACTCGGCGTGCCACATCGGGTTGTTGTCGGTACAACACTACAACGTGCCCAACGCGCATCACAACCAGGCTTGATGTCGCGGTCGCCAACTGAGCGGCAAGTTCTTTCTTCTGCTCCTTGAATTCGTCGAACTTGATCTTGACCAATTCGTGGTGTGCCAAGGTCTCATCGGCACTCTTCAAGAAGGCGGAACTCAAACCGTTGCGTCCGATGCGGAGCATTGGATCCAGCCGTTGAGCCATGGCTTTAATGGTCCGGAGCTGGCGATTGGTCAGTTCGATCATGCGGTGACGCTAAAGAGTCTATTGAGTGTTTCAATGCTTGATGTCATGGGTTCGAAAACAGCCCAATCGCTCTTTGCGCATTCACAAGCTAAATGGAGCATATCTATTAGCTGCCTCACAATCAGGCAGAAATATCCAGTAATAGGGCAGAGCCTCCCAGTTTGGTGAGGCGAGGGTCATGAATTGTTTGACAGCGGCCATGGGAAGTCCGGCATTTCAGGGACTCAACGCTCGACTCAACTGGTGTAGTTTCCCAAGCGGTGCTCAATGGATGGGGGGATCTTCCCTACGAAGGCAGGCCTGAGACGTGAGTTGATCCGTTATCTGCGAATCGATGCGTTAGTGAGACTTGGAAGACGAATTGCTTTCAGGTTTTTCGAAAACTCTTTGGGAGGATCGGTTCTTCTGGCCAAGCGTAATAAGGAAGTGTGTCAGAGCAGCCTGACGGGGACGGGTTGATCCGAGATCAACCTAGTCTGGCTGCGACCACCTCACAGGGAGAGAAATTAATTCTACCATGAAAAGATCGATTTGGTTCAGTTTGAAGTTTTGTGTGTCGGCGCTGGTTTGGCTTTTGGCAGCGCGAACTCTTGCGTCGGACCCTGCCGGCCAGGTGCTCTTCAATACGCGTGTGAGCGGTACGGTGGATGCCAAGGTTTCACGACCCGATGGCACTGGCGCGGGAAGCGGAGCCAAGGCGCAGTTGCTTCTGGTGGGAGATGGTGGCGTGCTCACGCCGCTGCTTCCTGTCACCACGTTCAGGAATGACATTCCTGCGGAAGCCTTCTATGTGGACCCTGTAACAGTGGACGTTCCCACAAAGTCTCCAGGACAACAGGCATTGCTTCGGATGAGAGCCTGGATTGGTGCCGATTATGGCACTGCCACCTCACGCGGTGAGTCGGCAGATTTCATTGTCACGCTCGGTGGGGGCCTCCTGCCGCCTAGTGATTTGGGAGGACTGTCTGGCTTCTCACTTGCAGGCGATGTTCCAAACCCAAGCACCGTCGATGTCATTGCTGCCGCCGGTGCGAATGGCTCAGTAACCCCAAGTGGCACCACCACCAAGAGCAAAGGATCCACGTTCAACTTTTCAGCAACGCCCAAGAGCGGATTCACGGTGGACAAATGGAGCGTCAACGGCGCATCCATTCAAACAGGTGGAAATTCTTTCAGTCTGCCGAATGTTCAGCAGAATTGTTCAGTTCTTGTCACATTCAAACAGGAGATTGTTTCGAGCGTTCTGATCACTGGCATGGCCGGAAGTCATGGATCGATTTCCCCGGGTGGTGCGTTTTTGAAAACAAAAGGCTCCGGCCAGACTTTCAACGCAGCGGCTGGCGCGGGTTACGAAGTGGACAAATGGTCGGTAAATGGCGAAGCGACACAATCGGGCGGAACGACGTTCACACTCTCGAACATTCAATCGAGTCGGACGGTCTTGGTTACGTTCAAGCAATCGATCGCTTCAACTTTTGGCAAAGTGAGCTTCACTACTCATGTCGGCGCGTTCGTCGATGCGAAAGTCAATCGGCCGGATGGCACGGGAGCAGGTGATGGTGCCAAGGCTCAACTTTTCCTGGTGGCAAACGACGGCAAGCTCACTGGACTCTTGCCGATAACAACTTTCCGAACCACAAGCCCTGAGGCGGCATTCTACGTAAATCCTGTCGATGTAACTGCGGCGGGAGTGATGCCGGGCCAGACAGCGAAATTCCGGATGCGCGCATGGATTGGAGAATCGTTCGCAGGCTCAAATCAGCGTGGTGAGTCCAAGGACATCATGATCACTTTGGGGGGTGGACTCCTCCCGCCGGCTGATCTTGTTGGATTGGAAGGATTCTCCCTTGGAGCGCCAGTGCCGGAACCCGGCAAATTCATCGTGACCGCATCCGAGGGAGCGAACGGTTTGATAAACCCCAATGGTTCAGTTGCGAAAGCCGCGGGCGAAAGCCAGACATTCACCGCGATTCCCAAGTCGGGTTACGCTGTGGATCAATGGATTCTCGATGGTTCCACCGTGCAAACAGGCGGAAAGAACTACACACTCTCCGGTATCCAGGCGAATCATGCAGTCGGTGTATCCTTCCGTCAGATCGGGGCGTCCGGTGCGGGTTCCATATTTTTCAACAACCACATCGTTGGCCAAGTCGAAGCCAAAGTGAGCCGGCCCGATGGCACTGGCGCAGGAGCCGGCGCCAAAGCCCAACTCGTCCTCGTCAAACAGAACGGTGATTTGCAGGCGTTGCTGCCTCTGGCGGCATTTCGCACCAGTAGTGCCGAGGCAGCCTTCTACGTGGACGAAGAGGAAGTCATCGTCCCAGGCGCGCTTCCCGGACAAACAGTCGTTGTGAGGATGCTTGCATGGATCGGCGATTCCTTCGATTCGGCAAAACTGCGTGGTAATTCCAAGGACATCACCATCGTCCTGGGAGGCGGTCTGTTACCTCCTCCCAATCTCGTGGGACTTGAAGGATTTGTTCTCAGCACGCCAGCCCTTGGAAGTGTGCCGTTGATTGTTGAGCAGCCGAAAAGTGCGAACGCGCATCTGGGCTCGACCGCATTCTTTTCAGTCAAAACTGCTGGCAATGGACCGTTCAAATACCAGTGGAAGCACAATGGCAATCCGATCGGCGGAGCGACTTCGCAAAGTCTGAAGATCAAGCCGGTCAAGGCATCCGATGCGGGTGATTACATGGTAACCATCAGCAACAGCACTGGATCCAGCACAAGTTCCAAAGCGGTTTTGGAGGTTACGAAACGCAAATCGTCTCAGAATTTCGACGATGATGAGGGCTCGGACATCCTCTTGATCAACAAGGATCGCAGCATCGCCTTCTGGTTTATGGATGGTGTCAAGATCCGGTCTGGCCACGTTCCATTCAAACTACCCGAGGGATGGAAAGTCGCCGGCACAGGTGATTTCAACAAGGACGGGAAAACTGACCTCCTGCTGCTCGGAGAAGATCGCAGCCTCGCGTTCTGGTTGATGGATGGAACAACAATTCAGCAGGGCCTGGTGCCGATGCACTTGCCCGAAGGCTGGCATATCGCCGCTGTTGGCGACTTCAACAACGATGATCAGACCGACATTCTGCTAAGAAGTGAGACTGGAAAGCTCGCGTTTTGGTTGATGAATGGGACGAGTGTAGAACACACTCTGGACGCTGAGTTTGAACTTGCCGACGGATGGAAGATCGTCGGTGTCGGTGATTTCAACAAGGACGGCGAGACGGACATTCTCCTGAGCCATGGAAACCGGACTCTAGCGTTTTGGTTCATGGAAGGCACATCTCTCAAGAAGGGTTTGGTGCCTTTGCGCCTGCCGGAAGGATGGGAGATTGTTGGCCTCGGTGATTTCAATCACGACGGTCAAACTGATCTGCTGCTTCGCGGCAAGGGCAACTGGCTTGCCTTCTGGCTGATGGATGGAGTGAACATTGAGTCTGGTCAGATTTTCGCTCAACAGCCCGATGGTTGGCAGGTTATTCAGGAAAATTAGCCTTCAACCATTTCTTATAGTATTGCAAGCGCCCGGCTCAGGCTGGGCGCTTTGCTTTTCGGATCCAACGGCAGTTCTGTAGGCGGCGACAAGAATCCTGGTCCTTCAGTTCGTGAATGCGCAAAGTCGCGAAGTTGTGGGGAGTGAGGAACGCTTGCGGTCCTGTTTTCAGCGCTTGTTGTAAACCTCATGATTCAAGAGGCTGCGATCGCGCCTGCCGGGGATTTCTATGGCTTTCCCTCAAGAAGCAATTCCCGTTGCCAGCTCATGAGACCTGCTGTGTTGGCGCAGCCGTGCAAGGCGAGGCTGACAAGTGCGGCTTTGCTGGCCAGCAATGGCGGGGGCAATTGAAGCGCAGCAGCTCGACGATCCCGCAGTCGGCGAAGCTCTTCTACCCGCCTTTGTTCAGCATAAGACAAACGTCGCCCTGTTTGTTGTCGCGGGCTGGGGAATTGTGATTCGGTAAGTTCCAATCCAATCGACAGGGCGGCGGTCAGAGTTTTTTGCCGCCGACTTGGTATGTGGGGCAGAGGGGTGGGGATGCATCCTTTATCGGCAGCCTCTCGAGCGAGACTCACCATCAATTCATGGCTTAAGATGAAGTAGGGCGGTTTGTTGCCGCTTCGGGCCTCCACTTCCCGCCAGTGCCACAATTCGCGCAGAATCGCCATGGCTTTGGGACCGAGCTTATCACTGCCGCGAATGCGCCATATATTATCGGGATCTGGCGGAGAATCTTTGGTCGCATCAGCGATGAGGCGGCTGCAGGTTTCCTGATGCCATGACAGGCGGCCTTGTGTTTGCAACTCGGATATCAAGAGGTCGGCAAGCGGTTTCAAATACCGTGTGTCATTTCGCGCATAACGCTCCATTCGTTCTGTCAAAGGGCGCTTGGACCAATCCATCTTCTGCGGGCCTTTCTCCAAAACAATATCAAGTTTGGATCGAACCAGATCGACTAAAGAGAACTGATTGTATCCGAGCAAGCGTGCCGCGAGCATTGTGTCAAAGATCCGGTCGGGAACGAATTGGAACCCTCGCTGCAGGAGCCTGAGATCATAATCCGCGCCGTGAAGGATGATTTCATGGCGGCGAAGCAGAGCCCATAATGGATTCAGATCAATGCCAGCCAGCGGATCTACAAGTTCGTCTCGTCCCACGACGCTGATCTGGAGCAGGCAAAGCTTTTCAGGATAGGCGTGCAAACTGTCCGCTTCCGTGTCCACAGCTATCCACTCGGCGGCGTCCAGCGTCGAAAGGAGCAAAGTCAACTTGTCGTCAGTGTTGATCACGGCTTGAGTAGATATGATTTTCAATAAAAGCAAAAGTCCTCGTTGTGGGCCTGTCGGTGGCATGAGGGAACGTTGCCCCGGGCTTGACGATCTCGACGGGGACGACTTCACTTGCTACCGCCTTGAATCTCAAACACATGAATCTATTTCTGGCGTTCGCCGACTCAGCGAACAAACGGTTGGACAAGGTGGCAATGTACTGGGGAGATGCTCAATTCACTTATGGCCAGGTCTTGAGCCAAAGCCAGGCGGTCTCCAGACAATTGGTGGAACGATTTGGGGTTAAACCTGGAGATCGTGTTGGAATCTGGTTGAAGAATTGCCCCGAATTCGTGATGGCGATGTTCGGCATCCTTGGAGCGGGGGCGGTGGTGGTGCCAATCAACAATTTTCTCAAAGCACCTGAGGTCGAGT
The DNA here is from genome assembly GCA_009695265.1 of Pedosphaera sp. GTDB lineage: Bacteria > Verrucomicrobiota > Verrucomicrobiia > Limisphaerales > SIBE01 > SIBE01. The sequence continues at coordinate 5,170 of SIBE01000069.1, read as the reverse complement.
ACATTCTCACTGACGCAAATGTGAACCTGCTCGTCAGCGACAGCGCGATGGCGGAAGGTTTTCAGCAATTGAAATCTACACGGCCTGAATTGGAGTCTTTTCAGATCGAGGAATTTCCAACCTTGGATGGCGATCGCGGATCAATATCTGCGAATCATCGAGATGAATCGGACCTGGCGGTCATCATCTACACCTCGGGCACGACTGGGCGTCCCAAAGGAGCAATGCTCTCGCATGGCAACCTGCTGCACAACGTGGAGAGCTGCCGGCTCGTTCTTGAAGTGGTGAGCTTTGATCGGTTCGCGGTGCTGCTGCCGATGTTTCACAGCTTCATGCTGACGGTCGGCATTCTTCTGCCATTGAGCATAGGCGGTTCGATGGTGTTGATGAAATCGATTCACCCTCCAAAGAGCGTGATCAATGAAATCATGGCCCATCAGGCCACGATACTTCCCGCGATACCGCAATTCTTTCGCGCGCTGATTGCCGCTCAGCTTCCTGGGAATCTGCCGTTGCGCATCTGCGTCAGCGGTGCGGCGCCACTGCCTGTGGAAGTGCTCAAGGAATTCAACGAGAAAATTCCGGTGCCATTGATCGAAGGATACGGTTTAAGCGAGGCAAGCCCGGTTTGTTCCATGAATCCGATTCAAGGACCGTGGAAAGCTGGATCGATTGGCAGGCCCGTTCCCGATGTCGAGATGTCTGTCCAGGATGACGCCGGGCGGGAACTGGGGATTCGCGAGGTGGGAGAAATTTGCATTCGCGGAGGCAATGTGATGCAGGGCTACTGGAACCAGCCGGAAGAGACGGCGAAGGCATTGCGCGCTGGATGGCTCCTGACAGGAGATGTCGGCTACCGGGACGAGGATGGTTACTTCTACATCACCGACCGGAAGAAGGACATGCTGCTCGTCAACGGGATCAATGTTTATCCGAGAGAGATTGAGGAAGTGCTTTACCGGATTCGCGGAGTGAAAGAAGCGGCGGTCATCGGCATGCCTGACGCACGAAAAGGCGAGCACGCAGTCGCTTTCATCGCCACGGACGAAGGTTTTGTGCTCGATGAGAAGGTAGTTCTGCAACATGTTCGAGTGAGCCTTGCGGACTACAAAGTGCCGCGCCGGGTGGTGTTCCTCACCAGCTTGCCGCGCAATGCAACCGGCAAAATTTTGAAAACCGAGCTTCGGCGGATGCAGGTAGCCTGACTCGAACACATCAGAAACCATGAACAGCCAGCGCAAGATCGCCATCGCCAGCATCCTTTCAGTCATCCTCTTGACCATCCTCTCCGCCTTCGTGGCTCCTACGACTTGCCATTACCGGAACCATGAGATGCCTCCAGGCTCTGTTAGCATCGATGGAAAGAGCTTCAAACTCTTGGAGCCGGCTGCACCGCTGATTCGTCAGAAAGATTTCAGAAAAACTTACGGCGTCAATTCACTGCCAGTTATCACGCGCAGCGACTTCACAAGCCGATGAAATACGAACTGCGTTTCAACCTTTCAACGCGCGGACCCTCCCGCACCAGTCTTCCACCGATCCCGCTTCTGCATCGAATGGGTTGAGCAGATTGAGGGCGGCCACTCCTTCGGCATCGATCATTTCCCAATCGACGAAGTAGCGCACGGGACGTTCTTTGAGCACATGCATGACGTGGGAGCGGATTCGCGCACGGGTGTTTGACGGCGGCTCGGTTTGTGCGCTGAGGATTGCCGGACCTTCCACATCCCACTGGCTGGGAGTTTGAGCCAGAGCCAGTCCCAACCCTCGACTTGGATCGATGTTGTGGAATTCCAAGTCTTGCGAACGCAGCCATGGATCATTCCACTTGATCCGTTCACGCTCGATGAAACGCTCAAAGAGCCAGCGTTTGGTGATCCAGTCCACTTTGCCAACGAGGGCTTCCGGTTGTTTTATCAGGGCCGTGAGTGTTCCCTGCCAGATGTCCAAAAGCGCATTGGTCTCATCGTCGCGCCCGGCAAACTCCGCGCGGGCCGCTTCGCAGAACTGGAAAAGGACTTCAACAGCGTTTTCGCTGCGACCATCCGCCAGCGTCACCATCCAGCGCCCATCTGGCTGATGGGAGAGTGTTCTAAAGCACAGCACCGCATCCGCCAGAATCGTCTTGGGGAGCCGGTCAATTTCGAGCAGATCAAGCACCAACGCCGTGGTACCAACCTTGAGGAGCAGCGTGGTGGGCAGAACGCTCGTATCGCCGTGAAGAAGGTGCAGCCGGCGGTACTTCCGCGAATCTGCCAACGGCTCGTCACGGGTGTTGATGATCGCCCGGTTGAACTGCACCCATTCGAAAAGGTCATTGTTGATGTAGTCCGCCCTCTGGCTGATTTGAAAGTGACTGTCCGTTGCGTCAGGGTTGAGGTCTCCACGAAGTTCCGCGCCTGGCGTGGATCCGACCCGGCCAGCTCCCGTGTACAATTGCCGCAACGTTAGAAACGTCAGCAAAGAGAGGACATTCGCCTCGGTCAAAGGGGCCGAACGTCGGACCAGATAATTCTCGTGGCATCCGAAGGTGGCGCTCGAATAATGATCCACGTTGTTGCGGATGAAACTGACTTGATCCTCGAGCCCCAGTCCCTTGAGCCCCTGGGTCAGAATCGCATCACCGGCGCGATCGTAACGCAGCAGATCAATCAATGAGAGACATTCCGGCGTGCAGTATTCCAGATGCCCCATGTCCACGTAGGCCCGGCCGCCATTGAAAAGGAATCCGCCATTGCCCGCCGGTTCATCCCAATCCCGCTGGTGTATGTCTGGTAGTCCGAACCGGGCTTTTTCAAAAATCCAGTTTCGCACCCGGCTGATCGCACTTGGCGGGCCGGCGGGATCATTGGTCAGACAACCATACTCCGTTTCGAGGCCGACGATTCGATTCATAATCGATGAGGCGGTGGTTTAAGCCGTGGTTCGCGTCTGGGACAATCTCGCGATGATCGTAAACTATCGACTTAGACCTGTCCAATGTCGTGATGCCGTGGCTTTGCCTTGATTCCAAAACCGGGGAGGCGCAGGGATCGCTGTCCCGCATCTGCTGCTGTTCCATCAGCTCCAAGCGCCGGCCGGTGGCCAGCTCCAAAGCGAATTACTAAATGATCTTCCGCCGAAGACGCGCAAGCTCCCAAGACCGCGTCCCGTCTGCGGGCACGGAAGTGCAGCTACTCAAAAATGAAATTCCCAGTTTGCTGTTCGTTTGTTCCCGGAACGGTGCCAGTAAAAGTCCCTGCAAAAGCACTGAAAAAGGTAAGTTTGTAAACCATTTGATAAGAGGGAAAATCCACTGTAGCTGGTTCTATAAAAACGATTGTGGCAGTGTTTCCCCCTGTTTTGGTGTATGTGTAAGCAAGAGTTTCGGCTTCAAAGTTGTCAGTGATTGGAATGAAGGAAGCTTTGTTGCCGGTCGCGGAAATGGAAACCCCAAGGGCACCATAATCAGCAAAAATGCCGACATCGCCTCCGCCACTAGTGATTCCGATATTGAGACTTTTGCCCGCTAATGATGAGGGAGCGAAATTGGATTGAGGCGGGTTTGTTGGCGTTGTTTCAACAAATGAGGCTGTTTGTGTAGCCGTCGCGGAATCGTTTCGAGTGGCGAAGTAGCTCCCTGTAGTTGCCGTCTTAAAAGTCACTTGGGCGTAAATGATCGTGTTGTCTGTTGGGTCTGTGCTGGCCAGAACTACTTGGGCCGCATTTGGACCGGTTTTGGTATAATTGTAAGTTCCCCTTTCGGCATCAGTATCCCCGGTTAGTGGAACCAGAACGCCGTTATTCCCGGAGATCGCCGCCGCAACTCGAAATGAACCAGTCGAAGAGAATGGAGAAGATCCGCTGACGATCGTCAGCGTGTAAACCTTTCCGTTAATGTTTGCGGGCGCAAAATCAGGTAGTTGTTGAACGATTAACGTAGCCGCCGCGCTCTTAACCTCACCAACAGTGTTCTTAACTGAGACATAATAAGGGCCTGATTGTGCCGGTTGGGCGTTCTGCAAACTGAGGGTGGGCAGTGTTGCTCCTGCAATAACTTTGCCATTGAAAAACCAATTGTACGTCAGTGGAGCAGTTCCGGTCGCAGTGACTGCAAACGTCACGTTCTGGCCCTGATCAACATTCTGATCGCTCGGTTGCTTAGTGATCGAGGGAAGAATGGGCTTCGGGTTCACAAGGAGTGCGGCAGGTGAACTGGCCACAGTACCGGCAGCATTCTTGATGATCACATCATACGAGGCACTACTAGCGTCGCTTACACTCGGGATGGTGTAAGTTTCCGAAATCGCACCTGGGATAGGTACGCCACTTTTACGCCATTGAAAACTGAATGGAGCTGTGCCGGTAACAGAAACGGTGAATGTTGCTGCTTCGCCCTCAGTTATCGTGAGTCTGGTCGGCTGCATCGTAATTGAAGGTGGAATGGTCTGGTTGACGGTTAGGGTGGCACCGAGACTTGTTACAGAACCGGCCGAATTTCCAATTAAGACAGAGTAGTTGCCTCCGTTGACGGGACGAGCGCTCGCAATACTGTAGGTTTCGGACGTTGCACCTATGATCATGTGGCCATTAAAAATCCACTGAAAATGGAAGGGAGAGCTCCCGGCAACGAAAACAGTGAATGATGCTTGTTGGCCTTCCTCTACTGTGAGGGAGGCAGGTTGCTTGATAATTGAAGGAGCAGTGGGCTTTGGATTTACAACAAGTGGAACTAAATCACTTCTCAAAGAATGAAGAGGGCTTTTTACGACGGCCGAATAGTCACCAGCATCTGCAAGAGTAACGCTTGAGATAGTAAATGTTGGAGAGGTTGCGCCTGCGATAGGCACGGCATTATTGAACCATTGAAAGCTAAAAGGTGGCGTCCCGGAGACGGAAACACTGAATGAAGCGGTTTCTCCCTCGGTTACCGTCAGTGGAACCGGTTGCGCTGTGATCGAGGGCGGGAATCCACGTGGTGTTGAATCAATTAACCGGAAGAATTTCTGCTTCCATTGAGAACTCCCTCCGTCTCGTAAAAAGGTTCTTGGAAGTTTAGCGTTGGGATTTTCATTGGGGAACGGGGTAGAGGTTGAGGCCGCCGAGATGGAAGAAGATGTCAGTCTTGAATCGTTCCGGGTTACGATACCCATAGGCTTTTTTCACCAGGCTTTGAATCTTGTTGTTCAAT
>SIBE01000068.1 GCA_009695265.1 Pedosphaera sp. | reverse complement strand
TTTAGGAAATCCAAATACGTACTTCGCGTTTCCCAGTCTCGGAGTGTCAGAATTTCTGACGCCGTGGAAATCGAGTGAGGGCGTCGTTGAGTTCCTTCGCTAATCGAAGGAGATTTTTGGGACGAACGGCCAGCGTCCCTGGACTTTTACGAACCAAAAGAAGAGCCTCATCCGCCAGCGCAATGTCCACGGACCTTCCAATTCTCCCGCCAGCATCGCATTAACGGCTGACGCGAGTTTGAACTTTTCTCTGGGCGCAAAGAATAATTCCATAAATGGGGTTGTGTAGAAATGCTCCACCATCTGCCAGTAGGATTGCATCGCAGACCTCACGCGCCTCTCGTAGGCTATCAGACGGCGCTCACCGTCGTCGCCCGCATCGAGTGACTGAAGAACGGCCTGGGCAGCGAGCTTGCCGGAGTACATCGCCAGGTAAACACCGGCCGAGAAGATCGGGTCCATGAAACCAGCCGCGTCGCCCACTCGCAGCAGACGCTGGCCCACATAACGACGATTGTAGGACGAAAAGTCACTGGTCGTTTGCAGGGTTCCCAGGAGCTTGGCGTTGGCCATTCGGTCGCGCAACGGTTGGCTCGATTGGCACAATCGGGCGAAGACTTCGGCCGGTGATTCGCGGTTTCGCACGAACTCGGCTTGATCCATAACGCAGCCGACACTCACTTTTTCCGCCGACAGTGGTATCACCCAGAACCACTTGTTTTGCAATCGGACGATGATCGTGTCGCGGCCGGCTTCTCCTTCATCCAGTCGCACTCCAGCAAAGTGGCCGAAAACAGCGAGCTTCTTTAAATGCGGATGAATAACTCGCAGACCTTCTTGATTGTCGGTCATATTGCTTCGGCCGCTTGCATCAATGAGGAACGCGGCCTCGAAGCTGTGGCTATTGCCTTCAGTATCTCTAGCTTGGATCGTGACGGCATCACGGGCACTCATGAATTTATTGACTGTCCACCCTTCACGCACTTCCGCGCCGGAGCCTGCGGCGTGCTGAAGCAAGAGATGATCAAACTTCGCGCGTTCGACCTGAAAGGCTTCCGGCTCGCGCGTAAATCGACCCTCCCGAAAGACAAACTTTACTGACTTAGACCCGTTTCCAAGGTGGAATTGAGCGCCGAATTTCCTTGGAAAGGCGGCGGCTTGGAGCGCTGGAAGAACACCCATCTCTTCGAACAAACGGCGGTTGTAGGGCAGTAGCGATTCTCCGATATGGAAACGAGGAAAACGCTCTTTTTCCAAGAGCAACACACTTCTCCCGCCGCGCGCCAGATAGGTGGCAGCCGCACTGCCGCCCGGCCCGCCGCCGATCACCACGATGTCATATCGACTGGCTTCCATCCAGATGCGTTACTCATAAATCTATGCGAACCGAAGCATTTGGAAACCTGATTCTTCCGACTCTCCTTTGGGCCGCGCAAATTCATGAAGCTCATTGCGGCCAGAACCTAAGAATTTACTGAGGAGCAAGGGCTGTTGGGTGCGATCAGCAAATCATCCACCAACTCGCCGGTTTGGCCCTCGGTCGGACTCTTGTAGAAATTGAACACCGCTTGAATAGATGTAATCGGCGTCGGTCGAGCCATGGGTAGGTGCGGAGAACGTGCGGTCGATGTAATCGCCGACGAAGAAATGTCCGTAACCAACTTCGAGGTTAGCCTGAGGCGAGACAGCGTACGTAGCTACCAAATCGATTTCCGAACCAACATAGTTGCCATAAGTTGAGTTGAGGCCGTATCCGGTTCCCGCAGTCGGACTAATCCCCCCGCGGCGTGTGCCGTTCACTGCATAAAAATTGTCCGAAGTGTCCGCGAGCCAGAAGGCGTGATATTCACCCAGCAGAGTGAGTCTGGGCAGCGGCTTGATTGAACTCGTCAAGCGGACGTTATGGATGTTTTGGAGCGAGACAAAGTCCATGTAGCCATAGAACTTATGATTCGTGGGGAAAAGGTTTTCAAACGTCTCATGCTTGTCGTCCAGCGGATTACTATCACCGGATGCATAATTGTACCAGGATTTGGATTCCGATCATCGCCGGCTGAACCGCTGTGACGACCTTCCACCAGGAAGTTATACCATTCCGCTGTGTATCTGATGCGAGGCCGAACGCGATACAGCAAGTATGAGTTGTCGTTATCGACGCCTTTTTCTCGAAAATCCGTGGCCGGGCTGACGCCACCGTTTTCTTTGATTTCGAAGCGTCTTTGGATTCTTGTCCGCAAAATCGGCTAGAAACGCGCAAACCTTCTCTGGATGATCTTTCCAAATATCCTGCGTATTGAGGGAGGTGTAGCTGATGCCATCGGTAATTAACCGCGCGTTCCAGGGTTCGCCCACGCAGAAGCCATCCATTTTGCCGATCTTCATATTTGCCACCATCTGCGCCGGGGGAATCACGATGAGGGTGACGTCTTTCTCGGGGTTGATCCTGCCGGCCCCCAGATAGTAGCGGAGCCACATGGCGTGTGTCCCTGGCGGAAAAGTCATGGCGAAGGTCAGCGGCTCACCCAGACTCTTTGCTTTTTCAACGAATGGCTTCAATGCTTTGGGATCATCCTTCACCTTGCCTTTGAAACCATTTTGCAAGCTGATCGATTGGCCGTTTCGATTCATTATCCATGGGATGATCATCGGCTTCTTCGGTGAGCCGAGCAGCCCCATAGTGGAAGCGATCGGCATGCCCGTCAGCATGTGGGTCGCTTGAAGATCACCATTGGAAAGTGAGTCGCGAATAGCCGCCCAGCTCGCGCCTTTCGAAACCACGGATTCAATTCCGTATTTCATAAAAAGCCCTTTCTCGTGAGCGATGACGATTGGCGAACAATCCGTGAGAGCGATCATTCCGAATTTCATCTGTTTTGTTTCGGGCGCGTCGTCGGCATAGACGCTTCCAACCCAGCCTCGCGGCAACCCGCCGAACAGCGCTGCTGCTCCGATGCTTTTCGCTCCCATGTGGAGGAGATGGCGGCGACTGAATGGAAGAGATTTGGAACGTGGATTTGGAAGTGAGTTCGGTTTCATATGTTTTCTTCAATCAATGACAGCGGTGCTCTCGAGTCATGTCTTAATGCCTGTTTGGAAATCCAATTCTTTAGTAGCAGCCGGTAATGGGGCTCAAAGTTCTTCTGAATGACTGCGCGATTCGATCCAGTCAGAGCCTCGTTACCTCGGCTGCTACAATTTCTAAAACAGTGCCTTAACCGCGAATGTGCCAGGTGGAGCCAGATGGCTCGCTGGCTGCTTTCCATGTTTTTAATGAAGCAGATGAAAGCCATTCATAAATGAGCGCACCGATTGACAGCAGACAGCTTCGGGCCTTTGCCATCTTGGCGCGGACGGGTAGTTTTACACTCGCAGCCAAAGAACTTTATCTCTCGCAATCCGCCGTGAGCCATTCCATGAAGGCGCTGGAACAGGATGTGGGCTGTCGTCTTTTAGACAGGTTGGGCAAAAAGGTTTGCCTCACTCAAGCTGGAGAGCAGCTTTTGCAGAGTGCAGAAAAAATTTTGAATGAAATGACGATCGCGCGCTCGTCGCTTTTGGAGTTGGGAAAATGGGGGCGCGGCAGACTGCGGATAGGCGCGAGCACCACCGCTTGCCAGCACATTTTGCCCGCGGTATTAAGGGAGTTTAAAGAGAGTTTTCCGCAGACCATCATTACGATTCATCCGGGCGATGCCGAAGAGGCCGTGGAATTGTTGCGCAACAACCGCATTGATTTGGCCTTGGTCTTGGAGCCGAAGCGCGAGGAGCAATTGGATTTTCAATTGCTCTTCACCGATGAGATGGTCTTCTTGCTGAGTCCACTGCACGCCTGGGCGCAACAGCAGCATGTCGTCCAAGCGGAGATTCCCCGGCAGAACTACATTCTTTACAGCAAGAACAGTTACACGTTTCGAGTGGTGGAACACTATTTTCGCGAAGACGAGATCGTGCTCAATACGTTCATTGAGCTCGGGAGCATGGAGGCGATTAAGGAATTGGTGAAGCTTGGATTGGGCATTAGTATCGTTGCGCCGTGGATTGCCGGGAAGGAACTGGAGGAAAAATCTTTGGTTGCGATGCCGCTCGGTCGCCGAAAGCTCAGACGGACCTGGGGCATCATGCATTGGCGCAACAAGCGGCTCACCTTAGCGGAAGAAACGTTCATTGGCCTTTGCCGGTCTGTGGCTGCGAAGCTCATCAACGCCAACCTGTGACAGGCCTTCGCCTTGATGTTCGGTGTTCCCGAGGACTTCCGCTTATTCCAAGACATTGGGAAAGCTCAATGCGCTGCCAATATCTCCGGTCGCAATCGGCCAACGACTTGAGTCGCTAGGCGTGTGTCCAACGATGCCTTGGCTGGTTTTTCACGGGCGACATGTCCGTCGCAGAAGAGGGCGTTCGCCGTTTTTCCGTGTCGGAAGTGAACGGTCGTTTCGTTCGTGCTGAGATAATAAAACTCTTCCAGCATCGGATTTTGTGGCGTTGCTGGAGCTTGGAACGTGTTCACTTGCGCCGCATCCGCCAGGAAGACCGTTTCGGAGGAACGTTGAATTTTATGCGCGTTGATCGGTGGCTCGTCCGCCGCCGCCGACAATAAAATATTGTAAGCATAGCCGTAAGCAGCGCCCGTGGCTTTCAACTTGAACTGCGGGTGGATGTAATTCAGAGAGGAACACACCTCGACGCCTCGCCCTCCCAAATAAGGGTAGAGAGCGCCGAGTGTTCGATCAAAGATTCGGTTTCCTTCGGTTCCATTCTGCAGCCAGCCAAACCAGTAAATTTGTCCGTCGTTCGTGGCCGTTCCGCGCCATGGGAAGGCATTGCCGGAATTGTCGTCCCAATACATTTGCCCCGCTAAGCCGAGTTGGCGCAAGTTGCCACCGCATGCGATGCGTTGAGCGGAGGTCTTGCTCCGGATCAACGCCGGAAGCAACAGAGCGGAGAGAATGGCAATGACCGCCAGCACGACTAGAAGCTCGATCAGTGTGAAGGCGAACGCCGGACATGAAAGAGCGGACGACAACGTGCCAAAAACTTTGCGGCGCGCTTGGCCGCCCCGCCGAACCGTATGCCGCGGATCTTGGATGGGTCGGTGTGGTTGGAATCCGCGGACGCTTGGTGGATCACAAATCGGCGTTCCGGCAGGTTGCAAGCCTGCGCTCCGCCGGCTCCTCACAATCGCGAAACGGAATCGAGTGGAGAGTTCCAAGATTACCACGAGCGCGTGCGGCTTTTTCATTGGCGGTCGGCGCGAACGCGGTAGAACGATTGAGAGCGGATGCTGGCAATCGCCTCGTCCTGGAGAGTCTGCCGCGCGCCTTTGCCAGCCAGAGGAGCCGAAACTGCCCTCCAATCCTTGAGGTCCACGGTTCGTTCCAATGTGTAAACCCAATTTGTCCGGCTGATGAACTCCATCTGCCAGCGATCTTTCACGATCTGGCTGATCAAGCCGCTGACGGGCGAGCCATGCAACTGAACGGAAATGTTATCGACAACACCGCGCGCACGCAATGAGCCGTCTGCTTTCGCGTCGCTGTAACTTACGACCGCCATCGTATCGACCCGAAAGTCCGTGAAGCTAGCCGGGAGTTTCACTTCCTTGATCGGACCAAACGCTGCTTGGTTCCGCGTCATTCGAGTGGTGAGCGTTTGGTTGGCCGCCGTATAACTTAGGCTGACATGGAAGAGATCGCCGGTCGTCAGCTCCAACGGAAAGCTGAAGCTGGGGATGAATTGATTGTTACTCGAAACCACGATCGGCGAAATCGTCGCGCCGAATCCAGAATCGGGGAAATAGTTAAATTCAACCAGGTTCGGCGACTGGGACCCTGTCCCGCGAATGAAGTTCTGATTGGTCGCATCGCGCCAATTTAATAGCCCAACAGCCAATTGAAACGAGAAGGGTTGATCGGGTTTAGTTCCGATCGCGATCTGATCCAGCTTCAAGTCAAAGGCAAGGCCGAAGCTGTCGTCCTTGGCGAGCGTCGTGCCCAGCGGGTGAGCAAAAAAACTGTTAGGCTTCGCGGAATCCCAGGTGACTTCGAGATTTTGATTGGTCGGATTCCATCGGAACACTGAAGGGTCTCCAAACGTCTTCCAACCGCGCGCGGCGGGATTACCGGCAAAGTTCTCTTGCACGGCCGCTTCTGACACCACCGAGAAGCCCTCGATTTCGGCGGAGCCACTAAGCACCTCCACGCGGACGAAACGAATGCTGTCTAAGTGAACGGGTTGGCCGGTACTCGACTGGGCCCAGTCGATGTCAAAGCCGGTCCCTCCGCCTGAACCAGCATAAAGCCTGCGAATGCCCGTCAAATCCAAACCGGCGAAGCTCGGCGCTGATAGACCTGGATTTGTTGGCACATTGAAATTGCCGAATCCGTCCGTTGGAAAAAAACCATCGATCGTCGGCGTCAGAGAACGGTTCAATTCGAAAAAGGTTACATTGTCCTGGCTGACCGACACACGCGTGGCACCGGAATTGGCTCCGAACAGAGAGCCGTCGGTGATGCCGCCGCCGGAGAAGTTGGCATTCGTAATCGAGAAGCCGGCATTGCCAAAGACGATGAAGTCCACTCCGAACGGATTCGCGGGATTATTGAAAATGGGCTGGTCGAACCGCACGGTGAGCGAGCCGCCCGCTCCGATCGAGAGTATTTGTTCTCTCAGGTAAGGAGGATTAAAAGGATCGACCGGACCGCCGAACTGGCCGGGCGTGCTTCGTGACGGTTCACCGAGGACTGCTGTGATGTTGGTGTAGCCGAGGCCACTGCCAAACTCTTTCGCGAACCCAGTTCCTGGATTGTAAGAAATTACCGCATCGGCAAAACCGGTGGCGTGAATGGTTGCAAAGGACATGAGATTGGCCAGGGCCAATCCGATTAAACAAGACTTGTGCATACGGCTGATCTTTTAATTGCTCCGCATTGCTGCGAGAGAGTTGACGATTGAGAGACCAGCGCGAAGCCTGAGTTTTCGGCAATGAGACCGCTAATCGGCAGCCCAAAAACAAAAACCTTCAGACTCCGGCAAAACGGGGAATGAAGGCATTCAGCGAATTCCATCCCGCCCAAGCGGGATGGCCTGGCCTCATCCTTCTCTTTGACGGAGAAGTTGATCCCGCCCTGCATCGGCAGGACGAAACCACGACGAGCACTGCTAAATCGGTATCCTGACTCCGGGCTTCATCCTTACTCCCGCCTTCCCAGTTCTTAATGACCAGTGGCTCTGGAAGTTTGTATCCCGTTACAGTGGCGCAACCGTCCCCGATTTTCACGGGGTTCCCTGACACTTAGCAGTGATGGTTGATGGAAAATGATCCATCGGTTTTCAAAGAGCTTCTGAGCAAATAGGGCCCGCGAATAAAAATGCCAAGCAAATAGTTCGTCGAGATGCGTGCTCGCCGGGACATGGATGCCGGTGTAACATAAAACTGCGACATCGAAATACTGGCAAAACGTCCGCTTGAAATCCATCGCAGACAATCTGGTGAAAGCGGCCAAGACTCTTTCCGCCGCCGTGGGACCGTTGGAGTTCGGACCGCCGGTAACGCATGTCTATAACCCCTTGGATTACGCCTGGAGCACACACGAACGCTATTTGCGAAAATATGGGAACGGCAGCAAGCGCATCGTGTTTATAGGCATGAATCCCGGGCCGTTCGGCATGGTGCAAACGGGCGTGCCGTTTGGCGAAATCACGATCATCCGCGATTGGTTGAAAATTGAAGGGCCAGTTGCCAAGCCTCCGCGGGAACATCCGAAGCGTCCGGTTTTGGGTTTTGACTGTCCGCGATCGGAGGTGAGTGGACGCCGCCTCTGGAATCTTTTTCGCGCTCGTTTTGGCTCCGTGGAGGATTTCTTCACCGGGCACTTTGTCCTCAACTATTGTCCTTTGGCCTTCTTTGAAGAGAGCGGTCGCAACCGCACACCGGACAAACTCCCACTGTCAGAAAGCGCCGCTGTCTTCACGGCCTGCGATGCGCATTTGTGTCGAGTGATCAAGATCCTTCAACCGGAGTGGCTCATAGGGATTGGGTGCTTTGCTGAGCAGCGAGCCCGAGGAGTTCTGCCAAGTGGTCGTGTGAGAATCGGGCGCATCCTGCATCCAAGTCCTGCCAGTCCCGCGGCCAATCGCGATTGGGAAGGAAAGGTCACAGGCCAACTGAAAGGACTTGGAGTGTGGCCGTAAGCGCGCGATCTATTTCGTCACAGTGGTGTCTCGCGACGGGAGCGACGTGGAGCCTTTGTTTTCCGTCGCTGCCGTCGCAACCGTCGCGAGAGAGCATTTCACACGTCTTGCGCCTCGTTTCCGGATCCAACGCAAGCACGACCTCTTCGACTTCCCGTGTCTGTAGGTCGATGGTGAAGCGCGCGTCCTGAGGATCGGCACCGCGATCAGACGAGCATCCTTATTGAAGCCCTCACCAATTTGCAGCAGGATGCAATCGAGTCCTTTTGAAACAGCGGAAGCACCGTTTCCATAGAGTTCTAAAAATGAAAACGAATCCTGAACCTGATCCGACGAATGTGTCCCCAAAACGTGGGCGCCTTGACCCGTTGACGCTTTTGATCAAACGCCACTTGCGATTCGGCTGGTGGTCACTTCTCGTCTTTCTAACTCTGGGAATCGTATTGGAAGCTCTGCACGGTTTTAAGGTTGGGTTGTATTTGAATGTCTCTAACGAAACGCGGCGCTTGATGTGGACCTTGGCTCATGCGCACGGCACTTTGCTCGCGCTGGTCCACATTGCTTTTGGCGCAACGCTCCACTTGATACCCTCGTGGAACGTGCGTTTGCGAGACCTGGCATCCGCGTCTCTGGTGGGAGCAAGCACGTTGATACCTGCCGGATTTTTTCTGGGGGGCGTCGTGATCTACGCAGGTGATCCGGGTTTGGGGATATTGCTTCTGCCGCTCGGAGCCGTCCTGCTTTTCGTCGCTGTTTTGCTGACCGCCCGGGGAGCGGAGTCCCTGTTGAACCCCGGTGGTGTCGAAACAGGCACCGAAGCCAAGGGGAGAGATGAGGCGAAGCTCAAGGCGAATCGCTGAGATCGGAGGCTGTTCATGGAATTGCCGCGCACGCATGCAGCGGCGCGCGCTTTGAAAACTGCGTCTGGTCTGGCATAGTTGCGTATGCCGGTGACGGATCAAATTCGAAATAAGCTGAGCCAACTGCCTCACAAGCCGGGCGTTTACCTGATGAAGGATCGCTTCGGAACCGTGATTTACGTTGGCAAAGCACGCGATTTACGCAAACGGGTCAGCCAATATTTTCATCCCTCTCGCCGGATGGGCTGGGATTTGAAATTCAACGCGCTGATCGAGGCGGTCCATGATCTCGATTGCCATGTGGTCCGCAGCGATCCCGAGGCTGTGTTGCTGGAAGGAAAGCTCATCAAGGAATTCAGGCCACGCTATAATGTCAGCTTCCGAGATGACAAGCGCTTTCTCCTATTGAAGTTAAACGTCAACGATCCCATTCCACGCTTCACTTTGACGCGGATCAAGCAGGATGACGGAGCCCGTTACTTCGGACCGTTTGCCAGTTCTGGCGCTCTCCGCCGAACGCTCACTCTCGTCCGGCATAAGTTCAATTTGCGGGGCTGCCGCCCACTCACACCCAACGATCGCGACTACAAGCATTGTCTCTACGGAAATCTCAAATTTTGCACTGCGCCATGTATCGAGAACGTGACGCGGGAGCAATATCTGATTCAGGTTCAGGCGGCCTGTGAATTCCTCGGTGGGCAGTCGCAGGAAATGGAGTCGGATCTCACGGCGGAGATGAAAAAAGCGTCGGCGGCGCTCGAATTTGAACGGGCTGCAGAACTCCGCGATATGCTTGCCGACTTGCGCCGGACGACTCAGAAGACGAATAAGTTCGAGCGGTTGCCGTACACATTGCCGGTCGCCATCCATCCGACTCAGGATTTGATTGAACTGGGTCGCGCGCTGGGTCTGCCCGCAGCCCCGCAACGGATTGAAGGCTTCGATATCTCGAACATTAGCGGCACGTTTGCTGTCGCATCGATGGTTAGCTTTCGCAACGGCCGGCCGGATCGATCGAATTACCGGCTGTTCAAAATGAAAACCGTCATCGGCCAGGATGACTTCGCGTGCATCGCAGAGACGGTTCGGCGACGGTATGCGCGGCTGTTGAAAGAAGCGACGGAGAAAGGGATGCACGAAGCCGTGTTGATCGACACGCAAGCTGATGGCGGGTCCAAGGTGGAGCACAAAGCGAACATCTCGATCCCCGCTTCGCCATCCTCCACCCTCCATCCGGTGTCCTCGCCCCTCCTCCCGGACTTGATTCTCATCGACGGTGGCAAGGGACAACTGAACGCCGCGCTTGCAGAATTGCTGAGGCTGGGTTTGAGCTCCATACCGGTTATTGGGTTAGCCAAAGAGTTTGAAGAGATTTATCGCCCCAACGAAAGCGAGCCATTGAGGCTGAGCCATGATTCGGGCGCGTTAAAGCTGTTGCAGCGAGTGCGCGACGAATCGCATCGCTTTGCAAACACCTACAACGCGAAACTGCGGTTGAAGAAGATTTCGGAAAGCATTCTCGATGAGTTTCCGGGTATTGGAGAACAACGCAAAGCGGCCTTGCTGAAAAGATTCGGCTCGGTTCATCGCCTCAAATTGGCCGCGATCGAGGAGATCGGCGAGGTTCCGGGATTTGGCGGCAAAGCAGCGGCACAACTAAAAGCTTTCCTCGATGCCCGGCCGGCCGCTCCGAGTTCGTTTAGGAGCCATCAATAAATGTGTTTATTGCTCCTTGCTCCAATTCGCCTTATTGAGCCGACGGATTCAATGGATGCAGCTCAAACTTACGGAAAAGAATTTCGAAGCCCTCCGACTCCAAGAGGATTTTTCCCGCGGCCGGAAAAACGTCGAAACATTCGTTAACCGTGATGCCATTGACGATGACTGTGATCCGATTTCCAGCACAGATGCACTCGACTCGCGTCCACTCGCCAAGCGGGCTTTCGACGTCATCCTTGCCTCGTGTATCGATCAGTTCCTTAAAGCCCGGCTCGTGCAACGACCACCAGAATTGTTTGCCGGAGTAGGTGGTCGGCTTTCCTCCTTTTCTCCATCGCGTCCGGCCATCCGATGCAATCCTGGTCTCGCTCGTGATCGTCACGGGGATGGTTGCGCCGTTTTCATCAGTGCCCCGGATGACAATGAAGTCTCCCACGCAACCTTGTGCGATCTGGCATTCGATGGACGACATCCAGGGACTTCGGTTTCCGTCGGACCCGACGGCATGCAGCAAGATGCCCGAGTTGCGGACTGTTTTACTTCCGTGGGTTTGCGAACCCCACTTATACTCAACCACTAGATGGTAATTCCGGTACGATTTCTGGGTCGCGATATATCCATCGATTTCGCCAGAGATCCGTAATAGACCATCGCTGACGGTAAACACGGCACGGGGATCTTCGAACTGGGTGTCTTTCAGCCAGCCATATAGGCCGTTGAGGTTCCTTCCGTTGAAAAGCGAGATGGCTTCACCGCCTGGGCTGACGAAGGTGGGTGTTTCGCGCTGCGGGCTGAGCGCTTGACTCTGGAGGTGCGATTTAGAAAGAAGCACGCCGCCGCCCGTGATCGCCGCCGTCTTCAGAAAATAACGACGCGACGCAACTGTAAAATCCGGACCACGTGAACTCGGAGGCATGCTTACTCTTGCTCGACTGGTTTCTTATGCTCAGCGATGATCTTTTGTTCCAGCTCGCGAGGCATGTCCTCGTAGTGGCTGAAGTCCTCGCTATGGATTCCCCGCCCGCCGGTCAATGAGCGAAGCGTTGTCGAGTAATGATAGAGCTCCATTTGCGGGACATGCGCTTTCAGAATTTGGAAACCATAGGCTGAGTCGATGCCAAGAATTTTGCCGCGGCGGCTGGAGAGGTCGCCCATTACATTGCCCATGCATTCGTCGGGGACTTGAACCTCGATCGTGCAGATAGGCTCCAAAAGGCAAGGCCTGGCTTTGAGGAAAGCATCTTTAAAGGCGTGCTTGCCCGCGATCTGGAAAGCGATGTCTTTAGAATCGACCGGGTGCATCTTCCCGTCGTAAAAATCGATCTTCAGATCGACGACTCGGTAGCCCGCCACCACTCCTTCAGCGCAGGCAGATTTGACGCCTTTTTCGACCGACGGCACAAAGGCCCGGTCCACATTTTGACCTGTGAGAGATTCAGTGAATTCAACGTCGGTATTGCGCGGTTTAGGCTCCACTCGCATCCAAACTTCGGCGAATTGTCCTGCACCGCCCGTCTGTTTCTTGTGTCGGTATTTCGACTCCGCTTTGGCTTTGATCGTCTCGCGATACGGAATCTTCGGAGCCACCAAATCGAAATTCACTTTGTACCGGCGCTTCAAGCGCTCGGAAATCACCTGGAGATGCAACTCGCCCTGTCCGGAGATGACGGTCTGGTGCAACTCTGAATCGACATGGTAGAGGAACGTGGGGTCTTCTTCATGGAGCATGGCGAGTCCGTTGGCAATTTTGTCTTCTTCTCCTTTCGTGTTCAGCCTGAGAGCCGCGTGAATATTTGGCTTGGGGTAGATAACCTTCGCTAGGGATACGATCCGCTTGGGATCGCATAGCGTGTTGCCTGTGTGGGTGTCTTTCAGCTTCACGACTGCTCCGATATCGCCCGCGCTTAAACTGCCAACCGCAGTTCGGGTCTTGCCGTTAAGGACGAAGACTTGCCCGATTCGCTCGGTGCTGTTTCTGGAGCTGTTGTAAAGGTCCATGCCGACTTTGACCGAGCCCGAATACAATCTGAAGTAGGAGAGTTCACCGAACTGCGATTCGCTGATCGTTTTGAACACGTACAGCGCTGGGTCTGGGTCAGACAACGCGATATCCACTTCGGCATCGTCCGAGTCCAAGGCTTTGACCTTCTCTCGATCCACGGGAGAAGAGCCGAATTTGGCGATGAAGTCCATCAAGCGGGCCACGCCGATATTGGATTCGGCCGCGGTGCAGAAAAGGGGAATGAACGCCTGTCTTTGAACAGCGGCATGAATTCCCGAACGCATCTCTTCTTCTGACAATCCCCCTTGATCGAAAAACTTCTGGAGTAAACCATCATCTGATTCGGCAATGTGCTCGATCAATTCCTGATGCAGATGTTTGACTTTCTCTGCCCATGCCCCGGTGGCTGACACTTCCTCATAATGCCCTGTGCCGTCAGTTTTGTAGGTGACCACCTCGGTGCGCAGCACGTCCAAGACCTGATTAAATCCCGCGCCGGGATTCACTGGAAGTGTCATCGGAAAGACCTGGTCTCCAAACCTCTTGCGAGCTTGCTCCAATACGCTATCGAAGTTCGCATTCTCTTTGTCCACCGCATTAATCACGATCATCTTCGGGATTCCATAATGAGTGGAATAAGCCCAGACCTTTTCCGTCCCGACTTCGACTCCCCGATTGGCATGGATCACCACCAGCGCGAAATCACCCACTCGCAATGCACCCAGACCTTCGCTGATAAAATCCAAGTAGCCTGGAGTGTCGATAAAGTTGAACTTTTTCCTTTGCCACGCGGTGTGCATCAACGAGGCGTGGACCGAAATCTGGCGCTGCGATTCTCCGTCGTGGTAGTCCGATACCGTGGTCCCGTTGACGATGGTGCCCATGCGGTTGATCACTCCACTGCAGGCCAGCATCGCCTCGCTCAGCATCGTTTTACCCGGGGAGGCGTGTCCAACAATGGCAAAATTCCGGATGTCAGCAGATCGATATTCTTTCACCACTTGGGCTCCTGATCCTGGGATTGTTATTGTCTGGGGTTTACCCTAAGTAAGATGGCGAAGATTCATTTCAAGAGGAAGAAAAATAATTTCCATAGTCGCCGGATCTGAGGCCTATCAAGCGGTGGCGGTGCGAAAGAGCGCTGGTTCAACAACACTGCGCAGTCCTGGTGCGGTCGAAGATGGTTCGTTGTGCTCGTTCATTACGTCGTTGTCGCCAAAAGTCCGGATCATCGAGTTACTCTGAAAATAGTTTTCCGGAAGGCGGTAAGGGCTATCGACAAATGTTTCCCTGTTTAGATAAGTTATCAGGCAAGCTATTGGCGTTGAAGGGTGCCGAAAAGCTGCCGCTAGCGGTGTTGAATTGATCGAGATAACGGCCAGTAAGAACTTCCCTCCAAGTATGGAACATCAAAAGGCCAAAGACGTCGTGAGGTTTGGAGTCGTCTCCACCCCAGCGCGTCAATGGGCGACGGATCTAAAAGGCCTTCTAGCGAGGGCTGACGCGGCGTTCGCCGAGCATAGGCTTGCCGACGCGAAGAGAGACTTGCAAGAGGCGCTGCAGCTTTGTCCTGATTCTCCTGAGATTTTGAGCGGGCTGGGAGGTTTGCTTTACCAACTGGACGAATTCCGAGAGTCGAGAAGTATCCTTCAGCGATTGGTGGCTCAAAAACCGAATGAACCGTCCGCTTGGGTGCAGTTGGCGCTGGCAAATTACCGGCTTGGAATTCTTACTGAGTTTGAAACTGCTCTTCTCCAAGCATTAGAGATCGAGCCTCAGCATCGAACAGCTCTCAAGCTGCTCGCCGACCACCTCGCGGAAAACCATCAGTTCGTTGATGCCTCCAAAATTTACTTGCAGATTCTGAACTCTCATCCGAAGGACCTCGATGTATTGCTCGCTTTAGCCGCGTGCTTTTACAGAATGGAAGACACCGCTTGCGCTCGGATGATGTTTGAGCAAGTGCTGCAAATACAGCCTGAAAATGGACTGGCGAAAGAAGGTCTGGACATCATCCGTCGAGGCATTCGTCCCAAGGCTCAAGTGGTCAAAAAGCCGGAGCCGCTGGTTTCAGCGATTGTTTCCACGTACAACTCAGAACGATTTCTCAGGAGATGTCTCGAAGATTTGGAGCGGCAAACGATCGCTGATCGACTCGAAATCATTGTTGTGAACAGCGGTTCGCAAGAAAATGAACAGAGCATCGTTGAAGACTTCCAGCGGCGCTTTGCGAACATCGTCTATCTTCACACGCCGGAGCGCGAAACAGTTTATGCAGCGTGGAATCGAGCCATTCGTGTGGCTCGAGGCAATTACATCACGAACGCCAACACGGACGATCGCCACACACCCGACGCGTTGGAAAAGATGGCGTATGCTCTCAGCCAGCGTCCAGAGGTTGGCTTGGTTTACGCAGACTCCGAGGTGCATCGCTCCGAGAACGCCGACTGGAGCAACGCGGCGGTAGTAGGCCGTCTCCGATGGCCTGATTTTCGGCGCGAGCTATTATTTCAAGTCTGTTGCATTGGGCCTCAACCAATGTGGCGGAAGTCCCTGCACGATGAATTCGGTTATTTTGACTCAACGCTGACGGTCGCTGGGGATTATGAGTTTTGGCTACGGATTTCGAGCAGGACGCAATTTCTTCACCTGACGGAAGTGCTCGGGCTCTACCTTGAAGCGCCTCGAAGCGTTGCGCATCAAAACTCGGACAAATGCTCCCACGAGTCAGAACGCGCGAGAGAGAGGCATTGGCCGACTGAGAGAGGACCAAGGCCACGCCCTCAAGGCTGCTTCTTGGAGCGTTATCCGGCGCCGCGCCCGTCTAGCATGGTTGAATCAACAAAAGGCCGTCCCGCTGTTTCCGTCATCATGCCGACTTGCAACAGGCCATTGATGCTGCAGGAAGCGATCGAGAGTGTCCTTGAGCAAACATTCCAAGACTTCGAATTGCTGGTGATTAATGATGGAGGAGAGGATGTCGCGCCACTCCTCATGAAGTTAAATCAAAAGGGTAAGATTCGATATGCGCAGCACTCATCCCATCGTGGCCCAAGCGCGGCTCGCAACACGGGGATAAGCCACGCCCGCGGCAAGTATGTCGCGTATCTCGATGACGATGATCTCTATCTGCCAGGCCATCTCCAAACACTGGTTGGCTATCTGGAACAGAGTGGTTCCAAGATCGCCTATACCGACGGCTACCGCGCCCAGCAAGAGGTTCATGGAAACCACTATGTTATTACGGGAAGAGACGTGCCTTATTCGCAGAATTTTGATCGGGATCTCATTTTAGTGGGCAATTTTGTTCCGATCCTACGGTTGATGCACCAGCGGGTGTGTCTCGCTGAGACTGGGGGGTTTGACGAATCGCTGCCCGCCGTCGAGGACTGGGATCTCTGGATACGACTTTCTCGATACAACCACCCTGCGCATATTAGCGAAATCACTTGTGAATTTCGGACACGGAAAAGGGAGGCGAAAGTTTTAATACAGAGCCTAACGAATCTGCTGGCTGGCACTGATGCCGTTTATCGCAAGTACGAGCACTGGGTGGCCGACAAGCCCCTTGTCCGAGCTTGGCAGCTTAAGAACCGGGAAGACGCCTTCCAAAAACTGCGCAAGGCGTCAGAAGCTTCCTAGACTCTCCTTGCCTTCCTTGAAGGCGGATAGTCCCCTAGTTGCATTGGCTTGTCGTCGCGGTTTTGCATTTCAAATCCAAGCGCGACGTGGTGTCTGAGCACGCCCCGGCTGGCCTTTCATGCGCAACCACGTTTGAGGCTGCCTTTACTGCGGGCACTCCCTTGCCAGGCTCTCATCCAGTAGCTACGCTGCTCCACCAATGCGTTTAGTGGACCGTTACCTGTTGCGTGAATTGCTGATCCCTCTGGGTTATTGCCTCTTCGGATTTTTGATTTTTTGGATTTCATTCGACCTTTTTGCCGAGATGCACGCGTTTCAGGAAAAAGGAAGCCCGGCTGGGGAGATCGTATGGTACTATGTCATCAAAACTCCGGAGTTGTTGACTGTGGTCATGCCGATCGCCTTGTTGCTCGCCCTGCTCTACGCGTTGACCAACCACTCCCGGCACAACGAGCTAGTGGCTTTGCGAGGAGCTGGCGTTAGCCTTGGCCGGATTAGTCTGCCATATCTAGGCGTTGGAGTTGTATTCAGCCTGGCTTTATTCGCCTTAAACGAGCTATGGGTGCCCAAGACCGTCGAGGCATCTCGAGAGATTCTGCATCGCAGTGAGAGTTCTCAGTCGGCCCTTGGCCCTGGTCGATGGCAAAGCAGCTTGAGTTTCCACAATGCTCGAGCCGGACGGTTTTGGTACATCGGAGCGTTCAACCTCGACACGTACGAAATGAAAAGCCCCCATGTGTCGTGGCAGTTGCCGGATATGAGCAACCGCAGCTTAATTGCCACGAATGCTCTCCGGACCAATGGCTGTTGGGTGTTTTACGATGTCCAAGAGTTTGTCTATCTCAGCGGGGGGAAATTTGAAGACAATCCGAGCCCCACCAGAACGAACATCCTCGCCGTCCCTGAATTTGCGGAGACGCCAGAACAAATTAAGAGCGAAATAAAAATCAACCGACTCAAAAGTATTAAGACCGCCAAGGAAGCGCAGCTTTCGATCTCAGAAATTTTCGACTATCTGAAGCTTCACCCGGAATTAAGCCGCGATAGCTACGCCTTGCTGCATACCCAACTCCACTCACGACTCGCTTGGCCTTGGACCTGCCTGGTTGTGGTGCTCATCGCGCTTCCCTTTGGTGCGGCGTCGGGCCGGCGGAGCGCCTTCGTAGGAGTGGCCAGTAGTATTTTCATTTGTTTTACATTCTTCGTTCTGTTGAGGCTGAGCCTGGCTCTGGGAACGAGCGGTTTGATTCCACCTTGGCTCGCTGCCTGGTTCCCAAATGTCTTGTTCAGCGCGGTGGGAATTGCGATGACGGCTCGAGCGCGCTAGTTCTCATGACCTGACTGCCCTCCCTCTCGACCTTGCGACCGAAGTTTGTTTTACTGCCGCGGTGCCCTCTGAACTGGCTGAACTCAAAGCGCGTTACGAGCGCCTGAAACTGCTGCATCAAGTCAGCAGCGTCATTCATTCTTCGCTCGATCCGCGCGAGGCGCTCAACTTGATTTTAAGCGAGGCAGTGCGATTGATGCGAGCTTCGAGCGGGTCGGTTGTCCTGTCGAATCCGACCACTAACTTGCTCGAGATCGAAGCTTTTCATGGTCTTCCCGAAAGCGCTGCCAACCTGAAGTTGCGCGTCGGCGAGGGGATTACCGGCTGGGTTGCCCGCCACGGGAAACCCGCGCGAGTTGGCGATGTCGCTCTCGATCCTCGCTACATCATTCTCCGAAGCGACGTGCGGTCGGAATTGGCGGTTCCCTTGGAGGTCAACGGCGAGTTGCGCGGAGTCTTGAACG
>SIBE01000067.1 GCA_009695265.1 Pedosphaera sp. | reverse complement strand
GGAAGCGCGTCGCACACTATCTCGCTTTACTCGTTATCCAAGGCGTATGGTTTCGCAAGCTGGCGGATTGGTTACATGGTGATTCCGGAACACTTGTTGGTTTCGGTGAAAAAGATTCAGGACACTCTGCTCATCTGTCCGCCTGTCATCTCGCAGTACGCAGCCATCGGAGCACTCCAGGCCGGGTTTGAGTATTGTCGCGAAAAACTTCGCTCGATCGTTGAAGTGCGTGCGATCCTCTTGAATGAGTTGAAGAGCTTGCGTCACTTTTGTTCGATCCCTCCCGCAGACGGCGCGTTCTATTTCCTGCTTCGATTGGAGACTCGCCGGAAGCCGATGGAATTGGTGGAACGGCTCGTTCGCGAATTTGGGGTGGCTGTCATCCCGGGCACGGCTTTTGGCATCGAGCAAGGCTGCTATTTGCGGGTGGCTTACGGAGCGCTCGAAAAAGGAACGGCGGCCGAAGGGATTGGCCGCCTTGCCCGTGGACTCAAATCAATCATCGAGGCCTGATCACAATGAAAATCGTCTGCTGCCAATTGGATATCGTCTGGGAAAACAAACCTGCCAATCACGACAAAGTGTGCGCGCTCCTCGACGCAGCGAGAGCTCCGGCCGATTCCTTGGTCATTTTGCCGGAAATGTTCTCGACCGGTTTTAGCATGAACGTGGCAGGCATCCGCGAAGGAATGCCGCCGGAGACAGAATCCTTCCTTGCCGCAACCGCGCGGAAGTATCGGGTCTTTATGCTCGGAGGTGTCGTCAACGCTGGCCCTGACGGCCGAGGACGCAATGAAACCGTTGTCTTCGCGCCGGACAGCAACCTGATTTCTCGCTACTGCAAGATCCATCCCTTTTCCTTCGGTGGTGAAGCGCAACACTACGCCGCCGGCACGGACATCGAGACCTTCCAGTGCCAAGGTTTTGTGGTCGCCCCGTTCATTTGCTATGATCTCCGCTTTCCGGAGATTTTCCGGGCTGCTGTGCGGCGTGGTGCAAATCTGTTTATCGTGATCGCGAATTGGCCGACGAAGCGCGTGGGACACTGGATCGCCTTGCTCCAGGCGCGCGCCATCGAGAATCAGGCTTACGTGATCGGAGTAAACCGTGTCGGCCAGGACCCAAAACTGCCTTACCCAGGACGCAGCCTGATCGTCGATCCGCGCGGTGAAATCATCGCGGACGCCGGGAGCGAGGAGATCGCAATGAGCGGAGAGGTCGATCTGAAAAAAGTAATTGAGTGGCGTAATGAATTTCCAGCGCTCCAGGATATTCATCCCGAATACGTGAAGCAGACCTAGCGTAAGGCGAATTCAGGGCGAGGCGCGGATTACCCATCGAAAAAGCCGCCGATCGGATACTCCTGCGGATCACCAAGGGCGAACTGAACCGCCTTCGAAGTTGAATGTGGCGAGGCGAAAGTTCAAAGTGATCCTCCTTATGAATGTTACTCAAGCCTCTGTTCTAGAAAAATTTGAAGCGCCTTTGAGATTGCGCGAATTCCCGCTGCCGACTCATCTCGAGCCGGGCGCTGCGTTAGTCCGGACGGAGATGGCTGGGATTTGTGGCACCGATGTTCATCTCTGGAAAGGTGAGCTGCCCATTTCGTTGCCCGTCATTCTCGGCCACGAAACGGTCGGGCGCATTGAGCAGTTGGGTGAAGGACTGGAACGTGATTGGACTGGCCAGCCACTTCGAGCCGGGGATCGCATCACATGGAATTCGGCTACTTCCTGCGGCCACTGCTACTACTGCGCGGAAAAGCGCCAACCTACCCGTTGCGCGGAACGCCGAGCCTACGGCATTGGTTACCGCTGTGATCAGCCACCGCATCTGCTCGGCGGTTATGCCAAGTTCCACTATCTCCGTCCTCGAACGCATATCTTCAAACTGCCCGATGATCTCCCAACCGAATCGGTCATTGGCGCGGGCTGCGCTCTCATTACGGCCATTCACGGGATCGAGCGGACCGGCATCGTCTGGCGGGACAATGTCGTCGTGCAGGGCGCCGGGCCGGTCGGGATCTCCGCGCTGGCTGTGGCCAAAGCTTCGGGCGCGGCTCAGGTCATCGTGATCGGCGGTCCCAAACATCGGCTGGAAATGGCGAAGCGTTTCGGCGCGGACCACACGATTGACATCAACGCAGTGCGTGATCCTGCGGCCCGCATCTCCGCGATCCGCGAACTGACCGGCAGCCACGGAGCGGACGTGGTTCTCGAATGTGTCGGAATTCCCTCAGCGGTGGTCGAAGGCATGGAGATGTGTCGGGATGGAGGCAAGTATCTTATCCTTGGCCACTATTGCGATGGTGGCACCGTTTCGTTCAATCCTCACGTGGTGACTCGGAAGCAACTTCAGATCTTCGGCTCGTGGTCGAGTGAACCGCGGCACATGAAAGCCGCGATTGAATTTCTCCGAGCCCACCGGCGGGATTTCCCATTCGATGCGATGGTGACCCACCGGTTTCCACTCGATCAAGCGAACGAAGCACTGAGCACCACCGCCCAATGGGACTCTGCGAAAACGGTTCTGATTCCCAACGCATAGGGCCGACCCTTCACAGAGGGCGTGGTGGCCGCGGAAATTGACGAGGGAGGTCTGGCGGAAGCTTCTCCAGCCCCCAGGTTTGACGTGGGAAGGATATTCGCTCGACGAACAATGCCGAGCCTCTCATCAAAGCGAAGCCGCGATTGCAAACCGTTTCCGTGAACAATACACTGATCGCGCGATATGCCTGTGACTTATTCCGAATCCCTTGATGTTGCCATCCAGTATTTGCAGCAACTGAAGGCGCGAGGGGTTAAGTATCTCACCGTTTCACCATCGACTCTAGCCGCGCTTTCCAATGGTCCACGGCCATCCCCCCCCGCAACACGGCCCGTCAAAGCTCCGCGCGCGGAAGCCGCGCTAAGAGAAGCTCCGACCAAACCGGTGGCTCCGCCGGCATCGACAGATGAGGGGCCTTCCATCGCGGTATTGGCTCCGAGGGTTCCGAGTTCGCTTAGCGGGGAGGCAAAAGCCGCCGCTATGTCGGAGCTGCGTGAACGGGCCTTGGGCTGCCAGAAATGTCCCCGGCTCGCGACATCTCGACAAAACGTCGTGTTCGGAGTGGGCGATATTAATTCTCCATTGCTGTTTGTCGGGGAAGCGCCGGGAGCGGACGAAGATTCCCAAGGAGAACCATTTGTCGGTCAGGCCGGTCAATTGCTCACACGCATCATTCAGACGATGGGTTTTCCGCGGAATACAGTCTATATCGCGAATGTTTTAAAGTGCCGTCCGGATACGCCCGGGCAAACGGCAGGGAATCGCAAGCCGACGGCTGAGGAGATGGGAACTTGCCTCCCTTACCTCCTCGCTCAGATCGATTTAATTCAGCCGAAGATCATTGTGGCTCTCGGTGGCACGGCGATGGAAGGCCTCTTCGGACGTGTGGTTGCTATCACCAAAGTGCGCGGCCATTTTCAGGCTTTTCGCGATATCCCCGTCATGCCGACCTATCACCCTTCGTACCTTTTGCGAACCCAGGCCCTGGGTGTGAAACGACAACTTTGGGAGGACATGCTTCAAGTACTGGAAAAGCTGGGTCGCCCGATCAGCGAGAGACAGCGCAACTATTTTTTAAGCTCGGTTCAGTAGCGTGCTGCCGAAACATCACGCGACACCGCATGAGTTCCAGATTGCCTTTTTAGGAACTTTTGGTAAAGGCACACCAGCAATGCACGAAAATACCCTGCCGGAAAACTCCGTGCGGCGCGGCTTTCTGAAAAAAGCCTCTGCCGTTGTGCTAGGCGCTCTAGCGGGACTCATCCCGGGGCTAGCTGGCCTCTTCGTCTTCCTAGACCCCTTGCGCCGCAAATCTCACGAGAGCGGCAGCGTCCTGGTGGCCTCTCTGAACTCGCTTCCGGAAGACGGCATGCCGCGCAAATTTTCCGTGATTGCCAGTCACACGGACGCGTGGACTCGGATGCCGGAGGTGCCCATTGGAGCGGTCTATTTGCGACGCACCGGTGAAAAGGCCGTCCAGGCATTCAACGTGGTTTGTCCTCACGCGGGCTGTTTCGTCGATTTCAAGACGGATCAAAAGAGTTATCATTGCCCCTGTCATCACAGCGCGTTCGCTCTCGATGGCCTCATCAAAGATTCCAAGAGCCCGAGTCCACGCGGCTTGGACGAGTTGAAAGTGGAGATCCGTAACAACTCCGAAATCTGGGTCGAGTTTCGGAATTTCCAAGCGGGCAACGCCGCAAAGATACCCATCTCATGAGAGTGTTCCTCGACTGGTTGGATCAACGGACCGGTTACAGGGGAATCGTACGCTCGTCGCTCTACGAAAACATTCCAGGTGGAGCCCGATGGCGTTATGTTTGGGGCAGCACCCTGACCTTTACTCTGAGCGTTCAGTTCATCACCGGGCTGTTTCTTTGGATGTCGTACAGCCCCAGCTCTCAGACGGCCTGGGAGAGCGTCTTTTATATCCAATACCAAATGTGGGGTGGGTGGCTCTTGCGCGGAATCCATCATTACACCGCTTCGCTCATGACTGTGCTGCTCGTATTGCATCTGATGCAGGTGGTGATCGACGGCGCATACAAGGCTCCGCGCGAAATCAATTTTTGGTTTGGGCTTGGTCTGCTGCAATTGGTGCTCGGCCTGTCACTCACGGGTTATCTGCTGCCGTGGGATCAAAAAGGCTTTTGGGCAACTCGAGTCGCGACCAACATCGCGGCGATCGTGCCGGTGGTCGGGCCCGCCATCCAGAAACTCGTGGTTGGAGGAGCGGATTATGGTCATCACACGTTGACGCGATTTTTCGCTTTGCACGCCGGCGCGCTTCCGGCTGCGGTCATCGCGCTCTTGGTCTGGCATATAATTCTGTTCCGCCGACACGGAATCACCGCCAAAGTTCCCAAACGAAAGCCCGATGGATATTTTTGGCCCGACCAAGTGCTGATGGATTCTGTCGCTTGCCTCGCCGTGATGGCCACAGTGCTGTTCCTGATCCTTCGCCCATGGATCTTTGGCGCGGGCGGGGATCTGGGAGCCGAGCTGGGCGCGCCCGCCGACCCTTCAGAGACTTATTCAGCCGCGCGTCCAGAGTGGTATTTCTTGTTCCTCTTCGAATTCCTGAAATATTTCCCAGGCGGGACGGAAATCTGGGGAGCCATCGTCATTCCCAGCCTTATCATGGGCATCATTTTCCTCATGCCACTTCTCGGCAGGTGGCGATTGGGACACCGGTTCAACGTGGGCCTATTATTCAGTCTGCTGGCCGGGGTCGGGTTGTTAACCTATCTCGCCACGGCGCAAGACAAGCGCGACCCTGCTTACCAGGCCGCTGTCGCGGAGGCAGAGCAGAACGCGCATCGAGTCAAAGCACTGGCTCAGTCACCCTCGGGCATCCCCATCTCGGGAGCTGTAACGCTGCTTCGCAACGACCCATTGACGCAGGGTCCCAAGCTCTTTGCAAAGAACTGCGCCAGTTGTCACCGATACGACGGCCACGATGGAACAGGTGGCCAACCCAAAGACGAGCAGGTCGCGTCGGATTTACATGGGTTTGCCAGCCGCCCATGGCTGAGCGGCTTGCTTGACCCTCAACGGATCTCGAGCAAACACTACTTTGGAGGAACGAAGTTCAAGGACGGCAAAATGGTTAAATTCGTGAACAAAGATGTGGCTAAATATTCAGCTGAGCAAAAGGAGCAGTTGAAGAAGGTCATCGCCGCCCTCTCTTTCGACGCGCAATTGCGCTCTCAACACGAATTGGAGTTACGCCAACCTGAGATCATCAAGGAAGGGAAACGCCTCCTGGTCAGCGAGGAAATGCGCTGTACTGAATGCCACAGGTTTCATAAGGACGGCGACGATCCAACAGGTCCAGACCTGACCGGGTATGGCTCGCGCGAATGGCTGATCGAATTCATCAGCAACAGCGCTCACGAGCGTTTCTATGGCGAACGCAATGATCGAATGCCCGCGTTCGGCACCAAGCAAATGCTCGACCGCCCAGCGATCTCTTTGCTGGCAGATTGGTTGCGGGGCGACTGGTATGAGTCTAAAGAAAAGGCAGAGCTGGCCAAAAGCCCAAAGCCCTTGTAGCCGACGCCGCCTCTTCTTCCGGGATCGTTATGACTGAATTTGGCCCAACCCATTTCCTCAACCGCGAGCTAAGCTGGCTCGAGTTTAACCAGCGCGTTCTGGATGAGGCGCTGGACGAGAATAATCCACTCCTTGAACGCGTAAAATTCTTTTGCATCACCAGCTCGAACCTCGACGAGTTCTTCGAGGTGCGCGTGGCGGGCATCAAGCAGCAGATGGAAAGCGAAGCGGTCGAGCGCAGCATCGATGGATTGACGGCGACTGAAACATTCCGGGCGATCAACAGGCGGGTTCGCCGGATGGTGGAAAATCAATATGCCTGTTGGCGCGGAGAACTCAGACCAGCCTTGGCCGAAAACAGCATTCACTTCCTCAATCTCGAAGATTTGCCAACGGCTGACATGCTGTGGGTGGAGAACTTTTACCGAACCCAAGTGCGCCCGGTCCTCACTCCGCTGGCTCTGGACCCGGCGCATCCGTTTCCCCAGCTCCTCAACAAATCACTCAACTTGATTGTGCAAGTGGAGATGGAGAGAGCAGGCCAAACACACCGGAGCCTCGCTGTCGTGCAGGTGCCGCGTGTCTTGCGTCGGCTCATTAAGCTCCCGCGCAATGATTCTCGTTTGGATTATGTTTTCCTGACCCACATTATCGGCCACTACCTGGCCGATATTTTTCCCGGCACGAACATCCTAGGCCACTGGCAGTTTCGATTGACCCGAAACAGTGAGCTCTACATCGACGAGGAAGAAGTCGCTAACTTGCTCAAGGCGGTGGAAAACGAACTCCACAATCGCCGACGCGGCGATGCCGTCCGCTTGGAAGTTGAACTGGATTGCCCACAGGAAATCCGTGACACACTCCTGACAACGCTCCATTTGGAAGAGGATGATTTGTATGTCATCGATGGCCCTCTGAATCCGATCCGATTGATGGAGATTTACGAGGGAGACCATTCTCCGGAACTGCGTGATCCACCGTTTGTCGCGCCGGTCGCTGCTGCTTTGCGCGAGCAGCCGGACATGTTTGCCGCCATTCGCGAGGGCGATATTCTGCTGCACCATCCGTACGAGAATTTCAGCAGCGTTGTGAATTTGCTGGAGCAATCCGCTGAAGACCCGAAGGTGCTCGCGATCAAGCAAACGCTCTACCGCACCGGTGGCGATCCTCGCATCATAGGCGCTCTCATGGAGGCCGTGAAAAATGGAAAGCAAGTCACCGCGGTAGTCGAGCTGCGCGCCCGCTTCGATGAAGCCAACAATATCCAATGGGCGCGCCGATTAGAAGAAGCTGGCGTGCATGTCGTCTATGGGTTGGTCGGCTATAAGATTCACGCAAAAATCTGTCTCATCGTTCGCCGCGATGAGGACGCCATTCGCCGCTACGTCCATCTGAGCACCGGCAACTATAATCCGACCACCGCTCGCTTTTACACTGACGTCGGCCTGCTTACCTGCCAGCCCGATTTTGGCGAAGATACGACCAACCTGTTCAATCTCCTCACGGGGATTTGCCAATTTCAGGAGACCCTCAAGTTTCTCGTCGCGCCATTCCAATTGCACGCCCGCTTGCTCGCGTTGATCGAAAGAGAGATCGCCAATGCCAAAGCGGGGTTGCCCGCACGGATCATCGCCAAGATGAACGCGCTTGTGGACCCCGATATCATCCGAGCGTTTTATCGTGCCTCGCAAGCTGGGGTGAAAATAGAGTTGATCATTCGAGGCATCTGCTGCTTGCGTCCTCAAATGAAGGGGATCAGCCATAACATCACGGTCCACAGCATCCTGGACCGCTTCTTGGAACATAGCCGCGTCTTTTATTTTGAAAATGCCTGTCAGCCGGAAATTTTCCTCGGCAGTGCCGACTCCATGCCGCGGAATTTCTTTAGGCGCATCGAAGTCGTCTTCCCGATCGAGGACGGCAACTTGCGCGAACGCATTTCCGGCGAACTGTTGGCCATTTCCTTGGCCGACAATTGCAAAGCGCGCATTCTTCAGAAGGACGGAACCTATCGCCTGGACCCGCCAAAGCGAAGAACTGCTCCGCGACGAAGCCAAATGGAATTTATCGCTTTGGCCACGGGCCATCTCGAATCAGGGGCCAAAGGGCGCAAAAGCAAATCTCCCTACCCAAGAGTTAAACTGGCTCCAAGACCCGCTCGAGGGAGGGAGACTTAACGCACAGTTGGACAAGCCCGCGGACCGTATCGCAAATGCTCCCAGCCAGCCTTAGCGGGGGATGCCGCTGCAGGAACTGAACCGCGGAGAACACCGTAGCACCCCGCAGCGGCCCAACCCCACCCCCAAACCGAGATTCCCGATGCCGGGAGCCCAGCGCAATCTGAATTAGTTGTCCGTGAGCGACATTTGTTGTCCGTGAGCGACATTTGAGGAACTTTTCCAATTCCGTAGCTGCAGATAGGGTCTGATTTTCAATTATGCACTGGGGAGCACGATCGCTCGGGCGGAACCGTTTGGTCGGACAGACCATCCACCGGGATTGCCCAAAGTGGGCCCTTGTTTTGGAATACGCCGGTCAGGTGGCGTCGGTTTTAAAGGCGTGTTGTGTTTTCCCTTGTCCCTTGAATAGGGTTTGCACATTGTCTATCGAATGGCTGAACGAGTGATCTCCGACGTGTTGACCAAGCCTGATCCGGCGTTGGAGATGACACTGCGACCGTCGCTTTTTTCTGAATTTACCGGACAAGCCAAAGTCAAAGAACGGCTCGAAATTGGCGTCCAAGCCGCCAAACAGCGGAACGAACCTCTCGACCATGTGCTTCTTAGCGGCCCGCCTGGGTTGGGAAAAACGACATTAGCCAACATCATTGCCAAAGCGATGGGTGCCAGTATGAAGAGCACCAGTGGGCCGACGATTGAAAAAGCGGGCGACCTGGCCGGCTTGCTGACGAATCTCGAGGAAGGCGATGTGTTGTTCATCGATGAGATCCATCGCCTGCAAACGACCATCGAGGAATATCTCTATCCGGCGATGGAGGATTTCAAGCTAGACATCATCATTGATCAGGGGCCAAACGCGCGGAGCATCCGGCTGAATCTCCCTCGGTTTACCTTGATCGGCGCGACAACGCGCAGCGGACTGATCACGGCGCCATTGCTGACTCGTTTTCCAATTCGTGAGCGGGTCGATTATTACCAGACAGAGCAACTGCAACAAATTGTCATTCGTTCGGCGCGGCTGTTGAATATTGAAATCGACGAGAGCGGTGCTCGTGAGATCGCGCGCCGGAGCCGCGGCACGCCCAGAATTGCCAATAACTTGCTGAAACGGGTTCGCGATTACGCGCAGGTCCGAGGGGATGGCCGGATCACAGCTCCATTGGCTGACCTATCGCTGGCTCTGCTGGAGATTGATCAGAACGGGTTGGACGAAATGGATAAGCGTATCTTGGAGGCGATCATCGTGAAATTCGGCGGCGGGCCAGTCGGAGTCGGGTCGATCGCAGTCGTCGTAGGCGAAGAACCCGACACGATCGAGGAAGTCTATGAGCCTTACCTCATCATGGAAGGTTACCTCAATCGAACGCCGCAAGGACGTGTGGCCACGGAGTTGAGCTACAAAAAATTGGGTTTGGCTCCATCGAGTGGAAATCAGGCGAAACTGCTTTAGGCTCGATCAGGAGTTCGATTTCCGAGAGAAGATTTGTGTCCGCAGCGGTCTGTGTCGATGCGATAGGAGAGGTGATTCAAAGGAGGATATCCAAAAACTTCAGTCCACGTCAGAATTCTTCACATTCGGTTGCAGTGCCGTGAATCAAGTTCGTTCTGAGAAAGAAAAAAAATGACAACCGGCGTGGAATCCATTTAAGTCTTCGTCAATTTATGCCGAGACGCAAAGACATCCATTCCGTACTGATTATCGGGGCCGGGCCAATCATCATCGGCCAGGCGTGTGAGTTTGATTATTCCGGCACGCAAGCTTGCAAGGCTCTGAAGGAAGAGGGTTATCGAGTCATTCTCGTGAACTCAAATCCCGCCACCATCATGACCGACCCGGAATTCGCGGACCGCACGTATATCGAGCCGATTACTCCAGAGTGTGTGGAGAAAATCATCCTGCGTGAAGTCGAAGAAATGAAACGGCTTGGAGTACAGGGAAACCTCGTGCTTTTGCCAACCCTGGGCGGCCAAACGGCTCTGAACACTGCCATGGCCTTGTGCCGGTCCGGGGTCTTGGAAAAGTATCAAGTGGAGATGATAGGGGCCAATGCTCAAGCGATTGAAAGAGGCGAAGACCGGCAGATTTTCAAGGAGCGAATGATTCAGATCGGCTTGGATGTCCCGGTGAGCGGCTCGGCGCATAACCTTGCAGAAGCTCGCGAGGTTGCGGAGCAGATTGGCCGGTTCCCGCTGATCATACGGCCTGCCTTCACTCTGGGTGGGACGGGCGGTGGCATCGCCTACAATCGCGATGAATTCGAAATATTGGCCAAGCGTGGGTGCGAACTTTCGCCGGTCTCCGAAATCCTGGTCGAGGAATCGCTGCTCGGCTGGAAGGAATATGAAATGGAGGTCATGCGGGACAAAGCGGACAATTGCGTCATCATTTGCTCGATCGAGAATTTTGACCCGATGGGAGTCCACACAGGCGACTCGATCACAGTGGCCCCGATCCAAACCTTGACCGACAAGGAATACCAAATCATGCGAGACGCTTCGTTCGCCGTCATTCGAGAGATTGGGGTTGAGACAGGCGGCTCGAACATTCAATTTGCGGTGAACCCGGACAACGGACGAATGGTGATTATCGAGATGAATCCGCGCGTCTCTCGTTCGTCCGCTTTGGCCTCGAAAGCAACCGGCTTTCCTATCGCCAAGATCGCCGCCAAGCTCGCCGTCGGTTATCTACTCGACGAGATCAGAAATGACATCACGCGTGAAACTCCGGCTAGCTTCGAGCCGACCATTGACTACGTAGTCACCAAAATCCCGCGCTTTGCCTTCGAGAAATTTCCCCAAGCCGATCCGACCTTGAACACGCAGATGAAGTCCGTAGGCGAGGCGATGGCGATTGGCCGAACGTTCAAGGAATCGCTGCAGAAGTGCCTTCGTTCCCTCGAAATTGGGCGAAGCGGTTTGGGCGGCGACGGGAAGCCTTGGCGCATTGGCAACGATGTCTATGAGGACCGCGCAATTCTCCCGCGCGATGTCATCACCCGAAAGTTGAGCGTGCCCAATGCGGAGCGGATTTTCTTTATCCGACATGCGATGCGGGCCGGATTTAGCCTCGAAGAAATATTTGGGTTGACCAAAATTGACAGATGGTTTCTGACGCAAATTAAGGAGATTGTCGATTTCGAGGAAGAACTGGCCGCAGCGCGTTAGCCGCCTTCTCACAGTCACAGGCCTGATAGCCCTCATTGCCGCAGAGAAGGGCCTCGGTCGAAGAGAGAAAGCAGCCAGCGCAATATTCAAGGCAGCCCGGGCTCATCCGACAACCTTCTTTCAGTTGGCGAGGTCAATGGTATCAGGGTGCTCGCTTCAAACCAAAGTGTTCTGCCACGAGGTTAAATAATTGATCTACGCCGTTCAGCGCGCCGATGCTGATGGCCTGGCCGACGATAAGCTGCGGCATGCTGCCATTCGTCATGAGACGCTTGTTCGCATCGTAAATGGCGACATCGGTTTGGATCTGGCTTTTCACCCATCCATTGGTTAAAGCAGCCTCAAGCTTTTCGCGGCCCACCAAGTCCTCCGCATATTGCTTCACCGCGGCTACCGGCAAGGGAGGTGATGGCGCAAAGACCCAAGAGTCAAATTGGGGGAAAGCCTTGGGATCGGCGCGCCACACTGCCAATCCAAGCCGAGCGTACTCGCACGCGTTTACATGGGCGCTCGGCGTTCGCGTCATGAGGTAATTGCAGTTCGCATCCAGCGGCATGGGCAAGGTAACAATCGCGAGGTGGTTGCTAAAGCGTTGCTGAACTTCCAATAACATGCCGTGCATATCCCGGCAATGATGGCACGTGTAATCGAATAAACTGACCATGACGTTCGAGGCGGCCGGCGAACCCATCATCGGCATTTCATCCAAAAGGAGTT
Organism: Pedosphaera sp.; assembly: GCA_009695265.1. Classification (GTDB taxonomy): domain Bacteria; phylum Verrucomicrobiota; class Verrucomicrobiia; order Limisphaerales; family SIBE01; genus SIBE01. The sequence continues at coordinate 6,041 of SIBE01000067.1, read as the reverse complement.
GGAATTTCCCGGCGTGAAGTTCCAGTTTTCTCGGTTCGTTCTTTGGCGTCTCCACTCGAGCAGACGATGCGGCCACGGATCTCACTTGGTGCCGTTGCTGTTTCGTGACCAACACTTGCCCCGCCATAAGAATCGCGACGCCAAACACGCCGGCGAGCGCAAGCTTGTTTCGCACGGCGGGGTTCACGGCGAATGCCGTTTCGGGTCGCTTGAGTTTCGTGTTGGCGGGTTGGATGGGAACGTTGTTTAAGAGGATGGCGGCGGCGATGAGACCACTCGAATGGGCGGTCATGCAAAAAGGACAGAAGCTTTTCAGGACGAACAATTGCAAACCGATGAACCATAAAGCCGCGCCCGTCATCGTCACCGATAGAATGATGATAACGTTCCAACTGAGCTTCTGGCGCTCCGCAAACGCGCTTTCCCGTGCCGAGAATGTCGCCGCCAAAATTCCAAAATACGTCAGCAAAGCCGGGATGCTGACAGGAATTCCAAGCCAATACGCCCAACGGCTTTGCATTACGCGATCGCATCCAGATTCGGGCCCGCACCCCGCCAAGGACCCGCCACTAAGGGACGCCCATGCCAGATAGCCCGCCATGGCGATGGCTACGATCAGGAACGCTCGAGCCCAGTTGATCTGTGTGTTCCGTGGTTGGGCAAGCCGCGGTTGCGCAACGCCCGACTTGGCGCTCTGCGGCTTGCTCACCGATTTCAGCTCAACTTTCTTCTTTGATTTCGAACTCATAGGGAGCGGATTGCATTTCTTGCTGCGGAAACCAGTCGAGAATCTAAGCGTACCGTTCGGGCAAAATCAACTGCTCGCCTGTGTCTTACTTGTATTTCAGCAGTCGCCGTCGCGCGAGCTTCTTTTTGGCCGGTTCATGATTGAGTGAGCAGCAATTCTTATTTTAACCCCGGAGCACCGCCAAGATGGCCGCGCTTCGATAAAGATGTCATCGCGCGCAGTGCTCCTCAGAGTGCGAAATGCTGAATGCTGTTGAACTACGACGGATCAAGATTCATCGGTTGACAGCAGCTCGGGCTTCAGTGCATGGTCTTAATATTCCATCGACAGGTCATTCATTTGGCCCGAGAGCAGCAGTTTCAGTTTTTGGGCTCCATCGTCGTGAAGGTGCGCGGTGGTTTGGGCGAATCGAGTTAATTGTCAACGAGAGCTGCTAGGTCCAACGGATATGGAATAACAAACTGGAGTATCAGAAATAAATTGAAATAAAGTTTTCCCATCGAGCGTCCAACAGTCTCCGGACAGACATCGGTGTTATCGCTTGTTGAACAATGAGTTTATGGCGGCCAGTTCCAGACCAATATTTAACGGAGTTCATCGCCAGCTGAGGCTGCATTCCATGCGCCTGGGACAGGATTGGCAGGTGGAAGTGAGGCCGCTTTCCTTGACTCACCAGCCTCCCAAATTTATCCATATCAAAGACCCAATACCTCCATCTAAAAATGAACGAGAACCCAAACCCGCTGCCCCAAACCTCCCGCCGCCAGTTCCTTAAAACTTCCTCGGCCGCTGCTCTCGGTGGAATTGCCGCAGCCAATTTGAGCTTCCCAGAGACATCGTTTGCTCAAAATAGCGATACGATTCGTGTTGGTCTGATCGGCTGTGGGGGTCGCGGGACAGGTGCCGCGAATCAGGCGCTGAACGCAGACAAAAACTTGATCCTGACTGCCGTGGCGGATGTGTTCCCCGACAAGATCAAAGGGAGCTTAGATACGCTGAAGAAAGGATTGCCGGACAAGGTGAACGTCGAGCCGGGGAGTTCCTTTATCGGTTTGGATGCGTATCAAAAAGTCATCGACAGCGGTGTGGACCTGGTCATTTTGACAACTCCGCCCGGTTTTCGTCCCCAACATCTCAAGGCCGCCATCGCTGCTGGCAAACATGTGTTCTGTGAGAAGCCCATGGCGACGGATGCTCCGGGGCTCCGTTCCGTGCTGGCTAGCGTGGAAGAGGCCAAGAAAAAGAAACTCGCACTCGTGGCGGGTTTTTGCTGGCGCTACGACTACGCCCGACGCGAGATGTTTAAGCGAATCCACGATGGCGCCATTGGAAATATTCGGGCTATCTATGCTACTTATTACACCGGTCCAGTGAAGCCGATGCCCCCTGCGAACACGCGTCCGGCTGGGGTCACGGACGTGGAATGGCAATTGCGGAACTGGTATAATTTTGTCTGGCTTTGTGGCGATGGCCTGGTGGAACAGGCGGTACACAGCATCGATAAAATCGCTTGGGCGATGAAAGACGTTCCACCATTGAAAGCGGTCGCGGTTGGCGGTCGTCAAATCCCGAATAACCAAGGGAACATTTACGACCACTTTGAGATCAATTACGAGTATGCGGATGGAGTCCGCGCGTTCTTGGGCTGCCGCCAACAGACCGGCTGTTACAGCGAAACCAGGGATTATCTGATGGGGACGAAAGGCCTGGGAAACATCGGAGGGCGGAGAACACCGGTGGAAATCACGGGTGAAAAGAGCTGGGCTTACGACGGCCCTAATCCCGACATGTATCAAGTGGAGCACGATGAACTCTTTGCGTCGATCCGGGCTGGCAAGCCTATCAACAACGGCGACCGAATGTGCTCAAGCACCTTGATGGCGATCATGGGACGCATGGCCGCTTACACTGGGCAGGAAGTAACTTGGGAACAGGCGCTCAATTCGGAGGAACGCCTCGTGCCGGAGAAGCTCGACTGGAACATGAATCTCCCGATCGCGCCGCTGGCTATGCCGGGCCGAACGCGGTTTGTTTAAACTCCGATGATCTGATGCGCCGCGGCGGTTGCGGTGCCAAAAATGACTCAATATCCCATTCCATGAACAATAATTTAAATCGTCGCGATTTCTTGAAGGTCAGCAGCGGTGCCGCGGCCCTTGCTGCGCTGAACCCCGTTGCCTCAATGGCCGCTGAAAAGGAGCTATTGCAAGGCAAGAAACGCTCTCTGAAAAAGGGCATCATGTTTGCAACGGTGGGAGTCAAAGGCTCCGTTCTGGAAAAGTTCAAAGCAGTGAAAGAGGCAGGGTTCAATGGCGTCGAACCGATGGGCGGCATGGATCAGGAATCGGTCTTGAAAGCGCGGGATGAAACGGGATTGCAACTGCCGAGCGTTTGTTGCCATACGCATTGGGCCAAACCGCTTTCTGATCCGAACCCGACCGCACGCGAAGTTGGATTGGAGGGCCTCAAAACCTCGTTGCGCGACGCCAAACGCTACGGCGCTACGTCCGTCCTGCTCGTTCCTGCGGTCGTTACAAAGGAGGTTTCCTACGCCGATGCTTACACACGTTCGCAGGCGGAAATCCGCAAAGCACTCCCGCTAGCCGAAGAGCTTGGCGTCAAGATAGCCATTGAAAATGTTTGGAACAGGTTTCTCGTGAGCCCGCTCGAAGCCGCTCGTTACGTCGATGAGTTCAATAGCCCGTGGGTTGGCTGGCATTTTGATATTGGCAATGTCGTTAAGGACTGCTGGCCCGAGCAATGGATACGGATTCTCGGAAAGCGCATTCAGAAACTTCACATCAAGGAATACAGTCGCACCAAGGCAGACAAAGAAGGGCCGGGAGCAGGCTTCAGAGTGCCGTTTCTGCAAGGCACAAATGATTGGCCTGATATCATGAAAGCCTTGGATGAGATAGGGTATCACGGCTGGGGGATCGCTGAACAAGGCGGCGGCGGCACCCTGGAAGGTCTAAAGGAACTGTCGGAACAAATGGACCGCATCTTCGCGAGTTGATGCCCGGCAGCCCAGGCATCAAAGCGTCCTGCGGCAACGTGCCTATCCCAAAGCTCCGGCCCTTTCGCATTTTAGCTCACCTTGAGATGCCGCTTCGCCTTTAACAAAGGGCGACACACTCGAAGAACTCCATAATCGAAGCGTCCGCCGAGAAGTTCCCAAACTCCGGTTAGATTCGCAAAACCGACCTGCTCGAAAGCTGCCAGTATTTCCTTTCCCTCAGGGGCCGTTACAAGCTGCTCGACGGCGATCTGTTCGCCATTCTGAATTGCCTCCGCCAAGTGAGAATAGATTGTTCCGGCCGCTAAGCCTCGGTCGCGCGCGATCTCCTCGACCGATTGACCGGCGTGAAACCGTTGCAAAGTTTCGCGCGTTGAGTCGTTCAGGTGTGGTTTTGGCGGCGCGGTGGGAGGGGAGACGGCAAACGAATTGTCCGCAAAGATTTGGCGTGAGTTGGTCTGCAAATACTCCGCGATGGCCAGGAGGAAAGTTCGGCCGAACTGCTGAAGCTTTTTCTGGCCGACGCCGCTAATGCGGGCGAATGAAACTTCGTTCGTCGGATACTCGCGCGCCATTTGCCGCAGGGCGACATCGGAGAAAACAATGTAGGCAGGCACATCCTGGTCGTCGGCTAGTTTCTTGCGCAGTTGACGCAACCGGTCGAACAAACCTTCGTCGCAACTGATTTCGCCAGCCCGATGTGCGCTCGGCTCCGGAACGGTCATCGGCTTCGTCAGAGTTATTAATTTTCTTTGCTTCAACATGGCGCGGCCATCATCAGTAAGTTCGAGCACACTGAATTTTTCGGCGCTTTGCCGCAGGTGCCCCAGGCGAATCAGCTCGCGGCCGATCGCGGCCCATTCAGAACGGCTGTGCTCTTTGCCAATCCCGTAAGTGGAGAGTTGCTCATGCCGCCAGCGCCGGATTTTCTCCGTCTCGGCGCCTGTCAGCACCTCGATCACATGGTTCAATCCGACGCCGAAGCCGCTCTTTTCGCGAATGCGATAAACGCAGGAGAGGAATTTTTGCGCCGCGATCGTGCCATCGAACGTCGAACGTGGTGAAACGCAGTTGTCACACGCTCCGCAATTCTCACTCTCTAAATTCTCGCCGAAATAGCGCAGCAGTTCACTCCTGCGACAGGCGGCGCATTCGGCGTAATGCACCATTTGTTGGAGCTGGGCGCGCGCGATTTGCTGTTCCTGCGGGTTGGACTTTTCCTCGATGAATTGGGTTTGCTTGACGACATCGCCTGAACTGAAGAGCAACAGACATTCGCTCGGCAAGCCGTCGCGCCCGGCCCGGCCCGTTTCCTGATAATAGCCTTCGACATTTTTCGGCAGGTCGTAATGAAGGACGAAGCGCACGTTTGGCTTGTTGATGCCCATCCCAAACGCAATCGTGGCGCAGATCACCCGCACCTCATCACGGAGGAAAAGCTCCTGATGTCTAGTCCTGTCCTTGATTTCCAATCCCGCATGATACGGCTTGGCTTTTATCCCATCGGCGTTCAAGCGTTCCGCGACCTTTTCGACAGTCTTGCGGCTCTGGCAATAGACGATTCCACTTTCCTTGAGCCGCTCCCGGATGAAGGCGAGTGTTTGCTCATAGGGCTTGTTCTTAGCCAGCACACGGTAACTCAGATTAGGCCGGTTGAAGCTCGCAACGTATCGGCTTGGATCGCGGAGGCGCAGTAGTTTCAGGATGTCCTCCCGCACCCGTTCTGTCGCGGTCGCCGTCAGCGCCATGACCGGCACATTCGGAAAAAGCTCGCGCAGCCCGGCTAGCTGGCGGTATTCGGGCCGAAAATCATGGCCCCACTCGCTAATGCAATGCGCTTCATCAATGGCAATCAGACGGACATTCCATCTTTGAAGATCACTGAGAAAGCCGGAGAGCATCAGCCGCTCGGGGGCGACGTACAACAGGCGAAATTGGTCGGTGTGCAGTCCGCGCAACCTAGAGCGCGACTCGTGGGGCTCGAGTGATGAATTCAAAAAAGTTGCCGCCACGCCGATGGCCTGCATTGCGTCCACCTGGTCTTTCATCAGCGCGATCAATGGAGACACGACGACGGTGAGGCCCGGTCGCACCAACGGCGGCACCTGAAAGCAGAGCGATTTGCCGCCGCCCGTGGGAAGCAATGCAAACACATCGCGTCCAGCCAGCGCGTCACGAATGATCTCCTCTTGATACGGGCGAAAGGAAGTGAAACCGAAATACTGTTTCAGGATTGGCTCGAGAGCGATGCGTTCAGAGTTCATAAAGAGTGGCCCC
>SIBE01000066.1 GCA_009695265.1 Pedosphaera sp. | reverse complement strand
TAAACGTAGTGGGCGCGAGTATCTCCGATGACTTTGGATTTCTCCCAATTTATTTCGATCGTTCCGTGAGGCACGTCGCGGGGTTGCCATAGTTCTGGAGGATTGCTTGGCACATCCACCAGACTCGCCGACGTCCGCGCTCGCACTTTCAACCGAGGATTCACCGGATCGGGAACTGTGATGCCATCGACGGAGATGGTGTAGATGGCAATGCCGGGTTCGAGGGGGGACGTGGTCACGCTCCAAACGCCTTGGTCGTCCCGTGCCATGTTCCGCAAGGTTCCCGGAGCCATCCAGTCACCGAAAAGGCCCACTTCCAAAGCTTTGGGCGCATGAACGCGGAACGTCACGCGCCGATCTGCCTGCACTTCAGGTGAAATCAAAATGTTCTGGCGAGGCGTCTGAGCTAGAGCTACCGCCGACGCCAAGAAAAAAACGACGCTAAATTGTTTCATAATTATTGGAGCGTAACAGCCAATCCGTTGGTCTGCATCCAGAGTTTTGGAAATTCCTACGCAGTAGCCACCAAACTTAAGGGGTGGGTCAGTTCCGTGGTGCATTCGGCGGCCTCACGAGCGAATGCTTCCAACCGCTCCTCAACTTCGTCAATCACTGCGTCGGGCGTCGAAGTCCCCGCAGCGATACCGACCGTGCTGGTTCCGAAAAACCAATCAGCCCTCAAGCCCGCCGCGTCTTGCACATGAAAGACGCGGGAGCAATACCGACCGCATGTCGTCACCAGTTCGCGAGTGTTGTTGCTGTTGGCACCGCCAATCACGATCACGACGTCGCTGTTTCGCGCAAGGTCTAGAGCGGCCAGTTGCCGTTGCTTCGTCGGTTGGCAGACTGTGTCGGTAAATTGAACTTCTGAGTTTGGGAACCGCTGCCGAATCATGGAAACCATGTGTCGGACTTTTTCGATAGGCTGAGTTGTCTGCGCAGCGATGCCGAATCGAGCGCGTTCCTTGAGCGTGTCGAGGTCCTTCTCATCGAGCACGACATCATACTCGGCCAAATCCTCCGTAAGGCCGCGAACTTCCACATGATCGCGCTTACCGATAATAACCGGGTGATAGCCCGCGCGGACAAGTTTGGCGACGGATAGATGAGCGAAATCAACGAGCGGACAGGTGGCCTCGATGATATTCAGGCCCAGCCCTCGAGCGCGCTTGATAGCGCGTTCCGAGGCTCCATGTGCTGTAATCATTGCCGTGGGGGTCTCCACAAGCTCGGGTTGGGGTGCAATCCTTATTCCTTGGCTTCGAAGCGAGGTTAAAACCGCTTCGTTATGCACTAACTCGCCAAGAATCGTCAGGGGGCGTTCCTTTGCATGTTGCAAAGCCAGCGCGATGGCGTCGCGAACGCCGAAGCACATGCCTAAGTGGGCTGCGCGAATAATCTTCATGGCTGCGGAAGTAAGGCGGGCGTGAGGGGTTTGGAATTCAGCAGTCGAAAGGCCCACTCAAAACTCCTTTCCCGCGTTGTTCGTCCGCCTTCTCGGATTCCGAAGATAGACCAGAAGGCCTTTGCCAAACAAAGTCTCGTGTGATTGGGACACATAGAACGGAAGGGGTTCACTTTTTTTTGTTCTGTTGGACGATTTGTTCGAGGAGATCGATGTAGTCTGCAAAAGCCTGGCGCCCGGCTTTGGTAAGTGAGCACGTGGTTAGGGGCCTCCGATCTTGAAAGGTCTTCGTGACAGCGACGTAACCTGCTTCCTGGAGGGTGCGGAGATGAACGCTCAAGTTGCCGTCGGTCATGCTCAGCGTGTCCCTCATCTCGGTAAAGGATAGCTCCGGCGTGGCGGCAAGGAGTGACATGAGGGCCATTCGTCCTTTTTCGTGAATGACGCGGTCTAAGTTTAGAAATGGCGTTGGGTTCACGTCTCATTCTTCCTCTGTTCTGTGAAGTAAAGATAAACCCCATAGGCCAGATGCAGTCCTCCAAAAAAAAAGCCCATCAGAACGTGAGCCGTGCTCAAATCTTTCAACCATTCAGCGGTTCTCAAAACACTCGCAACAGCGCAGCCACTAAGGATAAACCCCCACCCAAATAATTTCATTCCGCGTGGCATAAAAAAACCAGCCGCATGCAGAGCGCAGCCGTATAAGACCATCCACGAGGGCAATAGCCAACGGATGACAGAGGGTTCACCCATGGAGGAGAAGATGATCAAGACGCTGGCCACTAACCCCGCTGCAAGTGGAGGTAGCACAGCCTGAGTGACACGCCGAGTCGGCGGCGACCAGAAGAGCTCGGCGTCTTTCAACGCCTGACGCCGTACCATCAGATAGGCCCCGGAAACACCGAGGATGCTGACCATTACCCAATATATCCCAAACGCAACTCCAGTTTGAATGGACAGGAAGACGCCGGTGGATGCTGCGACAATCCCGAGAATGCCCAAGAGCAGCATGATGGGAGCAAGCGCGCGTCGATATATCGCAGATCGCTCCATGAGGGTTCGAATAACCTGCAGGTGTTCAGCGGCCCAATGTGGTTCCATGACGTTTAACTTTGTAGTGCAAAGTGAAGTTGTCAAGTTTTAGTTGTTAAACAAGCTGACGATATTGAGTCTGGCGTGAGCGTTGAATCCGATCGCCCCTAGGTTTAATCCTACCGCGGAGTTCGCTAGCTTAGGCTTGGGATCGGAAGCCGCAGATTAGGATCGACGCGCTCGCCTTGCCCGAATCCCAATGCCGTTAATCGTCAGAAAAGTTTGAACGGAGAGGTGAGTGCGACGGTCAACTCCACTGGTTCTAATCATTTACAAAGCTCGGAAATGCTGTATTTTGTCGAACGTTTGATTTCTCGTTTAAGCATTGCAGTCGATGTGTAATTCATTCTCAGACCGTATTGAGCGCCTGAAGCTGGTTTTGTTTCTGGGCGTCGCATTCCTTTCGCTCACAGATCGGGCCTGGACGGGAGAGAAAATTCAAATCTCGGATGAAGCGGATAAGCGGGAAATGCCCAGCAAGCCTTTAAAGGAAGATCCTTTTTCGAGGCCTTTAGAGCTTTTTAGATCAAGGAACGATCTCGACAGCGGCTCCTTTATGCCGGTCTTGCCCCCTCCTGTTCACTCAAACAGAATTCGAAAGGAAAAAGCCGACGATAATAACTGGATTTTTAGCACTCCCGAGACTTTGGACCAGGATGCTGCGTTGAAAGAGATTTTTAAAATTCGCGACTATGACCCCGATACGCGCAACGCGAAGCCTAAGGGGGCTGCCGAGCGCTTTTTTGAGGGCTCATCTGAGCACGATCGCAAAAGCAAATCCCTGACTGCACGACAGAAGGGGCCGAAAGACGACGAATACGATCTCAATGACGGAAGGTTGGCGAGCCGCCGTAAATCTTTTTCGTCAACTGCTGAGGAAGAGAGCCTTGAATCGACACTGCCGATCGCGGAACTGAATCTGAAAGAACTGCTTCACCCCAACCACTCCGCCGATTACGTTAGCCGTTTCAGCCTCGATCTCAATGGCCGATTAACACACGCGTCGGCTCCGAATCACATGTCCAACCCGACTTTGTCCGGCGCAACGTGGACTGGGCGAACTCGAGAGCAGGAGCTACGGTTCCAGGAGTTCGAGAAACTGTTGGGAGGGCGAAAGATCCTCACTAATCCATTAACTGATCCACTCAATCTGCAACAAGACAGCACTCGATTGGAGATCAATCCTGTCATTGGCAGGAGGCCGGAAAATTATTCGAGCGACAGCAGTGAAACTAACCCATCGAATCCATTCGGCGGGCTGCCGGGACAAGCCAGCGTGAGCCGTCCACAATTTTTGGATACGTTCCATCCTAGAGCCCTAGGCATTCCCTTTTCTTCCTCTTCAGCCACTCCGTCTGTTCTTCCGCCTCGAGGCACGCCGGTCATTCAGGCCAAGCCAGCAGTTTTGGAGCTTCCGCGTCGCGCGTTTTAAGACTCGCTGGTCCGTTGTATTGCTCACTCCCACCGCAGCACTGAAACCGTTTCTCCGGTTGCCAAGCTCGTTCGCGGCGGAACATCTAGAAGGCCGTTCGCCTGTGCGAGTGAACTTAAAAAATGGGAAGCCTGAGTGCCGGCGGAGTGAACATTTCCACCGCTACCCACCGCTACCCGCATGAAGTGCCGACGGCCTCCTCGATTCACGACTGCTTCGGCTAATATTCCGTTGTGTGCCGGCAGAAACAGGTCTGACGCTCCTTGAAGCCGTAACAGAGCGGGCCTCACCAAAAGGAGAAAAGTAACCAGCGCCGAGACAGGATTACCCGGCAGACCGAACAGCAGCTTCCTGCGCCATTGGCCCAGCACGAAAGGCTTTCCCGGCTTAATCGCCACTTTCCAAAACATGAGTTCGCCCCCCATCCGTTCGAATGCGTTCTTTACAAAATCAAATTCCCCGACCGACACGCCTCCGGACGTGACGACCACGTCGCATTCGGCAAACGCTTGTTCAAGGAACGCTTGAGTGGCGATGAGATCATCCTGCACAAGGGGAAATGGTTTCGGCTTCCCTCCGGCTTGGAAGACGAGCGCAGAAAGAGTCGCGCGATTGCTCTCATAAATCTGACCTGGACCCAGCAGTTGACCGCCCTCTTGAAGTTCGCTGCCTGTGGCAACAAGACCAACGATGGGCCGAGAGCCAACTCGCACTTCCTTCCAACCTGCTGCCGCAAGCAAGGCGATTCGGCCGGTAGTCAGGCGCTCTCCGATTCCTGTCAGAACAGCGCCTTTCCTCACGTCCTCCCCTTTGAGCCGAACAGCTTCCCACGGCGTGACGCTCTCCAAAAACAAAACCTGATCGGGTTGGACCGGGTTCAGCCGAGTGTCCTCTTGCATCACCACTGCATCTGCGCCTCGTGGCAAAGGAGAGCCTGTGAACAGCCGCACGCATGTGCCTGGTCTCACTTCCTCTCGCGAAATCTCTCCAGCGGCAACTCGTCCGAGAAGCCGCAACGAAACGGGTTGATCCGCGCTGGCCCTCGCCACGTCCTCAGCTCTTACGGCATACCCATCCATGGCTGAATTGTCGAAAACCGGGAGATCAATCGAAGCCGTCATGCTTTCAGCCAGAGGGCGTCCGACGGCAATATCCAAGGGCACCACCTCGCTGGCCAAAGGTTTGACTATCGCCAAAATCCGCTGTTGAGCTTCTTCAAGTTCTAGCATGATTAAGGATGTTAAAACTTCCCGAAGAAAGTCACGTCGCATTCAGTCAACGCGCAACGCCCAGACAATGATTCCAACCTCGACGGCTCATTCACTCCAGCTCGAGTTGATCGGATCGTGAAATCTTTATTCACTCGGAAACCTCCTCGACAAGCGCGCTTGCCCGACGGCCTAAACGGCCAAATTTAATTTCTGGGAGCAACAGAATGCACGATGCGGCCACCAGGCCCGCTGCAATCCATCCGAGTACTTGGATCGAAACCTGTTGGCTCAGGTGAAAAGCAACCAACGGAGCTAAGATTCCCCGCACCCCGGTGAAAAAAGTATGCACGGACATATAATCGGCGACCTGGTCGGCCGGAGCGAATTTTGTCACCCACAAGCTCCAAGCCACATCGCCGCCCGCATTCGAGATGCCGAATGCAATTGCGCCTAAGATCAAACCGCTGACATCTTGGCTAGTGAAAAAAGCCAGAATCCCCAGTCCCATGCTGACGTTCAGAGTCAGGCGCAAAATAAAAAAATTCATCCGATCAAACAGCCAACCCCAAACCGGGCTAAGCACTAGCCGGGCGGCATTTGGGACAACCCCGGTCAGAAAAGCGATTTCACTGCCGCTCAGTTCCAAGCCATATTTCGCATTTCCAAGGTATTCCACGCGCAGCGGAATCATCATGAGATTGCCGAACCCCATGAGCATCCAGCAGATCAACGTCCGGCGAAATAACGCGTCGTGCCAGGCAAATCTGAGCGACCGAAAAGGGTGCGTCCCGCCTGAGTCTTTCAAAGGACGGGAGGGACATCTGCCAAGACAAAAGCTGCCGCCGGCAAAAGCGCCGGCAAAGACCAGCAATAAATACTGAAAAGAATCGAGGTGCCCCGACAGAGCCCTTCCAGCCAGTTCGCTAAAGAGCGCCGCCGTGGCAATGCGAATCATTACCGTCCTTGAGAAAAGGTATCCTCGGTTTTTTTCCGGATAATTCTCCTGGTAAATCTGAGTCAGCAGCGGAACTGCTGCCGAAGAGGCTGTCAGCGCCATGATGCTGCCAATCACGAAGACTGGCAAAACAGGCATCAGCGCCATCGCTAAAAAACAGACCGCTCCTCCCGCAGCAAGCGCTGAAGCTGCTTTGGCCGCCCTCCAGCCTGAACTCGAGACGGCCGACACCACGACGGGTGCAATCATAAGACCTAGGCTACCTCCGCCCGCGACCAGAGCTTTCGCCGTTGCCCCGGCGTGGAACGCTCGCAAAGCAATCAATAGCAAGAAAGTGCTTCCAGCCGTTTCCAAAATGCCGCTGGCAATCGCCCGCCATCGTTCATAGCGGTAAGTCAGCTCCGTGTCCGTTCTGGCAACCATCTCGCCAGAATACGCAGCAACCGCCGTGGACTGCAAAAATTTAATCTTTCCGAGGCCGCGATTGTGACTGCGGAACGCGCAAGCCGTGAAACTAGTTCTGTGACAGAGATGATTCCACCAGCCAATTCAACTGGATACTCTTCAACCGCTTTGTATATCGTTGTCTTCAATGAACCGGGTTGCACTTATCACTGGCGCTTCGCGCGGAATTGGGCGGGGCATCGCCTTGGAACTGGCGAGGATAGGCTTCGACCTCATCGTCAATTATGCAGGCAATGTGAAGGCTGCGGAGCAGACGGCCGCGGATTGTGTCGCCCAGGGCAGGGGAGTGAACCGCGTGATCCGTGCCGAGGTTTGCCAGGCGGATGTCGGGATCGCGGCGGATCGGCAGAAGTTGATTGATTTTTCCAAAGCTGCTTTTGGTCGGCTGGACTTGCTGGTCAACAACGCCGGAATCACGTCCATTGGCCGCGCCGATCTCCTCGATGCCACTGAAGAAAACTTTGACCGGCTCATGGCTGTCAACTTGAAAGGGCCCTATTTCCTGACCCAGCTCGCTGCTCGATGGATGATCGAGCAAATTAAAGTGAACTCCAGCCTGCGCCCGAAAATTGTCACGATCTCTTCCATCAGCGCATACGCCGTCTCGACTAACCGCGGTGATTACTGTCTTGCCAAAGCCGCCCTGGGCATGATGACTCAGCTCTATGCGACTCGCCTCGCCGACGCCGGGATCAACGTTTACGAGATCCGTCCCGGCGTCATAGCGTCCGACATGACCGCGCCGGTGAAAGAGAAATACGATAAACTGATCAGCGAGGGCTTAACTCCGATCAAGCGTTGGGGCACGCCCGGAGATGTCGGCAAGGCCGTCGCCGCTCTTGCTGAGGATTTGCTGCCCTTCAGCACGGGTGAGGTCATCAACGTGGATGGAGGCTTTCATCTGCGGCGGCTGTGAGCGGGCGCATGAGTTGCGAATGGACCTTGAACTCCCCAACCAATTTGGATGATCTCGGGTCACCTCATGTGGAACTCGTTCAGCTGATTCAACTCGCCTGATAATTTTGACAAAACGCCATGCCTATCAAAATCAATAATAAGCTGACCCCGCAAAAGCTCATTGCCAAAATCAATCGCTTGTTCGATCTCTCCGCGGAAAAAATCTCGACCGTCGAGAAGCGCTGGAATCCGGCGCGTGGCACGCCGGTTTTCACCGTCCAAGGCAAATACACCTCTCGCGGCTGGACCGAATGGACGCAGGGCTTTCAGTTCGGCTCGGCTCTCCTCCAATTTGATGCCACGGGCGACGCCGGTTTTCTCGAGATGGGGCGCCGCAAAACCGTCGAGCTGATGGCGACGCACGTTTCGCACGTTGGCGTGCATGACCACGGCTTCAACAATATCTCCACTTACGGCAATCTACTCCGGCTGATGCGTGAAGGGAAAATTCCGCAAAACGACCGCGAACAGGAGTTTTATGAATTAGCCTTGAAAGTCTCCGGGGCGGTGCAGGCTGCGCGTTGGACTCGCATCGCCGACGGCCATGGTTACATTTACTCGTTCAACGGGCCGCACTCACTTTTTATCGACACGATGCGGTCGCTGAGATCGCTCGCTGTCGGTCACGCGCTTGGCCATGCGCTCATGGGCGAGCATGATCAGCGAATTTCTCTCCTGCAACGGCTCGTTGAACACGCCGCTACTACGGCCCGCTTCGCCATCTATTACGGCCAAGGCCGCGACGCTTACGACGTTCCTGGACGGACGGCGCACGAGAGCATCTTCAATGTCAATGACGGCCATTATCGCTGTCCGAACTCGCAGCAAGGCTACTCTCCGTTCAGCACTTGGACGCGCGGCCTGGCTTGGGCAATACTTGGTTTCGCAGAGCAGTTGGAGTTTCTGGAAAACGTCCCTGAGCACGACTTGCTCGGCTTGGTTCCTGAGCCTGCTGATCGAGTTGGATCGCCAGAGAGTCCCAAGAAGGCCAGCCGCGTCGTGCCCAATGCAGCCACACTGAAAGCCCTGCTGCTTCGCGCTGCCACTGCCGCCGCGGACTTCTATATCGCAAATTCTTGCTCCGATGGCGTTCCCATCTGGGACACTGGCGCGCCAAACCTGCATCGCCTTGGCGGCTATCTGGAGAAGCCGGCCGACCCCTACAATGACTGGGAGCCAGTGGACAGTTCCGCCGCCGCCATTGCCGCGCAAGGTCTCATTCGCCTCGGTAATTACCTTGGCGCCCACCGCGACGTCCAGAACGGCCTACGCTTTTGCCAAGCTGGTCTTACCGTGGCCAGCACTCTGTTCGATGAACCTTATCTTTCCACCAACCCTAAGCATCAAGGGCTGCTGCTCCACTCTGTTTATCATCGGCCGAACGGCTGGGATTACATCGCGCCGGGGCAGAAGGTCCCGAACGGCGAGAGCTCAATGTGGGGCGATTATCACGCCCGCGAGCTGGCTCTGCTGCTTTTGCGAGAATCGAAAGTGGAAAAATATCTAACCTTTTTTGGCTCCATTTTACTCCCGCCAAAAAATATCAAACCTTGAACTTTCATCTACTGCTATTTGTTTATGGCTGAACCATTCAAGCTCACACGCATCCCGACGCTTAAGACGGTGGCAGAGTTTCGTCAGCATGTTGCCGCGCTCGGGTTGGACTTGCCCTGCGAAGACTCCATCGTCACTGGCGCAATGTCCCCGTTGGCGCAACCAGTGAGCTCCGTGGCAATCAATGGCAAAACTTTAGGCAATCGCTACGCCGTTCAGCCGATGGAAGGTTGGGACGGCACGACCACTGGCGGCGTCACCGAGGAGATGCGTCGCCGCTGGCAACGTTTCGGCGAGAGCGGCGCGAAACTCATCTACGGTGGCGAGGCAATGGCGATCCGGCCAGACGGGCGCGCCAACCCAAATCAACTCATCATTAATGAAGAGAATAAAGCCGGGCTAGCCGAGCTTCGCGAGATCCTCGTGCGGGCGCACAAGGAACGGTTCGGCAACACCGACGATCTGGCGATCGGTTTTCAGCTCACCCACTCCGGCCGCTTCTGCAAGCCGAATGACAAAAAACGTATGGAACCGCGCGTGGCATATCGTCATCCAATTCTCGACAGAAAATTCAATGTCACTAGCGACGCGCAGGTCTTTGCCGACAGTGAAATCGAGGAGCTCATCCAGGATTACATCAATGCGGCGAAAGTTGCGCGGGATGTCGGTGCTGACTTTGTCGATATCAAGCATTGCCACGGTTATCTTTTACACGAGTTTCTCAGCGCGTTTACACGGCCTGGAAAATATGGTGGCGCCTTTGAAAATCGCACTCGAATCCTGCGCGAAATCGTGGAGGGCATTCGCGCCAGCGGGAACAAGATCGAGTTCGGGGTTCGCTTGAGCGCATTTGATTTCGTTCCGTTCAAACCGGACTCCTCGTTCTCTCAGCCCGGCAAACTTGGTCCTGGCATCCCGGAAGATTTCTCGCACTGCCTGCCGTATCGCTACGCTTTCGGCGTCGATCAACACAATCCTGTTAGGTACGATTTGACCGAGACATTTCAGTTCGTGGAGCTTTGCGCGCAACTGGGTGTGAAGATTCTGAATCTCAGCGCCGGCTCGCCCTACTACAACCCCCATATTCAGCGGCCCGCTGCCTACCCTCCATCCGATGGTTATCAACCGGCGCATGATCCGCTCATTGATGTCGCACGGCAAATCAATGCCGTGCGGGAAATCAAAGCGCGCGCTCCCAAGGATCTGGTCCTGGTCGGAACCGCCTACAGCTACTTGCAAGAATACCTGCCCCACGTCGCGCAATATGCTATCCGAAACGGATGGACCGACATGATCGGTCTCGGTCGCATGGTGCTGTCGTATCCAAATATTTTGGCCGACGCAGTGGAACGTGGAACACTCAATACCAAAGTGATTTGCCGCACGTTCAGTGACTGCACTACGGGACCACGCAACGGTTTGATCAGCGGATGCTATCCGCTCGACAAGTATTATTCCACCAAACCAGAGTTCCAGAAGTTGAAGGAAATCAAGAAGGCGGTCGCGGGCTGATAGTCCCGCCGTGCAGGCGATGCCTCTTTGAAGCTTCGTCACTAATCGTTGCCGTTGCGGAGAAGATCGCTGCGCTTCAGGCTAAATTCAAACGGTCGATTTTGATCTTGCCAGGCTCACGGCTTCGTGCTGAACTCCACGGACATTTCCAAAGAAACCATGCACGTCTCTGCCGTAAGATGCTTGCTAACGTCTCGATGGACTGGAGTGAGGTCATGGTTTGGTTT
Organism: Pedosphaera sp.; assembly: GCA_009695265.1. Classification (GTDB taxonomy): domain Bacteria; phylum Verrucomicrobiota; class Verrucomicrobiia; order Limisphaerales; family SIBE01; genus SIBE01. Next base: position 7,615 of record SIBE01000066.1, on the reverse strand, counting down.
GGTTACGTTCCTCCTCCCTGAAAGAAAAATATCAAAGGTTAAATTATGCGCTCACGTCTCCAAACAACACTCATTCTATATTCACTGATGGTGGTCTTGGGTTCGGCCGTCGTCGCCACCCAAGCCGCTGCACCTGCCACGCCGCAGGGCTTCATCAACTTCCGCACTTACGCGGGGGATCAAAGAGCGGCCATCCGTACTCGTACGGCGGTTAATGACGGCTCCTTCTATCCAAAGCGTGCCGAGGGACCCTACTTCGGTTATCCCGGTCCCGACGTTGGCGACGACGATTCGGCCGCTTCTGATGTTCGCGATAACTATAACATGGAGTTGATCGGGTATTTCTACCCACCGAAGACCGGGAAGATTCAATTCGCAATTTCCACGGACGACCCTGGCGAGCTCTGGGTCAGCACGGATGACAATCCGGCGAACAAGGTTCAGGTCGCTACCGAGCCGACATGGAACAATCGGCGGGCTTATGGAACGGAAGACCGGCGAACGCGGGTTAGCAACGGCACACTGCCCGCGGACCGCTTAATCAACCAATCCCCGTACATTAACGTCGTGGCGGGTAAACCGTATTTCATTCAGTCGATTGCCACCGAGGGCGGCGGAGGTGATAACAGTTCCATTGCCTTCCGGTATGAGGGTGATCCGGATTTTGCCGATGGTGACAAACCGATTCTTGGCAAGTACCTTTCACCGTTTTCGCTGCCGGCTGCTCCGGTGATCTTCAGCCAACCCAAAGACACTGCCGCTTACGCCGGAAGTACGGCAGTCCTATCTGTCGCGTTGGATGCCCCGCCGACCGTGACAATCACGAGCACCAAATGGCAGAAGAATGGTGTGGATGTTCCCAACAGCAATGCCCTTTCTCTGTCGGTCAAGACCACAGCGGCGGATGACAATGCCAAATACAAAGCGATCATCGTCACTTCAGCGGGGACGCTGACCAGCACTGAGGCGACGTTGTCGGTGGCGACCTTCAGCAACGACTTCGCTCCAGGCGTCGTCAAGTTCGAGGCTTGGACAGGCATTGGAGGCACAGCGGTGAGCGGGTTGCTCGATGACCCGCATTACCTGGAGGCGCCGGATGCGGTTCGATTGCTGACCGGAATCGATACTCCGAATGGTTTGGCGGACAATTACGGCGCTCGTGTCACCGGTTTCATTATTCCTTCCGAAACCGGCTTATTTAACTTTTTCCTTCGCAGCGATGATGCTTCGCAGCTCTTCCTGAGCCCAAACGAGACACCTCCCGACCCGGCAGCGGGCGCGCCAATCGCCGAAGAAACCGGATGTTGTGATGCGTTCAAAGAACCTGGTGCCGGGGACGAAACAACGGTTTCGCCGATCTCTTTGGTTGCTGGGAAAAAATACGCATTCGTGGCGATTGTGAAAGAGGGCGGTGGTGGAGATTACCTTCAAGTGGCGATGAGGAAAGTAGGGGATACGACACCAGCAGGATCGCTCCGTCCCCTTTCCGGCTCTCAAATAGGCGCGAACGCGAGACCGAACAAGGGCGAACCCCAGATCACGCTACAACCAGTGGCTTCTGACGTGCAGGAAGGGAAGTCTTTGAGCCTCTCCGTGGATGGAATCGTTGTGCCAGCGGCCTTCAACTTCCCCGCTGTGGTGCAGTGGCAAAAGAACGGTGTCAATATTCCCGGTGCCACTTCGAAAACCTACACCATTCCAGCTACCACTCCTGCAGATGCCGGGACATACAGGGCAGTTGTAAGCGCGCCAAGCGGCAAATCCACAAACAGCCTTGAAGTGGTGGCAAAGATAGTTTCAGACAAGACGCCCCCAACGCTGGCGATCGCTTTAAGGAGCTTCAAGAGCAGCACTAAAGTTCTCGTCTCCTTCTCCGAGCCTGTGTCAGCCGCCACCGCCAATACGGCCGCTAATTACAAGATCGACAATGGCATCACGGTGAGCGCCGCTGCGATCACTTCCAGCGCGAAGACGGTCGAATTAACGACGACAGCCATCGCAGCGGGGACGACCTATCAGTTGACGGTGAGCGGAGTGCAGGACATTTTCGGGAATCCCATCGCCGCCAGTTCGTCGATCGCCATCGGAGTTCAAAAAGGAGTATTTCTTGTGACCGCTGACCCTGGACCGCTCACCTTCGCAGGTGACAACGCAATCAATCAGCATTTACTCGATCGAGGTTTCGACGTGCAGCTCGCCATGGGGTCTGACGTGCCCGATGATGGATCCACCGCGAAAGGCAGGGATTTGATTATTGAAACGTCGAGCCTTGGCTCTGGGACGGTAGAAGTCGGGGGCATCGGAAAGTTTCGAGACCTTGCCATTCCCGCCATGGACTGGGAAGCGTCGAGCACGGATGCCTTCGGCTTCATGGAAGCTAACGCTAATCCAGGAACCACGGGTGCTCAAACGGATGTCAACATTGTGGATCCATCCAGCCCGTTGGCTGCTGGATTCCCGAAAGGACTCGTTACGGCGTCGGCTTCCGAGACCTACTCGCAGGCCCAGCCCGTGGGAGGTCACATTGTCGCCACCCTTGCAACCGACCCCTCACAGGCCATCATCTTTTACTATGACAAGGGTGAAAAGGGATTCGGCGGTTTCGTCATGCCGGCTCGTCGCGTGTTCTTCTTCTTCCAGGATAACACGGCGGCAGTCGCCACTGACGCTGGTTGGAAATTGTTCGATGCCTCAGTGGATTGGCTCCTGGGAATTCAGGCTCCGGCACCACCTGTTGGGAAACCGACATTGTCAGTTGCCCGCACAGCGGCGGGACTCACCGTGACATTCACTGGCACTCTACAATCAGCGGACGTGGTCAATGGTCCTTGGGCTGATGTTGCTGGTGCGACTAGCCCGCGGCTTGTGACCTTAACGGGCGCTCAGAAATTCTATCGCGCCAAACAGTAGCCGATAGAAAACATTCAATCACGAAAGGGGGCCGGACGAAAGTCCGGCCTTTTTCTTGACTGAGAGGCGGGCGGTTCATGGAAAGCTTTGGATCATTGCGTTCGTCCAAATTTCTTGTCCAACTCGCGGAGATTCATCTCAATCAGAGTCGGCCTTCCATGGGGACATGTGTAGGGCATCGCGCAGTGGCGCAGCTCATCCACCAAGTTTTCCAGCTCAGGACCGGTCAGTGGATCGTTGGCTTTCACCGCATGGCGGCAGACGGTCTTAGCCACGGTCTGTTCTCCAAGGCGCCAGGAATTGACTCCTTCGCCCGCTGCTTTTAACTCGTCCACCAATTCCAAAACAAAGCGGCGGGCATCAGAAACTTTGACGAACGGAGGCAACGCATCGAGGAGGAATGTCTGCTCGCCAAATTCACTCAGCCCGACACCCAGTCGGGCGAGTGTCGTCAATTGCTCTCCCAAGAAATGAGCGTCGCGCGCGGAAAGCTCCACAGTTTCTGGTAGCAACAGGCGCTGGGAGGGGGCGTCCCCTTGTTCCAAACGGCCTAACATCTGCTCGAATAGAATGCGTTCGTGTGCCGCGTGTTGATCGAGCAAGACCAGACCTCTATCCGATTCCAAAACTACATATAATTTTCCGATCACACCGACCAACCGGAGCGGAACATTCAACAGAGGAACCGGCTCGCGCGAACTTGGCGGCGGTGACGATACCGGAGCAGAACTTCCGGAAAGTTGAATGGTCCTCTCTAACGTCAGTGGGAGTGGGCTTTGCGAGTTGGAGAATGGAGCATGGCTCGAGAGAGGCGCTGGCCAGGACGCAATTGGTTTCGCCGGAACGGGCGGTGTTGAGTTCGGTAAAATTAAGGCCGCGTTGTGGCAGGTGTCTTTGGCTGAAAATAGGTTTGAGTCAACAGGCTTCGGCTCGAGCGTATTTTCCACAGTGCGCGGCGACGGCTCGGGGGCAGTCGCCGGCGCTGGCGCCTTATGGAAGGAAAGCAACGTCTCGCGGATTGCTTGAGCCACGAGCCTCCGCACCGCTTGCTCCTGGTGAAATTTAATTTCCTTTTTTGCGGGATGAACATTCACATCCACCGCTGCGGGATTGATTTCGAGGAACAGACAACAAACCGGGTAGCGCCCCTTCATAAGGGCGGTGTGGTATCCTTCCATCAGAGCAAAGTTGAGCCCGCGGTTTTCCACCGGCCGTCGGTTGACGAACAGATGTTGTTCTTCGCGAGTAGCGCGCGAGATCCCCGGTTCACCGATGAATCCCCAAATCCGGAACCAACCAGGCTCGACCTCCGCCACCTGCTCCGAATCGCGAGGAGGTTCGATCGAAGCAGAAAAATCGACCGGCAGCAGTCGGGTCTCCGGTCCCGGCAGCGCTCTCATCCGCTCTTGTAATGCGGTCAGCCGTGTAGCTGGTTGGTTTTCCGCGCTGCTCGGCGGCAATTGCCAAACCACGCGCTGCTCGTGCAAAAAAGAAAACGCCACCTCCGGGTACGCGAGTGCGGCCAAAGTCAGGTAATGCTGAATATGGGAGCGTTCGGTCTCTTCGCTGCGGAGGAATTTGCGCCGGACAGGCAAATTAAAAAACAACTGCCGCACTTCGATACAAGTTCCAGGAGCGCTGCCGGCTGCTTTTACCTCCAGGATTTTGCCGCCATGAATAATGATCTGAGCGCCTTCCGGAGCTCCGTCCTCCCGCTCTCGCGTCGTTAAAGTCATTCGACTGACGCTGGCGATGCTCGGCAAAGCCTCTCCGCGAAATCCCATGGTGGCAATGGAGCCAAGGTCCTCCGCGTTTCGAATCTTGCTGGTGGCGTGACGTTCCAGACAAAGAAGCGCATCGTCCCGGCTCATACCAAGGCCATCGTCGGTCACCCGGATCAAACTCCGGCCTCCGGCTTGGATCTCTACAGTGATACGGGCGGCCTTGGCGTCGAGCGCATTTTCCACCAGTTCCTTAACGACGCTGGCTGGGCGTTCAACTACCTCGCCTGCGGCAATCTGATTGGCCACCTGTTCGGGCAGGAGACGAATGCGGTTCATTACGGACGTTTCAGTGGAATTGAAAAGCTGAAGATGGCTCCACGTCCGGGTGCGTTGCGCGCCTGGATTCGTCCGCGATGATCCTCGACAATTTTTTTGCAGATCGACAGCCCAAGGCCGGTCCCTTGGGCTTTTCCATAGGTCGCAAAAGCCTCAAAAAGCTGGGGCGCGATCTCGGGCGGAATGCCTTTGCCGGAGTCTTCAAGTTCCGTAATGACCTCGTTTTCGGTGAGGGCGAACCGGAGCTTGATCTTTCCGCCATTGGGCATCGCATCGAGAGCATTGTGAATCAAGTTGGAAAAGACATGCTGGAGGCGGCTGGGATCGAAGAGGAGAGAGATTGAAGGAGGCTCGTTCTCGCATTCGATGAGGACAGAGTTCTCGGTCATTTCCACGCTGATCTCCTGGAGGAACTGCTGCACAAAAACGGCGTAATCGGTCTGGGCGGGGATGATTGAGCTTTGCGTTCCCCGAGTGAATTCGAGCAGTTCATTAATCATGTTGCTCAAGCGATCGACCTGTTTGCGAATCCGAGTCCGAGCCATTTGGCGCATGGAGGCAGTCGCGTTCTCCATGCCGGCGAGATCGGAGGCAATTCCAATGACGTTCAGAGGATTCTTAAAATCATGCACGATCGAACGGGCAAACCTGCCAACTAAAGTCAGGCGCTCTGCCTGAAGCACTTCTTGAATATAGCGGCGATTAAACTCCCGCAGACGCCGGCTGAACTCTCTCATCAAATTCACCGCCAGCTTGGGAGAGCTTTCCAAAAGCTGGATAATGTCGCATCGAGGCATGAGATAAACCTCCGTGTCTTCCACGGATGCAGCGGTTGCTGAGCGGGGTTCATTGTCCAAAACCGCCATCTCACCGAAAAAATCGCCAGGCCCAAGGTTCGACAGAGTGCGACGTTCGTCCTGGTTGACCAAGGCTGAGATCAGGACGCGGCCGGTTTTGATCATATAAAGGCCATCACCGTCATCGCCCTCCCTGAAGATCACTTTGCCCGCTGAGAATGATTGGACTTGAACCGTGCTTCTTAGCTTTTCGAATTCCGAGGCCGATAATCCGTTGAACAACTTGCTGCTTTCGAGGACAACCATGTCGAAAGTCTAAGTCAAAACTCGCTACCGTAAAGGAAAGAGATCATTGAGGGCGAAATCTTGACCGAGATCCGCCCTGAAAAGAGCTCTGGCGTTTGGATGTTTTCGTGTGCTGCTCAAAACGAGAGAAGATTCCAACTGCAGTCTTCCTTAGAGCTGTCGATCCATCCGCTCCCTTCACGAGGGCGAGTTGATTCTCGCGACGGCAACGACGGCAGCGGGGGATGTATCAGAGGTGAGCTGGGCTCTCAAAATCGCCTGCCAAGAGATCCTCCGGGCGGCGGAGGGAGTCAACCTGTTCAAACTCCAAGCCAGTGAACCGGCTATCACAATCGGAGCAATGAGGAAATGAAACGTCTGATCAATACCCAACGCTCAAAATGGCGCGTCCGGCCCCGTTGCGGAAACGCTCCGTTCAGGAGGGTTCGCCGCGCACTTTTTCCAACAACTTCTTGGTGGCTTTGATGCCGTCAGGCTCGCTGATCTTAGTGCCTTCGTACTCGATTCCAAAGTGGCCGTGGTAGCCAGCGTCCAGGACGATCTTCAGCATTTTCCGATAGTCGGTTTCAATGCAATCGCCTTTCGCGTCAAAATCATGCGCCTTAGCACTGACGGCTTTCGCGAACGGCATCATTTCAGCCACGGCCTTGTAGCGGTCGTAATCCTGAAAGTTGCCGAAGTCCGGCAGCGTCCCGCAGTTAGGCAGGTTGACTTTTTTCATCACAGACGCCAGCCAATCGCCGTGGGATGAAATGCCGCCGTGATTTTCCACGATGACGTTCAGCCCGAGGTTGGCGCCGAATTCAGAGAGTCGATGCAAACCATCGGCCACGCGCTGGCGCTGTTCGTCCGGCGTTCCCTTCGAGTAAGCGTTGACTCGAATCGAATGGCAGCCAAAAAATTTCGCCGCTTCGGCCCACTTATAGTGGTTTTCCACAGCCTTAACCCGCTTCTTCTGATCGGCATCTCCCAATTCGCCTTCATCATCGCACATGATCAGAAGGATCTTCACGCCCAAGTCATCGGCGCGCTTTTTGAACTCAGCCAAATACTTCTGATCTTTGGCTTTCTTCATGAAGAACTGGTTCACCAACTCAATAGCTTCGATCCCGTAGTCTTGTTTGGCTACTTTCGGGAAATCCAAATGATCCAGCTTCTTGGCGAACAAGGCGTGGTTCAGCGACCATTCTGCGAGTGAAATCTTGAACAACAACTTAGGCTCGGCCGCTTTGATCTCACGCCTCTTCATAACGGCCAGCAGGCCTGCTCCCAAGCTGGCGAGCTTGGTGTTTTTCAGGAAGTCACGGCGGTTGAAATTTGTTGGCATAGGTTGATTGGGTTCGCTTCGGGCTGTCAGTGGGCTGTCGATGGAGTGCCGGCAAGCTTGGGATCCGTCTTCGCGGGCGGGCGGAAGAAAATGGCCAAGGCGATGGCTGCGGCGATGGCTGCGGCGCACGGGACCAGGAACAGGCTTTTGAAGTCCACGACCCCGGCTTTGTTGAAGGTTTCGCCGATCAGCTTCGGTCCCACGGCATTGGCCAG
>SIBE01000065.1 GCA_009695265.1 Pedosphaera sp. | reverse complement strand
ATTAAGACATGCTGTCGGCGAGCCGAAGGTTCTTCTCTGAGGGGCGGCCAGGAAAAGTGCTGTGCCGAATTCGTTAGACGCGAAAAATCAGGCGAACAATTGGTTCTAAGGCTCGAAAAGTCAGGTTCGTGTTTCTTACCGCATTTTATGTCGAGGATCATTTCGTGGTCCGACTCTGATTTGAATCGACGTGCTACGTCTATGAAAGAGCGCTGCTATCTTATGATTGAAGAGACGAAGGCGACACGGTATCCATAAGCGGCAGCAAGATTTTGAGCAGGTGCGACCTTGCCGCGAATGGCCGTTGAATGCTATGCCGAACCAAATAAAGCGATTTGATTTTCTTGTACTCGGCAGCGGAATCGCGGGGTTAACTTTTGCTTTAAAAGTGGCACAGCATGGCAAGGTTGGAATCATCACGAAGAAACATCGAGCCGAATCCAACACCAATTACGCCCAAGGCGGCATTGCTGCGGTCACTTCCAAAGAGGATTCCTTTGAGATGCACGTGCGGGATACATTGGAGGCAGGGGCTGGGCTTTGTAATGAGGAGATTGTTCGGACCATCGTTGAGGAGGGGCCGGCTCGCATCGCGGAGTTGATCGACTTGGGGATGCGCTTTTCGGAGCGTGAAATCCCGCGATCCAATGGTGCGAGGGAATTGGATCTTGGAAAAGAAGGCGGCCATTCAAAGCGCAGGATTCTTCACGCGAAAGATGTGACCGGCCGTGAAATTGAGCGCGCGTTGCTCGCTGCGGTGGCCGCTCAACCCAACATCGAGATTCTGGAAAACCATTTTGCCATCGATCTGATCACAAGCCAGAAGCTCGGTGATGAGGGGCACAATCGTTGTTTGGGTGTCTATGTCCTCGAAAAAAGCACGCAACGGGTTCAGACCTTTTCGGCGCCGGTAGTTCTGCTGGCGACGGGCGGCTGCGGCAAGGTCTATCTTTACACAACGAATCCCGACATCGCCACCGGCGACGGCGTGGCTATGGCTTACCGCGCGGGAGCGGCTGTGGCCAACATGGAATTTATCCAATTCCATCCCACCTGCTTGTATCATCCGAAAGCAAAATCGTTTCTCGTCAGCGAAGCGGTTCGCGGTGAAGGCGGAGTGCTGAAGTCGATTGAAGGCGTGGAATTCATGGATCATTATCATCCGCTCAAATCACTGGCTCCGCGTGATATCGTGGCGCGAGCCATCGACAGTGAGATGAAGCGGAGCGGTGCCGATCATGTCCTCCTGGACATCACGCATCAACCGGCGCAGTTCATAATCGAGCGCTTCCCGAATATTCATGCCACGTGTCTGCAGTACGGCATTGATATTACCAAGGAGCCGATACCTGTGGTGCCGGCAGCGCATTATCAATGCGGTGGTGTGCTGACGAATATGGATGGGGAAACGGAGATTGCCGGGCTTTACGCTGTGGGCGAGGTGGCTTGCACTGGATTGCATGGGGCGAATCGGCTGGCCAGTAACTCATTGCTCGAGGCTCTGGTTTGCGCTGATCGCGCCGCGCAAAGGATCATTTCGCATCCAGTGCCTCCGTCCGAATTTAGGATTCCCGAATGGCAATCTGGCAATGCCAGCAACGCCGACGAGCTAGTTGTGGTCTCTCACAACTGGGACGAAATCCGAAGGTTGATGTGGGACTACGTCGGCATCGTTCGCACTGACAAACGGCTCCAGCGAGCGCAGTCGCGCATCGCGAATCTACAGGCGGAGATTCAGGAATATTATTGGGATTTTATTGTTACCAGCGATTTGCTCGAGTTGCGCAACATAGCGACCGTCGCTGACTTGATCGTCCGCAGCGCCCTTCAACGGCCGGAAAGTCGTGGACTGAACTACAACCTCGATTACCCGAATCCTGACCCTGACTGGGCGCAGCGGGATACGATTATCAGAAATCCAATTTAGATCGTTGAACTGATCCGACCTAATAAGCTCAAACGCGTTTTGATTCTGTGCAGTAACTCTTATGATGCGTCTTCAGCTTTTCAAACGCCGCACTGGCACCTTCTTCACAGCGTTTCTTGTCCCACTGACCCGCGTGTCTTTTCTCCTTCCTCTTGTGGCTGCCTGCGTGTTGGCCTTAGACCCAGCTTCGAACAGAGCCGCGGAGTCACCAACCTCGGACAGCATCGAGATTGAGGATTCCGGGTACCGTCGCAACTTCGAGATCGTCAAAGAAGAGACCGGCCCGCTTCACGCCGGGGTGCAGTGGACAAAACAAAGTGCTGGCCGAGCGCCGAAGATTGTCCTGTACGAGAGAGGTGTCCCGCGAACCTTGGCGACGCGGCGAATCCTAACTCAAAGAGTTCTCGTCCGTCGCGGAATGGACTTCAACATGGCAACCTTCGCGAGCATCGCCGGGACAAAGTCCGTTCAGGAAGTAAGCTACGCGCCGGGGTACGTTATTGTTGAATCCGCAGAAGTGAACGGCGCGCTGCAACTGGCGTCGCTCCTGCGCGCAACACCTGGCGTGCTGTCTGCGGAACCGATCCTAGGGAAGAGGCAGTGGACGAAATCCATTCCTAACGATCCCCTTTTCGCCGGCCAGTGGTATCTCGGAAGATCTGGACAAATCGGCGGTGCGGGCATCGGTATGAACGTCACGAATGTTTGGGCGAATTACCGCGGCAAAGGAGTCACGATTGCCATCGTAGATGACAGTCTCCAACTCACCCATCCGGATTTAGCCCCGAACGTGATCACAAATATAGACTACGACTTCCGGGATAACGATGACGACCCGAGTCCCGGCGGGGACGATGATTATCATGGGACGACGGTCGCGGGGATCGCTGCCGCGCCTGGTAATAACTCACTCGGAATCGTTGGCGTTGCCTTCGAGGCATCACTCCTGGGGATCCGCCTGATCGGTGGCGACGATCAGACGGATGAACAAAATGCCTCGGCGTTGCTTCATCAAAATCAGATCGTCCAGGTCAGCAATAACAGTTGGGGCCCCGAGGATGACGGGCGCACGTTGGAAGGGCCTGGCCCACTCACGAGTTTGGCCTTTGAAAATGCCGTTCGGAATGGTCGCGGCGGAAAAGGAACCATTTTTGTTTGGCCGGTTGGCAATGGGCGTGAGCAGCAAGACAATGGGAATTATGATGGCTATGCCAATTCGATTTACACGATTGGAGTCGCTGCGGTTAACTTCCAAGGCAGACAATGCAGCTATAGTGAACCGGGTGCCTGCCTGGTCATTGCCGCCCCTTCTCACGGCATTGAAACCGCCGATCGGGAGCGCATCTTAACCACTGATTTAGTAGGCGAACAGGGGCTGAATTATTCCATGGCCGACGGCGATTTGCTAGACATCAATTACACGAAGGGCTTCGGGGGTAGTTCGGCTGCAACGGCTCTGACATCGGGCGTCGTTGCCCTGCTGCTGAACGCCAATCCACTGTTGGGGTGGCGCGATGTCCAGGAAATCCTCATCAAATCCGCCACCAAGGTGGATGCTGCCGATGCGGACTGGATGACCAATGGCGCGGGGCTTCATTTCAACCACAAATTTGGTGCCGGCTTGATCAATGCCGAGGCCGCCATCAACCTCGCGACGAACTGGAGTTCTCTGGCATCGCAAACAAACATTTTTTTACACCAAACGAACCTCCAGCAAACGATCCCGGACAATAATGCGCTCGGGGTGATACGCAGCTTCGATTTCAGGAGCGCTCCGTCGTTGCGCGTCGAGCATGTCGTGGTGACGACAACCATCGCGCATCTGCACCGCGGTGATTTAGCGATCACTCTCATCTCTCCAAATGGGACTCGAAGTCGGCTTGCCGAACGACACCTGGACAAGAACGCCGATTACAAGAGCTGGAAGTTCATGTCGGTCTTCAATTGGGGGGAACATTCCCAGGGTCGGTGGGACGTCGAGATCGTTGATCAAAGACAGAACGAAGCGGGGACTCTCATCTCAATCCGAATTGATTTGTTCGGAACTACTGCGCCTCTGCTGGCCAGGCCAGTCCTCGTGCCAACCGGCTTCGAGGATGACAAGTTTAAGATGGTTCTAACGGGAGTCTCGGGCGGCCGTTATGAGGTGCAAGGCTCGACCGATTTGGCAAATTGGATCGGTCTGGCACAAGCCACCATTGCGCCAGACAGCAACACGGCCACATTCAATCTTGCGGCTGTAAACTCCACATTCCGGTTCTATCGCGCCGTTCGCCTGACGTCCTCGCAGTGATTGAGATAGTTTCGTCGGCGGTTTTCGCCTGAGGTTTATTTCCAGGGCTCCAACAAGAGCGGGTTTGGTCGATGATGCCAGGGGAAAAACTTTCTGGCTTGAATCGGCGGCCGACGTGAACGCCGCAAATTCCCATGGAGCCTTTCCGAATCAAAGCAGCTCAGCGCTGCTCCACCGTTCGGCGCACCGCAGGATTCGATACGGCTGTTGAAGAGTCTGCGCGGTTCGCACAAATTCTTCCGGGCTCGCCGTATTGAACTCGAACATCTCGTAGTGGCACGGAATGATCAAGCGCGCTCCAATGTCCTTGGCCAGTGTGGCGGCTTCAGGGCCGCTGAGGTTGCCCGCGACCCGCCGCTCGACAGCGCGCCCATTGATGGGCAGCAATGCCACATCGATTTGCCACCGGCGCAGCAACTCGGCCATCCCTTCGTAGCGCACAGTGTCACCGCTGTGATAGAGAGTCCACGGTCCAAATTCGATGACGTAGCCGAGGTAGTGGCAACGGCCCAAGGAGTCCACCTCAATATTCTCGTGCGCAGATGGAACAGCCGTGAAGTTGAAGCTGGCTACATGGGCTGACTCGCCTCGATTCAGCCCGACCGGCATATCCGTCTCAATTCCCAAACGGTTCGTCACGAATTCCCGGTTCGCCTCGGGTAGGATCATCTCCAGTTTCGGATTGACCCGGAGGAGAGGCCTCAAGGTTTCCGCGTCGAGATGATCCGTGTGGTTATGACTGGAAGTCACCACGTCGATAAAATTGAGGGACTCAGGCGAGACAGGACGCGAAGTCATCCTGACGTGCGGCTTGTCGGTGTTGGCGTATTTCTTGGTCAGCGAATCGGACAGGTAGGGATCAATCAAGAGATGGCGCTCTTGCCATTGTATGAGAAATCCGCTCTGTCCCAACCACCAGAGATGGAGATGTTGAACGTCGGATCGCGCTCGATCAACATCCGTCAGGAACGCCGCGTCGTTCAACACTGGTTCGATCATGGCGCGCGTTGGACCACTCAACTCTCAATTCCTAATTCCTTCCGCACGACTTTCACGCCAGCCACCATGTTCTTCAGCTTTTGTCGCGCCGCCCAGCGCGCCGTTTGGCTCAGCCCGCAATCCGGGGCGAACGAGAGTCGTTCCGCGGGAGCATGCTTCAAGCACGATCGCACACGGGAGGCGACATCCGCGACCGTTTCGATGTAATAGCTCTTAACGTCAATGATGCCTACCGCGACATCTTTGGTTTTCGCAATTGTTTGAATGATGTCTAATTCCGCAAATTCTCGGCTCGCCATCTCGAGGTGAATCTCGTCCACGTTCATGTTCAAGAAAGCGGGGAACATCGGAGCATACTGTCGAGGTCCAACAGCGCGCCCTTTGAAATTTCCGAAACAAAGATGCGTCGAAAGATGACATTTACCCACGACCGACTCGACCGTGCGATTAAAAATATCGACGAATCGTTTGGTATCTTCGCGGTGGGCGTAACAACTCATCGATGGTTCATCCACGGTGATTTCACGGGAGCCCGCGTTCACCAATGCCTCCAGCTCGCGGCGAACGATCGGCAGCAGCGCCTCGGTCAAAGCATAGCGATCCGGATATTGTTTGTTAGGCAGAAGCCGGCCGCTCAAAGTATATGGTCCGGGAACGCTGGTTTTGACAGTGATTGAACGTTGGGAGTTGAGGGCTGAGAGAATTGGTGCGGCAAGTCGTTTGAGTCGCTCGAAGTCAGGGACTGTCCCGAGTCCACGCGGAGCGCGCAGTTCACCCACGATTTTGTGTTTGCCACGTTGATCGTGTGCTGGGGGGCCGAATCGACGCAGTGGCGCTGGTTCGAGTTCGATCCCATCGAGAAAGCCGTAGAAGGACAGGTTGAAGTCCAGCCGTGCCTGCTCCCCGTCAGTGATCACGTCCAAGCCCGCGTCAATCTGATCGTGAATCGCCGCGATCACTGCGTCTTCCTGTAACTCTTCGCGATCTGCCTCGCCGAAATTGTGCAAATACTGGCAGGCAAATTCGAGCCAGCCCGGAAACGGGTAACTCCCGACGACAGTGGTGCGGAGCGGTTGCGCATTCATTTGAAACGAGAAGTCACAAGAAAACAGTTGGGAAAAGAATAACTCACAGGCCAATCATCGGTTTGCCGATCCAAGGTTCGAATAGAGCGTTGCCAAACGCCGGGCATGTTCGTCATAGGCAGCCTCGAATAGCACCGCTGCCTTTTCCGAGCCGACGATCGCACCCGCCGTGAGCACACGCGGCGGCTGGCCCGCGCGCGTGAGCCGAGCGGCGACCTCAGCTTTGATGGAATTGATGAGCAAACAACCGCCGACCGTCGAGCCCGGTGCCACCGGTGTCTCCAATCCGTCGATCTTCACCATCGCGTCGCCCACCGGAGCGCCCGTATCGAGTACGAGGTCGGCGAAATCTGAAAGCTTTTTCCCAGCCGCGTGATGGCTGCGGCTGGCCGCGGAATGTTGTTGGCTGATGATAGCGACAACTTTGAGGCCGCGCTTCTTGAATTGCTCCGCCATCTCGATCGGCACCAAATTGCAGCCGCTGGAGGAAGCGACCAGAGCGCAATCCTTGGGCGTTAGATCGAAGTTGCGGACAATACGCTCCGCCAGACCGCTGACATTCTCCAGAAACATGGCTTGTCGCTGGCCGTTCGAACCGACAACCAAATTGTGAAAGCTGAGCGAGAGTTCAACAATCGGATTGAACCCAGGAAACGAGCCGTAGCGCGGCCACATCTCCTCGACCAGAATTCGGCTGTGACCAGAACCAAACAGATGAACCATGCGGCCGGCCAATATCGTTTCAGCGAACCAATCCGCCGCTCGTTCAATACCAGCCGACTGCTTCTCAACGGCACTGATGAGTTCGCGGCATTTGCTCAGGTAATCTACGCTCGGATTCACAGGCCGAGAGCTTACTTGGAAGGAAATCACGAGGAAAGCTTGGATTGCCGATACGTCTCCGACGAAAGCCCAGCTAACGCGGGGTTAAAATAACTCCTGAATCTTCGCCGCAAGAACAAAGTCGCATTCGGTCAACCCGTTGATCTTATGAGTCCAGATAGTGATCTTCACCTTTCCCCAAGCGAGGTAAATATCTGGATGATGGCCCACTTTTTCGGCTAGCTCTCCGGCTTTATTGGTGAAGGCCAGAGCTTGCCTAAAATCTTTGAATGAAAACTCTTTCTCCAAATGGTGCTCGTTGATGACCTGCCACTGACCTCCTAGTTTCCACTGAAAGTCCAAAAGTTGGCTGCCTTGCAGAGGCGGCACTCCGCTTTTGCATGGAATACATTCTTTCGCTGCCAATTCGATCATACGAGTTCTGTCTGTTGAAAACTGTTAGGCGAGAATCTACCCTGGCTGCTGTTCTAAGTCGAGAAATCCACCTTTGAAGTCGAGACTTCCTGTATTTCGGTACGTAGTCCCGGCTTCAGCCGGGGGCGTCGGCAAGCCCACAGGCCCTGGACTCTCCCGCGCGATGCTGCCGGAAGGCGCGACTACATGCGTGCCAAAGTGAGAATTGTTCCCGCGCTCGTTTTGTTGCGGCTCCCGTGCGCTGTGATATAACTGGTGAATCCGCGATGAGAGTCATTAGGAATATTGGTTGCCGAGCTGCACTAGTGGTTGCCATCGCTTTGGTGATGGCATGGTCGAGCTTCGGAGCTCCCGTTCAGTCGGCCGATTTCAACCGCGACATTCGCCCCATCCTTTCGGAAAACTGCTTCGCCTGTCACGGCCCTGATGAGAAAGCGCGCAAAGGAAAATTGCGATTGGATCGGAAGGAAGATGCCTTTAAGCCGCTGGAATCTCAGGGTTCGGCTATCGTGCCCGGAGACCCAGGACGCAGTAAGCTAATTCAGCGGATCGGGAACGCGGATGAAGACGAGCGAATGCCGCCTCGAAAAACCGGAAAAAGGTTGAGCGAGCAGCAGATCGGATTGCTGCGCCGCTGGGTTGCCGAAGGGGCTGAGTATGATCAGCACTGGGCCCTTATCCAACCCGAAGCCGCCCCATTGCCTCAGGTGCAGAACGCGAGCTGGCCTCGTAACGCGATTGACTACTTCATCTTGGGGCGTTTGGAAAATGAGAAGTTGCGACCAGCCGTGGAAGCTGACCGAACAGCTCTGATCCGGCGAATTAGTCTTGATCTGACCGGGCTGCCCCCGTCGCTCGATGAGGTCGATGGCTTTCTTTCTGATCATTCGTCCGATGCTTACGAGAAGGTCGTCGATCGGCTGCTGGCTTCGCCGCGGTATGGGGAACGCATGGCGATACGATGGTTAGATGCGGCGCGGTACGCGGACACTAGCGGTTACCAGAGCGACGGCGAACGCTTGATGTGGCGTTGGCGCGACTGGGTGATTGAGAGCTTTAATCGTAACCGACCCTTCGATGAATTCACGATCGAGCAAATCGCGGGAGATATGTTGCCCAATGCCACGCTCGACCAGAGAATTGCGACTGGCTTTAACCGCAACCACCGAGGCAACGCGGAAGGCGGGATCATTCCTGAAGAATACGCCGCCGAATATGTCGTTGATCGTGTGGACACAACTTCGACGGTGTGGTTGGGGCTGACGATTGGTTGCGCTCGTTGCCACGATCACAAATTCGACCCGATCACGCAGAGAGAATTTTACCAACTGTTCGCCTTTTTCAATAACATTCCTGAGAAAGGCCGAGCCGTGAAGCTGGGTAACTCGCCGCCGCTCATCAAAGCTCCAACCCCACCTCAACAGAAACATCTCGAGCAGCTCGAACAAACGCTTGCCGCAGCCGGCGATGCTTTTCGGAAGCTGCGACCGGCCATCGCCGCCGCGCAGGCGGAGTGGGAGAAGTATTTGACGACAAAATCGCTCGCAGTTCGCCGCACGGACTTTCGTTCCTCCACGCTGAACGAGCAGCTGGAAAGCGCACGCGTTCAGATTCGAGATCGAGCGACATTGGGTTTAGAAAAGGAGATTCTGACACAATGGACAATCTCCGATGGATTGACGGCCCATTACACTTTTGATGGCGTGGTAACGAATGAAGCCAAGATGAAAGGAACAGAGACCTTCACCAACGGCGAACCCGCTTTCGTCGCAGGGCGCATTGGACAGGCGGGCGAGTTCGATGGCAAACGCTACGTTGATGCGGGGAACGTCGGGGACTTTGGTTTTTTCGATAAGTTTTCCTTCGGAGCCTGGATCTATCCCGCGAGCGAGCGAGGCGGTTCGATCCTGTCGCGAATGGTTGAGCTGCCTCAAGGAGAGGGCTACAGCATGGTGCTGCAGGGCGGAAAACTCCAGGTCAACTTGGTGAAGCGTTGGCTCGACGATGCGCTCCGTGTCGAGACTCAGGATTCTTTGCCGCCGAATCGCTGGCATCATGTGATGGTGGTTTACGATGGGTCGCGTGGCGCGAGCGGAGTTAAGGTTTACGCGAACGGCGAACCGTTGAAACTGAAAGTTACACTGGACGAGCTCAACCAATCATTCAAGACACCAGAGCCCTTCAGGATCGGAGCGGGCGGTGGCCCCAGCACTCGCTTTCACGGATACATTGACGATGTTCGGGTCTATGACCGGGTCCTCCTGCCGAACGAAGTCAAAGTGGTGGCGACGACAGACACGGTCGTTGATATCGCCGCCATCTCGCCGAATCAAAGGACGTCAGGACAAACCGAGAAGATCTTCGAATATTTCCTGGAGAACCAAGCGTCCGAGGAAGTTGACGAGTTGCGGCGGAAGCTCGCCAGTTTGCGGCGGCAGAAGGCGGAGTTCGCCGAGAGTTTGCCTACCGTGATGGTGATGGAAGAAATGACATCGCCGCGGGAGACGTTCCTATTGATCCGCGGCCAATACGACAAACCAGGCGACAAGGTTGGTCCGGGAGTGCCCTCAAGCTTATCACCGTGGCCGAAGGGAGAAGATCGCAATCGCCTCGGTTTCGCCAAATGGTTGGTCGATCCATCGAATCCTTTGACCGCGCGCGTCGCAGTGAATCAGTACTGGCAAACGTATTTCGGCGCGGGCTTCGTCAGGACCGCCGAAGACTTTGGCACCCGTGGAGAATTGCCAAGCCATCCCGCCCTCCTCGATTGGCTGGCTACGGAGTTCGTCCGGAGCGGATGGAACGTGAAGGCGATCCAGAAGCTGATCGTCATGAGTGCGACCTACCGCCAGTCATCAAAAGTGACCCCCGAGCTGTTGCAGAAAGACCCCGAAAATCGATTGCTGGCTCGAGGACCCCGACTTCGGCTTTCCGCGGAAATGCTCCGAGATCAAGCGCTGGCCCTCAGCGGCCTGTTAGTGGAGAACGTTGGCGGTCCATCTGTCATGCCGTATCAGCCGAAGGGATTGTGGAAGGAACTCTCTGGCATTGATTACCCGCAAGACAAAGGCGAGAAATTATACCGGCGCAGCATTTACACTTTTTGGAAGCGAACAAGCGCTCCGCCATCGATGATGACCTTTGACGCCTCAGGCAGGGAGATGTGTTCGGTTCGGCAAACGCGGACAAGCACCCCGCTTCAAGCCTTAACATTGATGAACGATGTGACCTTTGTCGAAGCCTCGCGCGTTCTCGCGGAGCGGTCAATGTCGCGCGGCGCCACCACGGCTGATGAACGCATCGCCTACCTCTTTCGCTTGGTCACGGCTCGCCAGCCACGTCAGGACGAATTGCGGATTCTGCTCGATGGGTTTCACGACCATCTGAAGAATTATCTCGCCGATCGGAAAGCCGCGTTGGATTTAGTCAGCATGGGCGAGTTCCCGCGAAACGAAAAGCTCGACGTGAGCGAGCTTGCGGCTTACACCGCTGTTGCGAGTTTAGTTCTAAACCTCGATGAAGCGATCACGAAGTAGCGCACTGCTTGAGATGCGAGACGATTCTTCATCGTCCGGAGCCTGCCGCTTCGGGTTAATGCCGAGTAGAAATCGGGTATGAATCCACTCCACGAAAACCAACTGCTAATCACACGGCGCCACTTCTTCGGAAGATCTGGCGCGGGCATCGGCTTTTTGGCATTGGCCTCATTGTTCAACAATCGGCTCTTTGCGACTTCTGATAAAGCCCCGACTGCAAGTAGTGGACTCCCGACTCTTCCTCATTTTGCCCCTAAAGCCAAGCGCGTGATCTACCTGTTTCAGTCGGGCGCCCCGTCGCAGATGGACTTGTTCGATTACAAACCGAAGCTCGATAAATTGCGCGGGACAGAGCTTCCGGATTCAATTCGCATGGGCCAACGCTTGACCGGGATGACCGCAACGCAGACGAGCTTTCCGGTCGCTCCATCGATCTTCAAATTCTCGCGACATGGAAGGAGCGGCGCCTGGGTGAGCGGCTTGATGCCACACACGGCGCGTGTGGCGGATGAGCTCTGCTTCGTCAAGTCGATGCACACCGAGGCGATCAATCACGATCCGGCGATTACGTTTTTCCAGACGGGGGCGCAGTTGGCTGGCAGGCCGAGCATGGGAGCTTGGCTGTCTTACGGTTTGGGCACGGAGAATCACGATCTGCCAGCGTTCGTGGCAATGGTTTCCCAAGGAACGGGAAATCCAAACGACCAACCGCTCTATGATCGGCTGTGGGGGAGCGGATTCCTTCCCACAACCCATCAGGGCATCAAGTTTCGGTCCAATGGCGACCCCGTGCTTTTCTTGTCGAATCCCGCCGGATTGGATAACAGCCGCCGCCGCCGGATTCTCGATGACCTGGCAAAGCTGAACCAGATAAAGCTCGAGGAATTCGGCGACCCCGAAATTGCCACCCGGATCGCGCAATATGAGATGGCGTATCGCATGCAGGCTTCGGTCCCGGAGCTCACCGATGTTTCGAACGAGCCGAAGCATGTTTTGGATTTGTATGGACCCCACTCACGAACGCCCGGGACGTTTGCTTCGAACTGTCTCCTCGCCCGGCGATTGGCAGAACGCGGCGTTCGCTTCATTCAGCTCTTTCATCGAGGCTGGGATCAACACGTGGCTTTGCCGAAGCAAATTGCTGGACAATGCAGCGACACGGACCAAGCCTCAGCGGCGCTGATTCTCGATCTGAGGCAGCGCGGCTTGCTCGACGAGACCCTGGTCGTTTGGGGCGGTGAATTTGGACGGACGGTCTATTGCCAAGGCACGCTGACTCAAACCGACTATGGTCGCGACCATCATCCACGTTGCTTCAGCATCTGGATGGCCGGTGGCGGGATCAAGCCTGGGGTTTCTTACGGAGAGACGGACGACTACTCTTACAATGTCGTCAAGGATCCCGTCCACGTCCACGACCTTCAAGCAACGCTGCTCCATTGTTTAGGCATCGACCACGAGAAGCTGACGTTCCGGTTTCAGGGCCGTGATTACAGGCTGACTGATGTGCGTGGAAACGTCGTTAAGGACATCGTGACTTGACGGTCCATCAGATGTTCTCCTGTATAGAACGCGCCGGATCATTTCTGAGTTTTCCGAGCGAGCGACTCCTTGTCTTTCTGCTGAAATTTGCCCGAGTAGCTGAGGATCTTTCCATCTCCGCCCACGGTGACCTGCATCCCCGCCTCTGTACTTTTGCCAGTCAATTCATACCGAACATCGACTCCATCGACGACTTCCCTCGCACCGCTGATTGTTAGACTACCGAAGGCTTGGGCGGCGGTGGTTGCAATGTGAGATGGGACTTTGTCCATTGAGATTTCTGCAGACCTTTGCAGAACCGAGCCATCGTCCGCCATGCTCAGCGCGATCGATCTGCCGTCGGCCAATTGGCCCTTGAATGCATAGATCGCTTTTCCGTTCTCATCGTTGAACGCGCCGAGGTTGCCTCGCGCCGGAAGAGCGCCCATCTCCCTCAATAAAGCAGCTTGGATGATCGGCGGAGCCGTTTCAAATGCAATGGCCGAGTTCTGCGGTTTGCGTTTGTCTGGCAACGACTTTTCGATACCGGCCACCTTTTTGGCGATCCGCGCGGTTTCGGCTTGCGCGGCTTGGCTCTCGCCCAGTTCACGTCGTAAGAGGGAAACTTCACCTCTCAGCCGATGCACCTCCTCAGCACGCTGTCGCAATACATCGGCTTCATCTCTCAATTGATCGGCCTGAACAAGGGCTTTGGTCTTGGCTTGTTGTGATTGATCCAGCGAGACGCGAAGAGCCGTCAGTTGCCCGTCGGCTTCAGCTTTCACGTGGGAGATTTGAAACGAACCGCAAGCCCAGCCCAGCAGCAACCCAAACAGGAACACAAAACCTAACTTGAGAGATTTCATTGGCATACGATACTCTTCTTTTGTCGCGAGTTAAAGTCCGAGTTGCGTCAACAGCCGATCGAGCGTTCCCGATGGTCGAATAGAACGAGGCTGCGCGGGTCAAAAAACGACGTTGTGCAATCTTCCAAATGGAGATACATGGTCAGTCATGCAACATCTAGGAAATGGAACTTCAAGGAATGGATTTACTCTCATCGAACTCCTGGTCGTGATCGCCATTATCGCCGTGCTCGCCTCGATGCTGCTGCCGGCGCTCGCGAAGTCCAAGAAGACGGCTCAGCGAATCGCTTGCGCCAGCCAACTGCGCCAGTTGGGAATCGCAAATACTCTTTACGTGGACGACCAAAATGAAAAGTTCCCAACCCACGTTGATGGACCCGTGCTTTCGTATTATGCCTGGGCAGGAAAACGAGGGACGGAATACCTCGCCGATGAGCGCTTTATCAACAGCTATGTGACAGTCGATCGAAAGGTGACCCAGAAGGACAATGAGGGAGTTTTTAAAGTCTTCCGCTGTCCGAGCGATCGCGGCGCGGTCAAAGGGCGCTGGTCGGGTGACCGCAAGCCGACCCTATTCGACACGTTTGGGTGCAGCTATTTTTACAACAGTGGCGGGAATGAAAATGGGCCTCTTGGCTTGCATGGAAGGAAAGCGGGCCAGATCCTCGTCCCCAGCAAAGTGATCCTGGCCAATGACTATTCTTTCGGTGCCTATGGCTGGCTCAACTCTGTGCCGGGTCCCGCTTCGATACCATTTCAATACAGCTTTTGGCATCATGACAAAGCGGTCGGATGGGGGAACGTGGTGTTCGTCGATAGCCATATCGATTATGTCCAAGCCACCTACAACAAACCGAATTTCCAAAATGGCGTGAACTGGACGTTCATTTTTGATGGGCCGAGATGATTGAGTAACCCGTTTAACGCGTGGCGAAAATCACGTTCGAACGGCGATCAGCCGCGGAGATCAATCGCAGGCGCGTGGCCGCAAATTCCGGCGTAAAAACTTCTCAGTTGAATCTTGTGCGCTGGATGTCCAGAATCCGCGCGCATGAATTCCTCCGAACCAGCACGCAAGGGTTTTGGTCTGACCGAATGGCTGATTATTCTGGTTGCGATCATCGGCTTTGCTTTCGACACCTACGAACTTCTCATGCTGCCGCTCATCGCGGGGCCGGCGCTGGCCGAGATACTGCAAGTGCCGCCGAACAATCCGTTGGTGACGCAGTGGGTGGGGAACATGTTATGGATGACGGCGTTGTGCGGCGGAGTGTTCGGCCTGTTGGGCGGCTGGCTTACCGACCGGTTCGGACGCAAGAAAGTCCTGGCGGCGAGCATTATCCTTTACTCGTTTTCACCAGTCTTCGCGGCGTTCAGCACAACTCTCCCTTGGTTTTTATTTTTCCGATGCACGACGTTTATTGGCGTTTGCGTCGAATTCGTGGCCGCGATCACTTGGCTGGCCGAGTTGTTTCCTGAGAAACGAACCAGAGAACTGGTGCTGGGCTACACACAGGCTTTTGCGTCTGTCGGTGGACTCCTCGTGACGGCCGCCAATATGCTCACGGTGAAGTATGCGAGTATTCTGCCCGGCTTGGCTCTTCCCGAGCCGTTTAATCCTCACGCTTCGTGGCGCTATACGCTGCTAACCGGATTGCTGCCCGCCATTCCGATTGCGCTCCTGCTTCCATTTGTGCCGGAGTCGCGTGCCTGGCTCGATCGGCGCAACGCCGGGACGTTGCGCCGCCCGAACCTTGCTGAACTGTTTTCGCCCCAATTGCGGCGCGTCACGCTCGTGACGGCTGGGTTATCGGCCTGTGCTTACGCGGCGGCGTTCGGCGCGCTGCAACTCACTCCCACACGCATCGTTCCTGGTATGCCGGATTTGGCGGAGCAACGCCAGGCGCTGAAGCCGCTGCGGGACGAGGCCACTGATTTGAACACGCAGTTCAATCAGGTCGTCCCTCGTTTCGAGAAAGCCGCTGCCGACGTTCCCGGCTTAAAAGAGCTCGCTGGCCAGCGAGCCAAAGTCCGAATTGCGATCCGTACCACAAACCGAGAACTAGGCTCACTGAGCACTAACGACCCTGGAAAAGGACCGCTCTTGGCGCAGCGTGGCTCGCTGACCAATCAGGTGGCTCAACTCCTTGCCGATCTAAACCAGCTAACTAACAAACTCAATCAGCTTACTGCGTCGAACCCCGAGGCAAAGAAGGCGGTGCTCGATCGTGAAAAGGTCCTCGGCCAACTCGGCGCCAACCGCGAAAAACAGGAGCCGTTCGATACTGCGATCAAGGCGCGCGGCAACAATGTTCAGTTCTACCAGGAGATGGGGGGCCTTGCCGGACGGATCGTGTTGGCACTGCTGATTGCCGCTTCGATCCCTCGGCGCCTTTTGTTGCGGCTTTTTCAAGTGCCGGGCTTGATCGTGGTGCCTCTGACCTATCTTTACTTCTTTCGGAATGATCCGGGTCTGTTCCAATGGGGCATGGCTTTGTGTGGATTCCTCACCGTGGCGCAGTTCAGCTACTTCGGTGAATACTTGCCCAAGGTTTTTCCGCTGCACCTGCGGGCCACGGGCAGCAGCTTCGCAACGAATGTGGGCGGGCGAATGCTAGGCACCTCGGCGGCGTTTGTGACCACTAACCTTGTGGCGCCTCTCTTCGTCGGCACGACTTCAACTTTCGAGCAAGTCGCTATCGCTGCTGCCGCAGTGGGCACAGCGGTTGTTCTTCTCGGTTTCCTTCTGAGTTTTCTGCTACCCGAGCCAAAGCAGAACGCTGGGGAATAGCTCAGTCAGTGGTCACTGCGCCGCGAAGCCGCTTCTTTTCGCCACGTCGGAACTTGCCGTCGAGCATTCGATTTTTGGCACCACGGGAGCGTTTCACTTTCTGGCGCCGGACCTTCTCGACCTCCGCCTTTTCAGCGTCCACACGGCTTTGTCGCGCCCGCTCGATCTTGTCCAGCAACAGCCGCCGCGCCAGGAGCCGGTTCATCGCCTGATGGCGTGTCGTCTGGCATTTCACACGCAACCCGGTCGGCCGGTGCAGCAACATGACGCACGAGGAACTTTTGTTTACTTTCTGTCCGCCCGCGCCGCCCGATCGGACAAACGTCTCCTCCAGCTCGCTCTCGCTGATTCCAAGGGCAACCATCCTCTTCTCGATCTGCTCTAGCTTCTCGCGCGAAGGTGGAATCGAACTCATGGCGGCAGCTTAGGGCGTTTCAAATCAGAATGCAAACGAGGGCGTTTCTGAATCTCTACTGAGCAAAGAACGGGATGGACTTTCGGCGGGGCTCCGACTTTAGAGGGGTCGTTTTCATACTCCTAACCCTACTCCAAATCGTAAGCTCTTCGGTGTGAAATCGAAGGCCGAACGCTGGCGGCACGCCTTGTTTTTCACCATGTCTCCTCAAGAACGATGCCATTGCAGTCTCAACAAACGGCAGCAGAACCGGTCAAGAAATATACTGCCATGATCGGCTCTTAATCACCGCGGAACAGGAAGTCAGAGCCTACTCATGTCGGCTGCTACGAGGGTTGGATTGATCGCGGCGCTCTTTGCCTGTCACCGGGCGGTCTGCATCTTCTCGTATCGTGCGACGGCGGCGATCGCGCGTTGGTCTCCCTTTTCGGCGAGCGCGTAAATCTCGGTCATCAAGGCGGCGACGCTGTCCTGTAAGGTCATGCGCTGCTGGGGCGACATGACAGGCGTGGCGCGAAGCAATTGAAGGCGAGTCACGGCATCTTCCATGTTGCCGGCTTTGTAATCTGCGAGCGCCTGTTTCACCTGTTGCGCCGGAGCGGGGCCGGCAGCAGCGGGCCCACGCTCGCCTCCTGTCGCGGCTGGTGCCGGTTCCGTTTTGGTCATCTCGGTGGCGGTTTTTTCTAGTTCGCTTACGGCGCTCTGTTTGCGACACGCGCTCAAGGTCAACGCAACGGCGGCCAGCGCAGCGTAATTGATGTGGATTCCTTTCATAGTTCCAAAGGCAGTGATCAATGAGAAAGCTATCGCCCGTTGGCTGTGGCGGGGTTGCACCAGAGGCGGTTCTTCCCCGGGACGTTTCCTTCGGCATAGAACTTTAGCGTTTTCAGATACTCAATGTGCCCGTCCACCGCTCCGATGGTAGTGCCAATCGAATGCAGCTTGGTTATCCCTTCGGAAGGGCCGCTGGATCCATCATTGAAATCACCGGGATTCGTTTCCAGTCCCTGCCAGAAAATGATGGCATCCGGCTGGAACGAGGACACTTTGTAAGAACTGGGAGAGATGCCGCCAAACCCGCAGACCGCGCCATTCATCAAATAGCTCGACATCTTCTGAGCACGTCCGCGCCAGCTTGTGGTGTTGGTTCGATCCAGCGGACAGCGATAAACCCCCATACTTCCTAGATAAGTGAAGAGCAATCCTGTTTCGTAAGCCCGTGTCTGATTGGTGCCGTAAGCCGCCCTTGAAATATCGGGGGGCGACTGCAAAGCTGCATCGTAAAGCCACCCTTTTCTAATCCAGGGCGAGTTCCAGTTGGGCTCCGGCAAGAAATCGACAGAATCCATCGAGTACATGTGCATCGCCAGGGTGATCTGTTTGACGTTGCCTTGGCATTGTGCGCGCAGCGCTTTTTCCTTTGCCTTGGCAAGCGCCGGCAAAAGCATGCTCGCCAGGATCGCGATGATGGCAATTACGACCAGTAGTTCGATGAGTGTGAATCCCCAATGGCTCTGAAATCTGAAAGCCGGGTTCGACGGTTTGTAACTCAAATTATGCATAGGTAGACCTTCCAATACGAGTTCGTCTTTTCTACGGTAAAAAACCATAGCTATCCAGACCCGTTGACACAAGAAGAATCACCCTCGAATTCAGCGTCGCGCCGCACCTTTGACTTGTCCCCACGCTTCTCGATCGCTAGGGTCAGGCTATTATTACACGGTCGATTTCAGTCAGTTACTGTGCAGCGGACGTCAAAATGTTTTCGACCGAGCAGGATTTGAAACCGTGAGCGAACAGCCTGTAAATTCGCCGTCAGCGCCGCCGACGCTTCCTGACCGAAGCCAAAGCCGCCTCCGCCCTCAATCACCCCAACGTCTGCACCATCCACGAGGTCAGCGAATTGGCCGGGCCGCATCTCTACATCGCGATGGAATTTGTCGCGGGCCAAACCCTGACGGCGCGGGCCCAGGCCGCGCGCCTCGATATTCGAGAGATCATCGAGATCGGCATCCAGATCGCCGACGCGCTCGACGCGGCCTTCGCCAAGGGCA
>SIBE01000064.1 GCA_009695265.1 Pedosphaera sp. | reverse complement strand
AAGATCGTGCCGATGTTCTGGGGGGTGGCATTTGGATGGGAATTGGCTACCGGATATCCTTGGGGTTTCTGGAAAGGGAGCGACTACGATTTGATCAAGGAGGGTCAAGAGCGCTTTGTGAAAAAGACGTCCAAGCTCCGACAGAAAGCCAACGCTCTCGGCGTCAAGCTGGCTCATGAAATTCACCCGGGAACGGCGGCGATGTGCGCGGATGATTTCAATATGTTGGTTGAGGTTTGTGACGGAGACAAATGCCTCGGGGTAAACGCAGATCCTTCGCATTGCTGGGAGGGCGAGGGCTGGGAGATGCGGTTCTTGAAGGTTGCTCCCAGGATTTACGCCTGCCATGTGAAAAACTTCACGATCCGGCAGAACCTTCCGCTACGAATGATGGATCCGAGCTGGCAAAAACGGGCGATGCAGTTTGTCGATATCCCGACAGGAGACTTGAACATGACGCGCTATGTCGAATTGTTGATCCATGTGGGGTATCCTCAGCGATATCGAGAAGTCATGGGCGCTGCAACGGCTCCGCTCATTGTCGAGGCAGAAAGTGCTTACCGTGACTTGGATGAAACCAGCGCGAATGGCATTCAGTATGTGCGAGACAATTTGTGCTTCCCGGTCGCGGCTGGTTCGTTCGAAGAAGGAATGGGCGCTTAGAAAACGACGCCATCAAGCTCCTTACTGCGCGAGAGCCAGCTTCAACGCTGTCTCGTCGCGATAGGTCTTACGATTTGGGCGGCAAAGGCGAGCCGAGGCGATCTAGCTCCCTTTGGTATTGCTCCTTCTCTCCTGGCTTTTTCAGCTGTTCAGCGAGGGACACTAACTTTCTATAAATGCCCGCAAGGTCAGGGTAATCCAGAAAATCCTTCACAAACTGTTGATAGGTCTGGGAGGCCTCTTCCTGTTTCCCCACGAATTCCAGCGTGCGCGCCGAAGCCAGGATGACTCGAATCTTTTGTTGCCGTGACGACGGCTGACGAGCCGCTTTCTTATAGGCTTCAAGAGCCTCGTCAAATTTCGACCCCGAGAAATACAGATCGGCCAACTTTTCCAGCAGCACAGAGCTTTGTTGCAGCTCTGGAACGTCAATCAAGTACTGAATCAATTCTGTCGATGGCACATCATTGGCCAAGTTGATGTTTACCACCTTCAGATGAGACCACTCGATCAACTTGCTCTTTCGCTGAAAGAGGTTTTCGTGTTGCGTGAGAGGCTTTTTTGCAAAAGGCCGATAAAGCGGGTCACCGACCACAGTGGTTTGCCAGGATAAGTAGGGTTGGCACGCATACGCAGCTTCGCCAAAACTAAAGCCGAGATGGATTAAACGATGAAAAAAAATCGCAAGATTCGGCGTGAATTCCAAATAGGGCTCATAGACGGATCCCATTGTCGCGGTAGCACCTTTGTCCAAGAGGGGACCAACCCAGTTTTGCGTCGCAGATCGGATCGTTTGCGCGCTGAACGAATGCAAATGATAGGCGAAGGCACCCGGCATAAATTCCACCTGCGGACGCGTGAAAGGTCCTGACACCTGTCCATCATATTCATACCACCCCGCATAAAAGGCGATCTGGCTCATTGGAAAGGTGACCGGAAATCGTTCATCTCTGTCGTCCACAACACACTCAAACCCAAGCCGACGCGTGATTTCAGCAGCCCCCTTAACCCAGTCATCTCCCACCTTGGAGCTTCCATTGGTCAAACCACGCGCATCGAAGTATGCGCGACCCCACAGTCCTTCTGTTTCGGCTTGGATAGCTTTGTCGATCAACCCGCGGGCGATTTCAACCGATGGCCCGTCGAGACGAGCGACCATGAGAATTCCGTTGGTGGGGTTTAACGTGCTGGCGTTGGTGGCTCCGAACGTCCTGTTGAGCAAAGGCCCAAACAGAGGTATGGGCGAATGGCGGAGGGGCAGGAGAGCGAGTTCGTTGTCAACGGCCGCTTCGTTTCGGCGCAGCTCCGGGCGCATCGAAGCCGCGCCGTCTTCCTCTAATTTTGGATCGGCAAGAATTCGCAGCGGAACGCCGTAGCAGAGCGCGGCATAGCGCACCGCTGCTTCAACTGGCCTCACAACTTCCGTGGGAGTTTTCTTACCCGCTGGCTTCGCATCGGGTCGGAAAGCGAGCAACCCTGCCTTCTCCAGCTTTTTCAGGAGAGGCTGTTGTAAGCGGTCCTGAAACTCCTTGCGGGTCATTGTTTCATTGCTCGGCAGATCGAATCCAAAAACCTGATTCGCCGGTATCTCGCGCCGTTTTGCATAGTAATCCGCCAATTCTTTGGATTCCCTAAGATTGGCATTATACACGACCACCACGGAGCCACCTTCCCCGGCGTTGGTTGCGCCGAGCGCGCTTGCCAGGCTAGCAAGAAAGCCCAGGAACAACCCAATTCTTTTCATCACGAACGCTCTCCCGACGCAACGCCTCTCAAACATCATATCCTTCCACCATTTATGAACTATGGATAACTTTCAAGCCGTCGTAGGCGAATTCCACGCCAGGAGGCAACTCGGCCTGGTCGGCGTCATGATCGAAGTCATGGGTTAAATGGGTCAGATAGGTTCGTGACGCACCGATCCGCCGCGCCACCGTCAACGCCTCGTCCAGACACATGTGCGTGGGATGGGGATCCCTCCGCAACGCATCGAGCACCACCACTTCCGAGCCGAGGATCAGATCGATCACGGGAGCTGGCACCTCTTTGCAATCACTCAGATAGGCCAACCGCTTGACGCTCCCTTGAGTGAACAGATAACCATTCACTGTCATCGCTCCGTGTGGCAGTGGCAACGGAATGATTTGAAGATCGCCCAATGTAAAAAGCCCATCGACAATGTGCGGTTCAGGAATGAAGTAGCTTTTCGGATAGGGACCTCCCTTAAAGGCGTAGTCGAAAACCCTTCGTAACGCCGCCATCGTCTCTTCATTCGCATAGATCGGAAGTCCCTTTCCTCCGCGTAAATCGCAAAAACGACGACAATCATCCAGACCCAAGATGTGATCGACATGGGGGTGCGTGAAGATCACTGCATCCAGCCACCGGATGTCCTCCCGAAGGATCTGAAGGCGAAATTCCGGACTCGTATCGACGACCAACTTGACCTGATCCGTTGCGACGTATATGGAAGGCCGCGTCCGGTGGTTTTTTGGGTTGGCCAGGAATGATGGAGGATACTCCTTTCCGATGACCGGCACTCCCACCGATGTGCCCGACCCGAGAAAAATGAAGGAAAAAGACATGGCAGAGTTATGGATTAAAAGTCAGCACCATCGATCAAGGCCTTTCATAATCGGATTTCAAATCGCATTCCAAATATCTTTTGCGAAATGCTACTACATTAGCCAAAGTCAAACCTAACGAATTTTCACCATGTTAACCACGCTTCGGATCAAAAATCTGGCCCTTGTGGAAGATCTGACGCTCGAACTCCAGTCGGGCTATAATGTCATTACCGGGGAAACCGGGGCGGGTAAATCCATTATTATCGGCGCTCTGAATCTGATTCTCGGAGAACGGGCAGACCGAACTTTAATCCGGAGCGGTAGTGATAGTTGTTCCGTCGAGGCGCTCTTCGACATCGCCAGCTTCCAAGTTCCGCTCCGCTCGTTTTTGGAAGAGAACGGACTCGAACCTTGCGAGGAGAATCAACTCGTAGTGAAAAGGACATTTACCGCCGCCGGGACAAACCGCCAATTTGTTAACGGCTCTCCCACCACCCTCCAGGTATTGTCTTCCATTGGCGAAGGGCTCGTGGATATCCACGGTCCCCATGATCACCAGTCTCTGCTTCATCCGGTCAGGCAGCTCGCGATCTTGGATGCCTTCGGTAGCTTGCGCCCGCTGCGCGAGAGCTTTGCGAAGCTTGTTCGGCAACGATCTGCTCTCGATGACGAAAAGGTCGCTTTGATTGTCGATGAAAAAGCGTACGCGCAGCAACTCGATCTCCTGCGGTTCCAGGCAAATGAAATCAAGGCTGCCAAGCTGCATCCTGATGAGGAGCCGCAACTGCACGAGGAATACCAGCGCGCCAGCCACGCGGCCAAACTCCTCCAGCTCACACAGACCGCCGTGGGGCTCCTCACCGAGGATGAAAATTCGTTGCTCGACCGAGCCGGCGCACTAGGCCGAACATTGCAGGAGATCCAACGAATTGACCCCGCGGCTGACCCCCTGCTCTCTCTCCACAGCCAAGCCGTCGGGCCGCTTCAAGACCTTCAAAATGAAATCTCGCGTTACGCGGACCGATTAGAGATTGACCCGATTCGGCTGCAAGAATTGGAGGAACGCCTTAACATGGTCCAATCGCTCAAGCGCAAGTACGGCTCCTCCTTGGAAGAGATCATTGCATTCGGCGCAGACGCGTTGCAAAAGTTGATTCTCCTTGAGCAGCGCGACGTTGAACTGATCCGGATCAACGACGATTTGAAGAGAACCAATACCGAGCTGTCTCGCATTGGCCAAGAGCTCTCGACTCAACGTCGCAAAATTATTCCGAAATTGTGCAAGGCTGTCGTCAAGCAACTCCTGGATCTCGGTTTCAAACAGAGCCATTTCGACATCGCGATCTCGACGGAATCCCAGATCTCGAATCTCAAATCTCAAATTCCCCTGTCAGGTTTGGATTCAATCGAGTTCCAATTTGCTCCCAACGCCGGAGAACCGCTTCGCCCATTGCGAGCTATCGCCTCTTCCGGAGAAATGGCTCGTGTGATGTTGGCTTTGAAAACGGTTCTTGCGGCCGAGGACGAAATACCGGTCTTAGTGTTCGACGAAGTAGATGCCAACGTTGGCGGAGAGACGGCTCATGCGGTCGGTCAAAAAATGTGTCAGATTTCGCGTCAACGCCAGGTACTGTGCATTACCCACTTGGCTCCGGTCGCGGCCTGCGCCTCCACACATTACGTTGTGACCAAGCATCTCAAAGCTGGACGAACCATTTCGGAAATCAGACAGCTCGATGGCTCGGCGCGAGTTGAGGAACTAGCCCGGATGCTAGGCGGCCAATCGGAAGCCGCTCGCAAGCATGCGGAAGCGCTGTTGAAAACCGAGGCCGCGCCTTAATCCAAACGATCGTTCAAAATGAGCCTAATTCCCTGGGCGTTTGGGCTTCTGGCTTCGTTGCTCGCCCCTTACAAATCGGTGTGGATATGCGCCTCGCTCGCGCCTCGACGCCGGCCCAACATCCTGTTCGCCTCAGGCTCACCTGGAACGTTCATCGGAATTAGCCAGGAAGCCGGAATCACACCGCTCGATGCTCCGCCCGCCACAGTGCCGCATCGAGGGACACATCGCCTCACTCGGGAGATATAGCCTTCTCACCTTTTGAAGATTCGTGAGCCTTTGATCTTCAGACCGGGAAAATGAGGTGAAGCAAACTCTTCCTTCTCCCCGAACGTGGCCGCCGGATGTTCCGCGTCTTGTTGGAGGTAATAGACGTGAACCAGAGTGGTTTCCGGGTCCACCAACCAAAATTCCTTAACGCCGGATCGAGCATAAACCCGACGTTTGACCTTCCTATCCAGATCGGCTGTCTTGGGTGAAAGAATTTCCACAACCAGGTCTGGGGCTCCTTCCAATCCAGCATCCGTCAGAACGGAATAGTTTTGTTTGCTGATAAATACCAGGTCCGGCTGGTGGGCATTGATTTCATCCAAGTAAACGTCGAATGGCGCGTTGTACAGTTTACCGATGGGATACTTTTCCAGGTACGATTGCAGCGTGAACTGGATGTTGCCGGAAATATCTTGGTGGTAGCGATTCGGCGCTGGAGCCATAAAAATATCCCCCTCAATAAGCTGGTAGCGTGGACCCGTCTCAGGCAACCGACGATAATCTTCCACGGTCAGCGGCGGAAGTTGAACGGCGTTCACGAGTGCAGTGTAGTTTTGTAGCCCCGGTCAGTCAAGATAGTCGGAGGATTCGAACCGCTCGTTCGCCACGTTCTTCGAAACCTTCGTATTTCTTAGCCAACCTGATACTTCTGGACACACTTGAAACGCCTGAACGTTGTTACCAATGTTGTTCCCTATTCAGAGTCAAACTATGGCAAGCCTTCGAAGACATCCCGGGTCACCGTCATGGTCCGCATGTTTCACCCTTCCGGAACGTGATTTTGTCCAATACCGCCCGCTTGAACCACGCGGGAATCCGATCGGTTTTCAACTCCAATGTCCGCCCGTCTGTGATCTCGGCCAGCCAAGTGTGCTTGTGATCGGCATTGTCGGTCGAGTTGTCAAAGACGTAGGCCCGATTCGTGTACCGGATCGCTTCCATCAATAATTCCAGGGAGCGGCGGTAGCGTGGCTCGATCCGATCTTCCGGCACATCATGGCCCTTGAGCTTCACGCGGTTTTGCACGCGGGAGATGTTGATCGCCGGGTCGTCCGTGGCCACGTAGTATAGATACGTCCGATACCCCATCGCCTGCGCTTTTGTCAACAGAGCGACCTTGCCAGGGTGCGACATCACGGTCTCGAAAGTGAAGGTGGCCTTTTGCTCCATCAGTTTCGCCCTGAGAAAATCCACCGTTACGGAAGCGAAGTAGGCGTTCACCGCCACGCCCGTAAAATCCAGCCGGCCATCGGCAAAACTCAAGCGCCCAGCCTCCCCATCCAGCCCTTCGGCCTTCAAGAAGTCAGATTCGACAAAGAACGGCATCATATCTTCCGTCGTCGTCTCGACCCCGAGCGCCTGGAGATCCAGCCAACCGTCGCGCTTGATGCCTGCTTCGATCTCGTCCGGATTCAGATATACGCCCAGCAGTTCCGGAGGCAGATACGATTTCAAGACACTTTTGCCTGAGCCATTCGGCCCGGCAAACATCCGCATCCTGGGCGTGGTGGCGCTCACGGGATGGTGAACTTGCTTCCGGGTATGGCCGATGTAGGCGGCTCGATCTGCTTCACGAGTTCTTTCCGCCCATCGGGGAAGACCCGGTAAATAAACCCGCCTTCGGATTGCAGCACGCTTTGCCCGGAAGCCAGCACCTGCGCCCGCGCCTCCGCGAATGCAGATCCGGAGATGGGTGGGAACTGACTCTCAAGCCGTTGGATTTCACTTTCTTGGTTGGGCATAGTTGGGCCTTTCATCCATAATCATAAACGCGTCGAGGCATTCACCGCAAGCGTGTCTTCCCGGCTTTTCCCGCGCCCTGAGTTGAGAGAAATACTGTCCAGCACGAGATTGCCCAAGCGATACCCCGAGTCGTTCAGCGCTTGGATGAGACGCGGTTTTTCGGACTTCCATCGGTCCTGAGCGTCTCTGGAACCACCCGCCAGAGTTCAGGAGGATCAATCGGATTGCGGACGGCGCGATCAATGGGAAAGCTGGTCGGTTCCCGTTCAGAAAATCTCGAAAAATTGAGAAAGCATTCCTATTCTTTCTACAGGCTCGCGAGGTCAAAAAACCGGAGCCTCCCACTTCCCTGATTGGCAAATGTTATCCTACATTCAGGATTACAGTTCGTCTTCTCGCGCGGCGTAAAACAGTTGGTAAGCCCGATCGTAATCAGCCTCCGGCACCAAAACTTTCGCCAACCGGTTGAGATCGCCATCATCCGGTTGAGTTGGATCTTCAAATTCCTGAGTTGCGGCGATCTGATGCTTTTCCAGCATCATCACCAGCATTTCCACATTCACGAGAGGTCCGGTATAGAACAGCTTCACAGCCGCCGAGTTTCACCCGATCCATGGAGCATCGCAATCCGATTGTTGGATTGCTGAACCCTGCGAGCAAAACCGCTCGATCCTCGATGCGAAAGTCGTTTTGATTGGCAAGCTCCGCCAATTCTGTCTCAATCAGCCACATGAAATTCGCTATCTGCAACGAGATTTTTCAGGGTTGGAAAATGGAAGAAACCATCGCTTATGTCGCCAAAGCAGGTTATGACGCTCTGGAAATCGCGCCTTTTACCATCGCCAATTACGTGACCGAGATTCCTGCGGCGGAGCGACAGAAGATCCGTGAGACCGCCCAGCGCTTTGGGATCGCGATCTCCGGCATCCACTGGGTATTGGTCCAGGCCGATGGCATGTATGTCACTCATCCCGATTCGGCGGTGCGTGAGCGGACCTCGCAATACTTTTCGGACTTGGTGGATTTCTGCGCGGACTTAGGCGGGAAAATCATCGTGGTCGGCTCTCCCAAGCAGCGCAATATCATGGACGGAGTCTCTGCGGAGCAGGCTTGGGAATGGGCGACCACCGTCTTCCGTCAAGCCGTCATGCGCGCCGAACAACGAGAGATAACGATCTGTTTCGAGCCGCTGGCGCCAAGTGAAACCAATTTCATCAACACCGCCGCTGAAGCCATTCGTTTCGTCCAACAACTGAACACTCCTCACTTCAAAATTATTTTGGACGTGAAGGCGATGTCGTCGGAAGCCAAGCCGATCCCACAGATCATTCGCGAGTCATCGCCCAATTTTGCATACTTCCATGCGAATGATAAAAACCTGAAGGGACCCGGTTTCGGGGATGTGGATTTTAAACCAATCGCAGCGGCCTTGAAGCAGGTGAACTACAACGGCTATGTCTCAGTCGAGGTCTTTAACTTCGATGAAGGACCCGAGGTTATCGCCAGCAAGAGCATCGATTATCTGAAGGCTTCGTTTGCCTAGAACTGTCGCCATCTCATTTGGCAGCGTATTCCTCGAGGCCGGTTGGCTCGGGACCTTTGGTAGCGACTGGCTTTCGACCTAGTTTCTCCGCTAAATCACTGAACGCTGTGTAAACGACTGGAATAATAAAGAGAGTCAAGAAAGTGCTCGTGAGCATGCCTCCCACTACGGCGACGCCCATTGGCCGGCGGCTTTCTGCGCCAGCTCCGAATCCAATCGCGATCGGCAGGATGCCAGCGATCGTTGAAAACGCAGTCATCAAAATAGGGCGGAGCCGAACCCTTCCGGCTTGGATCATGGCGTCGCGAGCGTTGACCCCTTGTTCGCGCTGTTGATTGGCGAACTCGACCAGCAGGATGGAATTCTTGGTGACCAATCCGATCAACAAGACCAACCCGATTTGGCTAAATAGGTTGATGTTCATGGCTGGAATGTCGGGTATGACATGGATCTGCCCCAAAAATCGGAGCAGCCAAAGCATCCCCAAAGCGCCAACGCCCGCCAGAGGAACCGCGAACATCACTGTCAAGGGATGAATCAAGCTCTCGAACTGCGATGCGAGGACCATATACACAATGATCAACGCAAGGATGATCACCCAGATCAAATCCTGGCCGGCCTCTTTGAGATCGCGGGATTCACCGTACCACTCAAAAAGAAACTCGGGTGGCAGGTCGCTTTTCAATAGCTCCTCGACGCGCTCCATCGCCGTTCCCATCGGCACGCCGATCGGCGAACCGGAGATCGTGGCGCTGCGGAGCCGGTTAAAATGTTCCACTGTGTTTGGCGCGGCGCCAGTTTGGCGACCAACCACGCTGCTGAGCTGGATTAATTTTCCCGAGGCGTTTCGCACGTAAAGGCGGTCGAGATCACGGGGAGTCAATCGCGAATTCCGCTGAAGCTGCGCGATGACCTCATATTCCTTTCCGTCTTTCTTGATACGGCTGAGGTCGAGCCCACCAAAAAGAATTTGCATGGTGTGCGAGATGTCTTCTATGGAAAGGCCCAAGGCCGCAGCCCGGTTCCGGTCAATGGTCAGCCGCAACTCGGGCTTGTTGAACTCGAAGGAGGAACGGACGTTCAGAAGATATCCACCTTGGCGCAACTTGTTGGCCAATTGGGTCACGTAGAGATCCAAAGCATTCAGATCCTGCGCTTGGATCACCAGTTGGAAAGGAGAGCTGAAGCTGCGCCCAATCGCTTTGGGAATATTCGGAATCGCAATCGCGCCTTCGATGTCATTGAAGAACTGAGCGCGAAGTCCTGTGGGGCCGCCAACCATTTCTTGGACGCTCCTCTTGCGGTCTTCCTTGAGTCGCACAAACACGATGGCGTTGTTCGCAAGGCCGGGGCCACCTCGGCCGAAAGCGACCACAGAACCGTATGACGCCACTTCGGGTGTCTCCTTCAAGATGCCTTCCATCTCGCGCGACATTCGGTCGGTGTATTCAACGGTGGCTCCTTCCGGCGCCACGACAAAACAGAGCAGTCGGCCCTTGTCTTCTTCAGGAAGAAATTCCTTTTCCAAAGCAAAGAATAGCCACCCCATCACTCCAAGCGTCGCTGAGCCCGCGATGAATAAGAAAACACTTCGACCCAGCAGAGAAGGACTCAAAACCCATTCGAGCGATTTCCGATATGCCTGGTTCACGGAGTTCAAAGCGCGCTCGATGGCTAGCACAACCTTGCCTTCTTTCTTCTGCGCTGGCTTGAGGATGCGCGCTGCCATCATTGGAGAAAGCGAAAGAGCCACAAAAGCCGAGATCGTCACAGAGCCAGCTACGGCAACCGCGAACTCGACGAACAACTGGCCCGTGGAGCTCCTTTGAAACGCAAGGGGAAGGAACACTGCGACCAGCGACACCGTAATCGCAATGATGGCAAAACCAATCTCATCCATCGCTTTGAACGCGGCCTTCATCGGCGGCAATCCTTCCTCGATGTGGCGGTGGATGTTCTCGAGCACGACGATCGCGTCATCAACCACAATTCCGATCGCGAGAACGAGCGCCAGCATGGTGAGAATGTTGATCGAATACCCGAGCAAGTTCATCAGGGCGAATGTCGCCACGATCGACACCGGGATCACCACTACCGGGATGAGGGTCGAGCGGACGTTATGCAGAAAAAAGAAAACCACCAGAACAACCAGCAGAAACGCGATGCCTAAGGTTATCCACACTTCCTTGATGGCATGTTCAACATAGACCGACTCATCAAAATTGACCGCCATGCCCACACCCTTCGGCAAAGTTGGCTTAAGGTTCTCAACCTCTTGCCGGATGCCACGGGCGACCTCGACGGTATTGGCCTTGGACTGCTTGACCACCCCCAGAAAGATGCAAGGCTTGCCATCGGTTCGCGCGATCGTGCGTTCATTTTCAACACCATCTCGAGCTTCTCCAATGTCTCTAAGCCGAACGATCTTGACGCCATCGTTTTTAATCACCAACCGGTTGAACTCCTGGCTAGTCTTGAGTTCCCCAAGAGTTTGAATCGTCATCTCGCGCTCGAGGTTCTCGACTCGTCCGCTTGGAAGCTCAACATTTTGCTGGCGCAGTGCCCGCTCCACATCCAGCACCGTGACCTGGTGCGCCGCCATCTTTTCGGCATCCAGCCAAAGCCTCATCGCAAAGCGCTGCTCCCCGCCGATGTAAATGGAAGAAACTCCATGGATTGTTTGCAGACGGTTCTTGATCTGTTTCTCAGCTAGCGTCGTCAGCTCCAGACGGCTGTAACGCTCGCTGTTCAAACCGATCCACATCACGGGGCTGGCATCAGAATCCTGCTTTTCGACGATTGGCTCTTTGATTGATTCAGGAAGGCGCCCGCGAACGCGAGAAACCCGATCCCGCACATCTTGGGCTGCCAGATTAATGTCACGAGAAAGGTCGAATTCGATCGTGATCCGGCTGACCTGTTCCTGGCTTTGGCTGGTGAGCATCTTAATCCCCTGGATATTGTTGATCGCCTCTTCCAACCGTTCCGTCACTTCAGTCTCGACAACAACCGCGTTGGCACCTGGATAAACCGTGGTGACACTGACAATCGGGGGATCGATGTCCGGCAGTTCGCGGACTGGCAGGCGCGTCACACCGATCAGACCAAACAAAACCAAGGACAGGCTCATCATCGAAGCGAGCACGGGACGTTGAATGCTAATGCGTGGCAGGTTCATAAGTTCATCCACCTGTCTTCTGGCCGCTTCCGGCGGCTGGCGCCGGGTCTTTCAGATAGGGTTTGGCGGCTTCCGCCGGAGCGAACTTTACCTTGCTGCCTGGCCCTACTTTTTGAACTCCCTCGACAATGATTTTCTCACCACCTTCCAAGCCGCTCAACACTTCCACCTCTCCCGGAAGGCGAAAGCCGAGCTTCACCTCCTTGAGTTGGACCGTTTGCGAGGCATCAACGATTAAAACGTTCGCTCTGTCGCCGTCTAGAGCCTGGCTAAGCGCCACCTCGGGAATAACGACGGAGTTCTCACGCACGGTTAAAGTTAAGTCGAGGCTGGCAAACATTCCGGGCTTCAACTCATTTTGAGGGTTCGGCGTTTGCGCCTTTACTAAAGAGGTCCGGGTGCCTTCGTCAACGTAAGGAGAAACAAAGAAAACCGTGCCTGGGAATTTCTTGCTTTCATAAGTGGCGACGCCGACCTCAATCGTCTGCCCGATGTGCAACTGACTCAAGAAGCGCTCCGGGACGTTGAATTCCACCTTCACAGGATCGTGATCGACCAGCCAGGTCAGCGTCGTATTCTTGGAAATTACCTGGCCCGGGCTGACGCTTCTCGCCCCCGTCACTCCTTTGAAGTGCGCATAGATCCGGGTATCTTTGAGCTGGCGCTGCTTCAGCTCCAGCGTGGCCTGATTTAACGCAAAGTAAGACGCGGCTTGATCGAATTCCTGTTGCGAGACCAGCTTGTCTTTGAAAAGTTGCTGGCTTCGCTCAAAGTTCGCCTTGCTCAATTTGAAGTTTGCCTCCGCCTCGGCCAGAGCAGAGGCCAGCTTGCTCTCCTCCAATCGAAGGAGCAATTGCCCTTTCTCAACGGGCTTTCCTTCCTCGAAAAGAATTTCCTGAACAATCCCATCGGTCTCCGCCTTGATCTCCACTATCTCGTTTGCTGCAACGGTGCCCACCAGTGAAAGCGTCTCTGAAACGCGCTGGCGCTTCACATCGACCACGACGACTTGAACAGGCGGCATCTGCACCGCTCCGCCGGGGGTTGTTTTGGTGCACCCGGTCTGAGCCAGTCCGAGCGCCAGGGCGACCATGATGAGTGTTGGAGAGGGTTTTGTCATTGGGTCAGTTTTCGAAACGGTGATCGTGCGGTTCTTTTCGCGGCAGCTCCCTCGAGAAACAATTTTACGATTTGTTCGGCCGTCTTGCGATTCAAAGGATGAAGGGGTTGAAACAGTTGGCCCATCACGTAAATATTCAGCAGCCCGTAAATGTTCATCGTCAATTCGCGGCTGCTGAACCGGCGATTCAAAACTCCATCCGCTAGCGCCTCTTTAACCAGGGAATGCATGAACTCAAAATTCCGAGTGCATTTATCCAAGTATTGAATTCCGGACGGAATTTCTCCCGGCGAGGCAAAGGCCGTGGAAAACGCGATCCGCATCAACTCCTGGTTCTCATTAAAAAAGTCAAAGAGCGCCGTCAAAACTTCCACCAACTTCTCCGGCAACAAATCGCAGCGGCTCGCAGCCTCTCGCATCAGCCGCACACGCTCGTCGTGAGCATAGTCAATCAACGCCTGGTAAAGAGCCGCCTTGCTCTTGAAATAATAGTAGAGTGTCGGCTTTGCCACCTTTGCGGCGCTCACGATGTCTTGCACTGACGTACCGGCATATCCGCAATCAGCAAACTTTTTCAAGGCCGCGCGCAACACCTGATCGCGAGTTGGATGATCTGTTCTCACAAAAAAACCTACCGGACGGTAGGTGAGGTGCCTTGTCGCGTCAAACCGAATTAAGATCATTCGCAGCCGAATCGGAGATCGTTCATCCTGCGGCGCAGGCTCCGGACCCGACCGAGTGTTTTTGGAATCTTCCTCCGAAGCCTATTCGACTTTTGACCCAGCTTTTCCTTTCAAGCGCTGGCTCAGGGTCTGGTTCACGATCTGTTGCACATGAATTCTCTGTTCGGGCGTGAGTTCTGCGATGATAGCATCGTTCAACGCGACAGCATTGGTTTCGCCATGAGCAGAAGCCAGCACAAGCCACTTGGAAGCTTCCAGATCGTCCTGCGCGATACCTTCGCCATTCGCATAAATGGTTCCGAGAGCCAACTCCGCCTTGGCATAGCCTCGATCAGCCGCCCTCCGGAACCACTTGAGAGCTTCCCGTTTATCCTCCGTCACGCCTTGGCCCCGACTGCACAAGACGGCGAGATTGAATTGCGCAACAGGCTCTTCTTTCTCGGCCGCATGGCGAAACCATTTAGCGGCCTGGCCATAATCCTGAGCCACGCTCAGACCGTGAGCGTAGGCGTTCGCAACCTTCATCTGCGCTTGCGCTATCCCCTGCTCCGCCGCCCGCAGATACCACTTCAACGCCTCGGCGCCATTGTGATCCACCCCTTCACCGCGTTCGTAGAGACCGCCGAGATTGTATTGCCCCCGCGCATCCCCCAGTTCCCCAGCCAGGCGAAACCACTTAACGGCTTCAACGTGATCCTTCGCTATTCCCTGCCCCGCAAAATAAGCCGAACCCAAGTTCACCTGCGCTCGCGGCACGCCCTGATCGGCGGCTTTTCGAAACCACTTCACCGCTTCGATTGAGTCCTGCACCACGCCCAAGCCTCGAGCGTAGGCCATCCCCATTCGCAGTTGAGCGTCGGCATCACCTTGGCTCGCCGCCCGCCGAAACCAGTTCACGGCTTCAGTGTTGTCGCGAACGACTCCACGGCCGGTCTCAAACATAGCTCCGAGATTGAATTGCGCCGGAACACTGCCGTTTTCTGCCGCCTGCCGAAACCACTCGACAGCTCTTGAGAAATCTTTGGCAACGCCTCGCCCGAGGCTGCAGGCGAGTCCCAGATTAAATTGAGCCTCCACGACTCCTTGCCGGGCGGCTTTCTCATACCAATGAGCGGCTTCCTTTTCATCCTTCGGAATCCCCTGCCCTTCGGCCAAAGCAATTCCAAGTTGGAGTTGCGCCTTGATATGTCCCTGTTCCGCCGTCTTGCGGAACCATTTGGCCGCTTCAGCGGTGTCTCTCTTCACGCCCTGACCCTCGCCGTAAGCCGTGGCCAATTTGAACTGAGCCTCGGGATGCCCTCTTTCTGCCGCGCGATGAAACCACTTCACTGCTTCACTCAAGTCCTGCCGTATCCCCTGCCCGTTCGCGTAAGCCAATCCCATGTTAAACTGATCTTCCAAATTCCCCCGGTTCGCATGTTGACGATGGCCTTCCACAACTTGTTCCGGCGTCATTTCTGAAATTAACTCGTTACGATACGACTCGGCCTCTTTGTTCCCTTGGACCACCGCAACGCTGAACCAGAGATATGCCCCAGGATAATCTTGAGCCGCGCCTTGCCCGGCCGCGAGTGCGAGCCCCAGCTTCACCTGCGCCCGCGCTTCGCCTCTTTCCGCCGCCTCGCGATACCATCGGACTGCTTCCGCAAGATCCGCAACGACCCCGAGGCCGTTCGCGTAAAAATCGCCGAGGATCAGCTGGGCTTTCGGATCCTTCTGCTCAGCGGCCTTTCGAAACCATTTCCCGGCTTCGTTGTAATCTTGGGGCATTCCCAAGCCTTGCGCGTGGAAAACTCCGAGATTGAATTGAGCGCCGGGATGCCCTTGCTCGCCGGCTTTCTGAAACCACCTTGCTGCTTGGGAAAGATTACGTTCAACCTCCTTGCCATCGAATAATGCGAGACCAAGCTTGAATTGCGCGGCAACATCTCCTCTTTCAGCCTCGGCTCGCGTCTCGGTCAACGGGTCTAACACCGAGGGCTTGGATGTCGAAAGATCATTCGTCTTACCCGACGCTTGAACCGGCGGGGAATTGGATGAAGCCGTCCCCGGAACCGCCAGGCGCGAATCTTGCCCGACGCTGCTCGTCATCAGAACCAATGACAAGCCAACGACCAGTGACCACCACAAAGATCGCGACGAGTCTCGGATCTGCAGTCTCGTTACTATTCTCAAAAAGTCCGGCATCTTTCGGAATATGACGGTTGGTGAACGCTCACCGATCTCAAACTCAACCGCGGATTCCAGCTATTCCATCGTGGTTTGTCTTGCTTGCGCTCGGTTTCATGTGCTTTCTTGGACGCCATCGGCTTTGTCCCTGTTCATTGTCGCTATCACAAGATCATGACCACACTCATCAAGCAATCGCTGAATTATGTATTCTTCAATTAATCGCCGCAAATTCTTCAAGTCAGCCACGGCGGCTGGTGTCACGGCAATCGTGGCCGGCCATGCAACAAATGCGACGCAATTGATGGCTCAATCAAACGCGCCGATCAAGCCCATCGCCATCGCGAGCGCCAACGGCCTGCAAGCCACCGCCAAAGCTATGTCCCTGATCCAAGAGGGCGCGGACGCTCTGGACGCGGTCATCGCGGGTGTTAACATTGTCGAGGACGATCCAAATGATCAAAGCGTCGGCTACGGCGGTTTGCCCAATGAGGACGGAGTCGTGGAGCTCGACTCCTCCGTAATGCACGGACCAACCGGTCGAGGCGGTTGCGTCGGCGCGTTAAGAAATATTAGAAACCCATCGAAGGTTGCGAAGGTGGTGATGGAGCGGTCAGATCACGTCCTCATCGTTGGCGAAGGCGCGCTGCGGTTCGCGAAGGCTCATGGCTTCCAGGAAGAAAATCTGCTCACAGAGGACTCCCGCAAAGCGTGGCTGCAATGGAAGGAGAATCTCAGCACGACGGATGATTGGCTTCCGCCGCATGACATCGAGGCAAAAAACATTGGGATGAACCTCAAGTCGGTTATTCGGAATCACGGAACAATCAATTGCAATGCGATCGACCTGCGCGGGGGCATCTCAGGATGCACCACAACAAGCGGCTTGGCGTTCAAAATTCCTGGGCGAGTGGGAGATTCACCCATCCTCGGCGCAGGACTCTATGTCGATAACGAAGTGGGCGCGGCCGGCTCGACCGGGCGTGGAGAAGCAAATCTTCTCGCCTGCAGCAGCGTCATGATCGTTGAATATATGCGCCAATCAAAATCACCCGAGGAAGCCTGCCTAATGGCCTGCAAACGAATCGTCGCG
Source organism: Pedosphaera sp. (assembly GCA_009695265.1). Classification (GTDB taxonomy): domain Bacteria; phylum Verrucomicrobiota; class Verrucomicrobiia; order Limisphaerales; family SIBE01; genus SIBE01. Next base: position 1,895 of record SIBE01000064.1, on the reverse strand, counting down.
CAGACAAAAATGAAGCGATTGCTCGACGATAAAGGCCGACCCCAATTTGACGTGAATTTTTATGCCATTAACAGGCGCGGCGAGTTTGGCGGAGCCTCGATTTGGAGCGGTGCCAAATACGCGATCAACACCGGCGAAAAACAGAGCCGTCTGATGGAAGCCGCTTTTCTCTTCAAGCGCGGAAGCTGAACGTTTGTTAAAGGAACCGTGCCTATCCGGTTAGCTACGAAAGCATCAGTGGAGCGCGGCTGTGGTGAAACCCAGCCGCAGAAGCTATTGCACTGCTGCGGCTGTCGCTTCGCACACGGCCGCGCTCCTTCAGAATTGGCAACTAACCGGATCGGCATGAAAGGAACGGCGGAAACCTCCCGCCACGAGTAAAGCGTCCAAATCCTGCTTTTGTCCCGTTCCAAAGCAATTATGATCCATACCACAATGAAAACGACTCGTCTGCGGTCCATGGTCCGGTGTTCACTCTTTGCAGGTTCGCTTTTCTGGACCTGCGCTTCGGCAGTATGCGACAACAACTGGCCGCGTTGGCGCGGTCCCCATGACGATGGGAGCGCTGAGCTCGGAACTTATCCAGTGAAATGGGATGGAACGACGAACCTGTTATGGAAGGCACCCCTGCCAGGGAAGGGATGCTCCACGCCCATCATCTGGAATAATCGCATTTTCCTCACCGCTCCCGTTGACGGGCAAGACGCGATCATCGCTTTCGACTGGTCGGGAAAGATGCTCTGGCGAACGACCGTTGGGACCGAGATCGAAGGCAAGCATCGCAATGGCTCAGGGAGCAATCCTTCGCCCGCCACTGACGGTAACAACATTTTTATTTACCACAAAAGCGGCAACTTGGCTGCCCTTGACTTCGAAGGCAAACAGCGCTGGAAAATCAACCTGACGGAGCGATTTGGCAAGGACACATTGTATTGGGATTATGGCACCTCGCCCGTGCTGACGGAGAAAACTGTGGTGATCACCATGATGCATCACGGAGAGTCCTGGCTCGCGGCCTTTGACAAACTCACCGGCGAGATGCGCTGGAAGGTAGCACGCGATTATAAGACACCGATAGAAGGCGACCATAGCTACGCCACGCCCATCATGATCCAGCACCATGGCAAAGAAGCGCTGCTGGTTTGGGGGGCAGAGCATTTGACGGCGCACGAAACCTCCGGCGGCCTAGTGCTATGGTTCTGCGGCGATTTCAATCCCGAAGCGAAGAACAATTGGGTTGCGGTCGCCTCGCATGTCGTCGTCGGCGATGTCGCGGTTGTTCCTTACGGTCGCGGAAGCCGTCTCCACGGAATTAAACTGGGGGGCAGCGGCGACGTGACCGCGACGCACAGGATTTGGAAGCGCGACGACACCGGCACGTTTGTGCCGACTCCGACCGCGGACAAAGGCCTGGTTTACCTGGTGCGCGACCGCGGGGAAGTCGAGTGTATTGACCCCATCAACGGCAAGACCCTCTGGAGCGGCGAGCTACCAAAGAGCAGCGCGAGCTATTACTCTTCGCCGGCTGTCGCCGACGGCAAGATCTACGCAGCCCGGGAAGATGGAGTGGTTTTTGTCGCCCGTGTGGCAGGTCAGTTCCAAGTCCTGGCCGAAAATCCGATGGGTGAGCGCGTCATCGCATCGCCGGTGCCAGTATTGAATCGCCTATTGATCCGGGGCGAAAAACACCTCTTCGCCGTGGGCGCCAAGTAAGCAGCCTGTCCCAAACCTGCGTCGGTGCCCCCGTTGGTCCGCTGCCGCGATCTAAACTGCTTGCCACAGCCCTTGGGTAGAGCATACTAAACTCCAGACGGATTTGCGCGAGTAGCTCAATTGGATAGAGTGGCGGCCTCCGAAGCCGTAGGTTGTGGGTTCAACTCCCGCCTCGCGCACCA
>SIBE01000063.1 GCA_009695265.1 Pedosphaera sp. | reverse complement strand
TGTTGGGGGGTCTGATGGGCGGTTTGCCACAATTCCAATTGCTGCCGGTCTTCAGCGCTCAAGATCACGGGCGCACTTTGTTTGGACATACCCATGATTATACGGCATCGCAAAGCGCTTGTATAGTTATTTGAGAGACACTACACTAGAAGGTGGGGCATTAGACGCTTTGAGTCTGGGAAAATCTTTAACTCACCCCGCCGCAGTCACATCCCCAAGCCCGGCGAAATGCCGTGTTCAGCAAATACACTTTAGCGACTTTCTAATTGACAAGCCATTGGGCTAAACGTAAAAAGAACCCACTTTTCGAACAAACAGTTCTTGGGCGAAACTTGTTGAAACAGGATATTATACGATATGAAAAAAATGATCACGTCGGCCGGTTTAGTTGTTTTGGGTGCTGCCAGTTTGCAGGCTCAGTATGCCCCTCAGCCAGGACTGACATCCTTCCAAACCACAAAACCTTGGAGCGTTTCAGCGTCTCTCCGTGGTTTCTATGATGACAACTACGTCACTCGCCCGTCACATGGAATTGACAGCAAGCGTGATAGTTTCGGCTTTGAACTCAGCCCGTCGGCCGGGATCAACCTAATGATGCCGCAGACGTATCTGGGCTTGAACTATGTTTATGGGATGAGATTTTACGAAGATCGAAAGACCCACCGAGCCGATCATAGCCACCAAGCTAACCTCAAGATCAGCCACGCTTTCACGGAGCGTTACAAGCTAGACGTCAGTGATTCCTTCGTTGTTGCCCAGGAACCCGAAGTCCTCGATCCAGGCACGGCGCGTCGGCTTCGCACGGAAGGTGATAACGTTCGTAACACTGCATCCGCTAACTTTACGGCTGGCCTCACTGAACAATTAGGAACCGTTCTTGGATATTCGAATACATTTTACGATTACGAACAGAAGGGCTTCGGGAGCCTCTCGGCGCTTCTGGATCGTATGGAACACCTCGGCACGATCAATCTGCGTTGGCAAGCCATTCCAAGCACTGTTGGCATTTTGGGATATCAGTACGGTGTGACGGACTATGACAAAGACAGTTTCTTAGCTCCCGGCGTTCGTAGTGACCTCCGCGATAGCACATCGCATTACGCTTATCTAGGTGCTGATCACAGTTTCACGCCCGAATTGAATGCTTCTCTGCGCATCGGCGCTCAAGTGACTCAATACGACAACGTAGATAAAGACACCGTGAACCCTTATGTCGATGGTAGTGTGACTTGGAATTACAATCCTCAAAGCTCCATCCAGCTAGGTGTTCGGCATACTCGTCAAGCCACCGATATTCCAGGTCTTCTCTTGACTGAACTCACGTTGGATCAAGAGTCCACGACGGCTTATTCGTCCATTAACCATAAAATCACTGCTAAGTTGACCGGCAGTCTGTTGGCCCAAGCCCAGCACGCCGAGTTTCAGGGTGGTTCCGTTGATGGTGAAGCTGAGAATTTCTTAATGGCAGGCTTGAATCTCTCCTACGAGATCAACAAGTTCCTGACGGCCGAAGGAGGATATAACTTTGACCGATTAGATTCTGACGTTTTGGACCGCAGTTTCGGTCGTAACCGCGTGTATCTCGGCATCCGCGCTACTTACTAAACCGATCTAATTGAAACTTTAGTTGGGAGGCTGGAATATTCAATCTAGCCTCCTCTTTTTTTAGCCATGGACGCTCCTAAAAACCCTACATCGCCCGAAACCAAACTTCACTTCCTGGATTACTGGCGGATTATCCGTATCCGAAAGACGGTGATCCTTGCCGTCTTCCTGCTCGTCGTCCTCACCACAACTGCGGTGACGTTCATCCTGCCGGAATCGTTTTCCAGCACGGTGCGGATCGAGGTGGGTAAAGATACCACCGATATCGCCCCACTCCTGATGGGGGGGCAGGGCCCGGCGAGCTATGACCCGTATTTTATTACCACCGAGTTTGAGAAAATCCGGTCGAAAACAGTCCTTCATCAGGTCATTACAAACATGGGGTTGCAGACAAAGTGGATTGAACGTTTCCACACCGAAGGCGAGCTCAAACTCGATGAAGTGTTTCAGATTTTATCCAAACAGATCGATCTCCGCCAAACACGAAACACTAGTTTGATCGAAATCCGTGTTTACAGTGAAGATCCCAAGGAAGCCGCTGATATCGCTAATAAGATCGCGGACGTTTATACAAAACTCCGCTTAAAGAAGACTTCATCAGCATCAACGAACAGCATCACGATCTTAAGAATTCAACTCAAGGAACAAGAAGCGTTGATGAACGCGGCTCAGGAAGACATGGATAGGTTAAGGAAGGAGCTCAAGGTCGGGGATCTAGATGCAGGCGGTCCGATTTCCATTCTTGAGCCTGAAACATTGCGCATGATCGAGCGTGACCGCATCCAAGCGGAAAGTGCTTTCGTGATGTATGACACCATTCTCAAAGAGCTCAAGAGCAAGAATAAAGCTGAACTTCGAAGAGCTGTCCCCACCGCTTCTCCCGACACCCATTTGAGCGAGCTTTTGAGCAAGTACTACCAAACCGAAAACGCGTTTTCGACGATGGTCAATAGTTTCGGCCCGGAAAACCCTCAACTCAAGGATATCCTTTCGTTGATGACGAATTTAAACGCGCAGATCGAAGAGCGCGTGGATGGAATTCTCGCCGGACTCGCAACCCAAGCTTCGGCTCAGAAAGCCCGGGCTAGCAGTTTGTCCAACCAAGTCGAGGTTGCTCGGACCGAGGATGGTCGAAAAATGGAACAGTACCGTCCGTACTTCAAAGCCAAACGAGAGGTTGAAACCAAGCAACGCATTTATGAAACCATCAATTTGCGCATCTTGCAGGAGACTGTGGATTCCTCACTTCCCAAGCAATCGATCGTCCAGATTATCGATGGAGCTGAGCCAAGCAAACGCGCGGTCCGTCCCAACATCCCGTTGAACATTGCTTTGGGAGTGATCGTAGGTTTAATCATGGGCTTCGGTCTGGCTTTCTTCATCGAGTATCTGGATACGAGCGTGAAGACAATTGACGATGTAGAGCGAGCGCTGCAAGCCCCGGTCTTGGGGGTTATTCCTCAAAACGTCGGTGCGCTCATCGATGAAGGGCCGGAAAGTCCGCACGCTGAAGCTTACCGGGTGCTACGAACGAACGTCTTGTTTTCCCGCAAGGATCCCTTGCTCAATTCGCTCACCGTTGTGAGCGGCGGCGCTGGTGAAGGCAAGTCCACGACGATTTTCAACTTGGCAACTGTCTTCGCCCAAAACGGTCAGCGGGTTCTGATCGTGGACTCAGACTTGCGACGTCCCAGTTTGCACAAGCTCCTGAACGTCTCGAACTCCATCGGGCTTACCAACTACCTTTTGAAGCAGAACTCACTCGAGGAAGTGATTCAGACCACCAGCGTTCCTACTTTGCATTTCATGCCGAGCGGAAAGTTGCCGAGCAGTTCCCTCGGCATTCTCAACTCGACCCAGATGAAGGAGTTCATCCAAACGGTCAAGAAGCGCTATGATTTCGTCTTCTTTGATTCGCCGCCGATCATGGGTGTCAGCGACGCGTCGATCTTGGCCAGCGAGGTCGATATGGCTTTGCTTGTAATCCAATACCGGAAATACCCGCAGGCGATGACGTTACGCGCTAAACAAATGGTTGAAAAGGTGGGCGGCACATTGTTGGGAGTGGTTTTGAACAACATCAACATTTCGCAGGATTCCTACTACTACTATTACAGCGGCTATTACTACGACTATTACTCCAAGCATGACGACGACTCCTCCGCCAAGAAGAATGGAGCGAAGAAGACGCCGGAAATCGAGCGGGGTGGGATAGATCTTAAACAAAAATATTGACTCCTATTCCCGGGTTCAACCACTAAGCAGTCCTTATCATGAATTCGTTTTTGAAAATGTGTGTGTGCGCTTTTCGCCTGAGCGGTCTGCTGGCGGTAATGTTGAGTCTCGTCGGGTGTAAAACCATGGACCCGGCTTCCGGCGGGTCCGCAACCCCAGACGGAACATCCCTCAATGGAAACCTTGCATCAGCAGGAACGAAAGGTGCCTCGTCCTCTCGGAGCTCCTCCGACCTTCTTCGGCGCGGAGATCCAATTACGATTATTTTTTCCGGTGTTCAGGATCCGCCGAACCGGCACGAAGAGCGGATCAAGGACGATGGCAAGATTACGTTGCCCTTAATCGGCTCGGTCGAGGCAATCGGGAAAACAATGGGAGAGTTGCAGGATGAAATTCGTGGCCTTTACGTTGATAAATACTACAAGAGGTTGAATGTTATCGTGACCAGCGAAGCCCGCGTCTTCATGGTCAGTGGAGAGGTCAGAAAGCCAGATCGCCATCAATACCTCGGCGAGATGACACTGCTAAAGGCTATTGCTGCGGCGGGAGATTTCTCGGATTTTGCAAATCGAAAGAAAGTGCAGATCACTCGATCTAACGGCCAGAAAATAGTCGTGAATTGTACCCAGGCCCTTAAAGATCAGAAGCTGGATGTTCGGATCTACCCGGACGACCAAATCTTTGTTCCTCGCCGTCTCTGGTAGATGGTTCAATTAAAGATACTAACTGGCCGGCAAGCGGGTTTGGCGTGTGCGCCACAGCAATTTCCTTGCATTGTAGGCCGCTCAGCTTCGGCCGAGGTTAGAGTCGATGAAGACGGAGTCTGGGATCGCCATTTGGAAATCACTTCGAACTTCCCTGAGGGATTTATTCTCAAGACTCTGCCAAACTGTCTGGCCTCGATCAATGGCCAAAGGTTTGAACGGGCCGTCCTCCGAAACGGAGACATCATCGAAGTCGGTCTTTTCAGGATGCAATTTTCTCTGAAAGAAACTCAGCAGAAGAGTTTGCGGACGCGCGAAGTGTTGACTTGGCTGAGCCTTGGAATTCTGTCCTTTGGCCAGATCGGATTAGTTTATTGGCTATCGCATTAGATACGGAAAGACGGTGGCTGCATTCGTCAGAACGCGAGTCGGATTCGAGTGATTTCCACCGGTTCCATCTCGGGACCGCCCAGGACTCCCAGCCAGCCGCGTTAGCTTTCGCCTAATGCTCCGAGTGAGTCATGGACCCTCTTGCGTTTGGCTTCCCATTCGCTTAGCCGATGCTGATGTTCTTCGAGCACTGCGGGAGGGACTTTTTGAGCGAACGCCGGATTGCCAAGCTTCTGTTTCACTTTCTCAATTTCGGCGTCGATCTTCGAGAGTTCTTTGTTTAAACGCCCTTTCTCTGCCGCGATATCGATTAAGCCTTCGAGAGGCAAATAAAGCTCTCCTAGCGGCGACCGGACGGCGGGCGTTCCTTTGCGTGGCCGAAATTCGGAGTCAATGTCGAGCCGTTCCGCGTGGAGCAATATCTTTAGCACTTGAGCTTCGTCAGCGGACAACTCTTGGGCTGGCTTCAGAACGAAGGTCACTTTCTTGCTCGATGAGATGTTTCCTTCGCGACGCAAATTGCGCCCTTGGCTAACTAGCTCGTACTTGGCATCCACAAAACGAACGATCGATTCATCCAAGCCGTAGTGCCCTTTGAAATCATCGCCGAAGGGTTGCGGCCATCGGGCGAACATGATCGTTTCGCCGCCTTGGTCGGTTGGCAAGTCTTCGTTATAGCCAAGGCCTCGCCAGAGTTCTTCCGTAATGAACGGGAGAAATGGATGGAATAGCCGCAGCGTATTCGACAAAACGAAATCGAGGACGCTTGACGTATTCGCCTTGCGCGCTAGGTCATTTCCAAAAAACACCGCCTTGCTCGCTTCCAAATACCAGTCGCAAAACTCGCTCCAGAAAAAACGGTAAAGCGCTTGAGCAGCTTCGTTGAATTTGTATTCCAACAGCGAATTAGAAATTTCTCGGATCGCTAAATCGAGCTTCAGCAAGATCCATTTATCATCGCTGGTCAGGAGCGCGGGATCGATTTCGCCTTCGGTTTCCCCGCCTTGCATTTGCCGGAATCGGCACGCATTCCATAGCTTGTTACAAAAATTGCGGCCAAGTTCCACGTGTTGCTCGTCAAAGAGCACATCCTGCCCGAGCGGGGCGGAACGCATCACACCGAAGCGAAGCGCGTCGGCGCCATAGGTGTCGATAAGATCGAGTGGGTCAGGTGAATTGCCTAGGCTTTTCGACATCTTGCGGCCTTGCTTGTCGCGGATGATGCCCGTGAAATACACGTTGCGGAATGGCATCTGGCCCGTGTATTCGTACCCCGCCATGATCATGCGCGCGACCCAGAAGAAGATAATATCCGGGCCGGTGACCAGATCGGTGGTTGGATAAAACGCCGTCAACTCAGGATTCTTGGAATCGGTCTCAGGATTGCCCGTCCAACCCATCGTCGCGAACGGCCAGAGCCATGCGCTAAACCAAGTGTCGAGGACATCGGGGTCTTGGGTGAATCCCAGTCGTCCGAGCGCGGCAGCCTCTTCGTCGAAGTATGTAGCAGCCCATACAGTCCACGTCTCAGCAACAGTTCTCTCGCTGCGAACATAACTCGAGCGTCCGGCGAGGCCAGATACAGAACATTCAGCATCATGCAGAATCGCTTCACGTATTGCCTCGGGCATCTCTAGCTCGTTTCGGTAAATCTTTGTCCAGACCGGGATACGATGCCCCCACCAAAGCTGTCGACTGATGCACCAATCCTGGAGGTTCGCCATCCAGTGATCATAAACTTTCGCCCAGCGCTCAGGAAAAAACTTCATCTGCCCCTCAGCTGCTACGGCTCGGGATTCACTCTTGCTTGGGTATTGCAGAAACCATTGCTCGCTCAGGCGCGGTTCGACTGGGACGTCTGCCCTCTCGCTGAATCCAACATTGTTCGTGTAGCGCTCTTCCCGTTCGAGCAAGCCAAGCTCGGCAAGCTTCTCCCCCGCGACCTTTCGCGCTTTGAAACGGTCCAGCCCAGACAAATCTGCCCCGGCCGCCTCGCTCATAGTTCCGTCAGCCTTGATAACTTCAATTGGTCCCCTGATATCAGGAAGAAGATCATTTTCATTTTTCTTAAAAATCTTTTCGCAAAGGCGTTGGTAAATCTCAAAGTCCGCCTTGTCATGCGCCGGGGTCACCTTCAGCACGCCGGTTCCGAACTCGAAATCTACATGCTCGTCCCCGATGATCGGAATCAGCTTTTGCTCGCGCGGCAACTCCGCCGGCAGCGGACGGATTACGTGTTTGCCGATGAACTGCGCATAGCGCGGGTCTCTCGGGTTCACCGCTACCGCGGTGTCGCCCGGAATCGTTTCGGGACGAGTAGTAGCGATAGTGAGAAAGGTGCCGGCATCCTCTGCTACTTCGACTCTGAAGTAGTAAAGCAAGCCGTTCTGCTGCTTCATCACGACCTCCTCATCCGAGAGCGCTGTGAGTGAGGCCGGGCACCAGTTCACCATGCGTTTCCCCCGATAAATAAGCCCCTTCTTGTACAGATCGACAAAGACCTTCTGCACGCACCGTGAATACTCAGGGTCCATGGTGAAACGCTCGCGCGTCCAGTCACACGATGCGCCGAGCCTCTTCAGCTGTTGGATGATGATGCCGTCATGCTTCTCCTTCCACTCCCAAATCTTTTCGAGAAGTTTCTCGCGCCCCAGATCATTGCGGTGCTTGATTTCTCCGGCTTTCTTGAGCGTGCGCTCCACGACCGTCTGCGTGGCAATGCCGGCGTGATCGGTCCCAGGAAGCCAAAGGACTTCCTTGCCGTCCATCCTCGCCTTCCGCGCCAGAATATCCTGAACGGTGTTATTGAGGACATGGCCCAGCGTCAATACGCCAGTGACATTCGGCGGCGGAATGACAATGGAGTAGGCTGGGCGTTTCTCGGAGACGCGCGCTGGGTCGGCGATAAAGCACTTATGCTCCAACCAGAACTGATACCATTTGGATTCGACCGAACGCGGCTCGTAAGCCTTGGGAATTTCAGACATGAGAAAATCGTTGCTTAGCTGATTACTTCAAACTCGCCGAACTGGCGAAAATGGTCGTCGAAACTCGCCACTCGACGGAGCTTCTGATGGCGCATGACTATCCTCGAAACCACATCGCAAAAAGAGTAATCTTTATCTTGGGACTGGCGAAGTATCTCCAAGGCTTCTTGCTGGTCCGAATAGGCCGGATCGATCAGCCGAATCACCCCGCGTTCCCAAAAGTCGCTGATCACCTGCTCGCGGAGTTGGATTGAACGAGAGAAATAGGCGTGAACCTCCGCGAACACAAAAGTGGTGCTGATCAAGGGAGCGCGTTGCCTGGCCAATTCAGCCCCCATACGGCGCGCGTTGGGGTGCTGCGTTTCCGCTTTGTCCCGGAACGTGATCCAGAACGATGAGTCAATGAAGACTGCGCTCATTCAAGCCGTTTCCAAATCCATTTGCCGTTGGCTTTCTTATACTTTTTCGGAGAGCCCGAAACGAAGTGATCATGGTTGATGCCACCATCTTCATGGCCGGCGAAAGCTGGATCGTCAGCCGGTGGATCAAGCAGGGGATTCTGCTGCCAAACATGGTCTGGGATGACCATCTTTTCTTCAATGAAAGCTCGTATCACTGCCGCCATCGGCTCATCTCGCCGCGCGCTTTCGGATTGCACGAACTCATGCTCCGCTTTGCTCAGGTAAATCTGGGTCCGAACCATCGGCTCAACTTCCTCCTTGGTCCCGAAAGGTGGAACCGCCTCCCTCAATGTTTGAGGCTCGTTGGCTTCCGGGTTCTTGGAAATTCTCTTTCTCATACCACTGTGCATACACCATGATGTATATGCGTCAATCATTTTCTTGCCAGCCCGTACTCCATGCCATCGACCAGTGCCTGCAGACTCGCGTCGATGATGTTCTCACTCACGCCGACTGTTCCCCAGACTTCTTTGCCGTCGCTGGATTCAATCAAGACTCTGGTCTTCGCGGCCGTGCCAGTGGTCGAATCAAGGATGCGGACCTTGTAATCCGTCAGTTGAACTCTCTTCAGTTGAGGAAAAAACTTGACCAATGCCGTCCTCAAGGCGCGATCCAAGGCGTTGATCGGTCCATCTCCCTCGGCGACCGTGTGGGAGCGTTCATCACCCACTCGAATTCTAATGGTGGCTTCACAAACCGAAGAACTTTCATCACGGCGCATGGAAACATTGTAAGCATCCACTTTGAACGGAGCATCTTCGTGCTGAAGGGTCTTGCTGATCAAGAGAGCTAACGAGCCTTCTGCGGCTTCGAATTCATAGCCTTGATGCTCTAATTCCTTGATGCGCGAAAGAATCCCCTTCAACTCCGGGGTATCGTTCGAAACTTTGAAGCCAAGCTCTTGCGCCTTCATGACGATATTGCTTCGGCCAGCCAGATCACTGATAAGAACTCGGCGGCTGTTACCTACGGCCTCGGGGTTGATATGCTCAAATGTGTGCGCAACTTTTTGCACCGCGTTGACGTGCATCCCTCCCTTGTGAGCGAAGGCGGTCGCTCCCACCCAAGGCTGTCGAGGATCATGGCGTATGTTGGCAATTTCATCCACAAACTGGGAAAGCTCTTTCAGATTGGCCAAGGATGATTCAGGAAGGCACGGCTTTTTCAATTTCAGCGCGACAATTGGGATGACCGTCGTGAGATTGCAATTGCCCGTCCTCTCGCCGTAGCCGTTGATCGTCCCTTGGACATGAGCCGCTCCCGATTCCAAACCCACCAGTGCGTTGGCCACTCCGAGACCGATATCATTATGCGTGTGAATTCCGAGATGCACTGTCAGTTTTTCCCGCGCTGCTCGCACCATTCGGCTGATCTCGTTCGGTAAACATCCGCCATTCGTATCGCATAGCACGACGATATCCGCGCCAGCTTGTTCGGCGGCTCGCCAAGTAGCCACCGTGTAGTCCGGGTCCGCTTTGAAACCATCGAAAGCATGTTCAGCGTCGTATATGATGAATTTCCCGTGATCCTTAAGATACTTCACCGTGTCGCTGATCATCACCAGGTTTTCCTCAGGCGTTGTGTTCAGGACTTCCTTGACGTGCAATAGCCAGCTCTTTCCAAAAATCGTCACGACAGGCGTTTCCGCATCGAGCAGAAGGCGCACTTGCTGGTCATTCTCAACGGCGATATTCTTGCGCCGGGTAGAACCAAATGCCGCTAACCGAGCGTTCTTGAATTTCTTGCGTTTGGCCTGGTGAAAAAACTCAATGTCCTTTGGATTCGAACCTGGCCAGCCACCCTCAATGTAATGAATCCCAAAAGCATCAATGCGTTCAGCCAGCCGGATTTTATCGGCGACCGAAAAATTAATGCCCTCACCCTGGCTCCCGTCGCGCAGAGTTGTATCGTATATTTCGATTTCAGGTTTCATATCATCCGCAAAGGCGGAAGGGACTACTTACGCTACTTGAAGCGGGTTGCAAAGTCCAAACCGGACGTCCCCAATTGATCCGAGATATTATTGCCTGATCGCTCGCGATGCCCCACCATTGCGTCTCATGCGCCCCTTAAAATCTCTCCTCCTGAATCTCTTGCTCATCGCCGCTGCGTTTGCTGCCTCCGCTGCGGATGAAGCGAAGCTACGCACCCTCTACTCGCAGCCCAGCTTTGTCATCGCCACCAAACAAGTGGAAATCGCGGTGACCCAACTCGGCGGCCATATGGCGCCGGTCACGTTCTTCCGCGACAGCGCCCAGCCGGTGCGGCCTTACTACATCAGCCCGTGGCAGGAAGAGAAGCCTTCGAAGATGCCCGCGCCAGTGTTGAACACCCTGCGTGGAGACTTTTTTTGTCTGCCGTTTGGCGGGAATTCTGAGGAGGTCGCGGGCGAGAAACATCCGCCGCACGGCGAGGTCGTCGGTAAACTGTGGAAACTCAAAGGCTCGAAGAAAACCCGCGACGTGACGACTCTTACCCTTGGCATCGAAACCAAGGTCCGCAAAGGCCAAGTCACCAAGGAACTCTCCCTGGTGGAGGGGCAGAACGTTGTCTATTCGCGGCACGCGATCGAGGGCTTTGCGGGTCGTGTGCCGCTGGGTCATCACGCGACGCTTGCGATGCCTGAGAAGGAGGGCGTGGTGCGGATCGCCACGAGCGCGATCCGCTTCGGCATGACCTGCCCGGGGCTGTTCAGCGATCCAAAGCAGCGGGAGTATCAGGCGCTGCTGCCCGGTGCGAAATGGATGGAGTTGTCGAAGGTTCCCGCCGCGTGGAAAGACGCGCCCGACGCCGACCTTACCCGCCTGCCTGGGCGCTTCGGCTATGCGGATCTCATTCAGCTCGCGAATGAACCGTGGGAGAAAACTATCGGCCCCGCGTGGACTACCGCGACGTATCCGGACGCCGGATACCTCTGGTTCTCGCTTAAAGATCCCGCCGTGCTGCGCACCACCGTTTTCTGGATGGAGAATCACGGTCGTCATGGCCACCCGTGGAATGGCCGCAACAACTGCCTAGGACTCGAAGATGTCACCGCCTTTTTTGCCGACGGACTCGCGGCCTCGAGGCGCGAGAATTTGCTTACAAAGGAAGGCGTCGATACGGCCCTCGAACTGAGTGCCGACAAGCCGACCACGGTGAACTACATACAAGGTGCAGTGAAAATCCCCGACGGATTCGAAAACGTGAAGACTCTCGAATTTACGCCGGGCGAAGTGACGTTCGTCTCGACCACCGGGAAGCGTGTCACGGCACCCGTGAGACATGAGTTTCTGAAGACTGGTAAGCTGTAAACCTCAAACTGCTGCTTCATGGAAAGGGGAATTGCATTGCCACATGGGCGACCAATGGAGTGAAGTCTTGTGCGAGCGCGAGACCGGTGAGATCCTGCGTCGGCTCATCTCTCTCGACCATTCGATCACGGAAATCATCTTTTTCATACGGAAAAAACTATCCGAGGTTTCGTTCTTAGTCTAAATACAGAGCTTTCTCAACTCATCATCATGGAACATAGAATTCTCGCCTTACTCGCTTGTACGCTCGCGCTCTTGACCGGCTGCGACAAACCCACCACCACCTCAAACCCTTCATCTGCCGCACCGGCTGCCGCGGCCAAAGTGAAGGGCACGATCGGTGTTTCGCTCCTGACGCTCGACAACCCATTCTTCAAGGTGATCGGCGACAACATCACCGGGGAGGGGAAGAAGCACGGTTACGAAACGATCGTCGTGAGCGGGGACAAGGACGTTGCCAAACAGGGCAACCAGATCAAAGATTTCATAGTCAAGAAAGTCAGCGCTATTGTGTTGAGCCCGTGTGATTCCAAATCGATCATCCCCGTGATCCAGGAGGCCAACGCAGCGGGTATCCCCGTCTTTACGGTGGATATTCCCTGCAACGAACCGGGTGTGAAGATCGTGACACAGATAGCGACCGACAATTACGGCGGCGGCAAGGAGGCGGCTAAGGCTATGATTGAAGCGCTGGGCGAGGCGGGAGGCAAGGTTGCCGTGCTTCATTTCAAACAGGCCGAGTCCTGCATCCTGCGAGTGAAGGGCTTTCGAGAAGTCATCGATGCCCACAACGCAAGCGGCAAAGCGAAAATCGAAATCGTCACTGAGCTGGAGAGCGGCGGCGCGAAGGACATGGGCTACAAAGCTGCGGAGGATGCGTTGCAGGCGCACGCGGATTTGCGCGGCGTTTTTGCCATCAACGACCCTGCTGCTCTCGGCGCGCGCGCCGCGCTTGAGAAGGCAGGAAAGACTCAGGTGTTGATCATTGGATTCGACGGACAGCCCGAGGGCAAACAAGCGATAAAGGACGGAAAGATCTACGCCGACCCGATTCAATTTCCGGACAAAATGGGCGTCCAGATTGTCGAGTCGATCCTCCGCCACTCGAAAGGGGAAACGCTGCCGCCCCAGGTGCTCATTCCCACGAGCCTCTACCGCAAGGCCGACGCGCAGAAAGATCCGGAACTCAAGTAAAACGAGCATCTCCTCTGACCCATGAGCGAGCAAGGCAACTTTCTTCACGAACTCGTCGGTTCAATGTCGCAGGGCGCGGCGGGCAATCCCACGGTGGCGATGATCGAGGCCGCATTTGCACACCACGGATTGCACTGGCGCTACATCAACATGGAGGTCACCCCGGAGGACCTAGGTGCCGCCGTACGCGGGGCGCGTGCGATGGGCTTTCGCGGCTTCAACTGCAGCCTTCCGCACAAGGTCACGGTGATCCAGCATCTCGACGGGTTGGGGGAGTCCGCAGCGGTCATGGGCGCGGTGAATTGCGTGGTGCGGCGCGGAGATCAACTCATTGGCGAGAACACCGACGGGAAAGGATTTCTGAAGTCGCTGGCGTCGGTCACAGATCCGAAAGGGAAATCCGTGGTTCTCTTCGGTGCGGGCGGTGCCGCGCGAGCCATTGCCGTGGAGTTGGGGCTTGCGGGTGCCAAACGGATCAGTGTCGTGAACCGCTCCGAGCCGCGTGGCTCGGAGTTGGTCGGGCTCCTGCGCGGCAAGTTGCGCATTGAGAGCGAACTGACTGTCTGGCGAGGAGATTACGCGGTGCAGATGGGCACGGACATCATTATCAACGCGACCTCGATCGGCCTCTACGATGCGGACGCACGGCTGGGCCTCGATGTGAGGAGTCTTTTGCCGGGCATGGTTGTCGCCGACGTGATCGGCAATCCGCCGCGCACGCGTTTAATCCGCGATGCCAAGGAACGCGGATGCCTGGCGATCGACGGGCTGGGGATGCTCGTAAACCAAGGCGTTGTTGGCATCCATTATTGGGCGAACATCGAGCCGGATACGGCGGTGATGCGAAAGGCTCTCGAAGACTCGCTGGGCTTGTAATCTGTCCCGAGCCGGACCTCCGGCGCCGCTCGCCATGCCTCTTGCGGCGATTCAAGTAATAGCCAAGGGCCGTCCGTCACAGAGCGTGTGCGGTCGTCCTGTCAGATCGTGAAGTGTCAGGTGCGGGTCGATGCCCAAGGCGTGGAAGATCGTGGCGTGGAGATCCGCCGGACCGCATGCTTTCTCCGCAGGCTCTGAGCCGATGCTATTTGAGCGACCATAGACCTGACCGCCCCGTACGCCGCCGCCTGCGAAAGCGACGGAGTAGCAACTTGGAAAGTGATCGCGCCCGGCGCTGCCATTGATCTTCGGCGTGCGTCCAAACTCCGTAAGCCAGACCACCAGGGTTTCCTCCAGGCGTCCCCGCTGCTGCAGGTCCTGGAGCAAAGCGGCGGAGGCTTGGTCAAGAGGCGGCAGCATGTCCCTCTTGAGGCGGTTGAAGTTGTCGCCGTGGGTGTCGAAGTGAGAACCGGCGGAACCATTCAAGTCCCCCGCGGCGCAATAGACCGTCACGAGAGGCACACCGGCATCGGAGAGGCGGCGCGCGAGCAACGTGCTTTGGCCGCACACGTGGTCTCCATAGCTGGCGCGGAGGGCTGCGGGCTCTTTGTCGAGATCGAAAGCGTCGCGCACAGACGGATCGAGCAACATGTTGAACGCTTGTTCATTGGCTCGTTCGATGGCAGCGGTTTCCGCGACCGGACCGAGCCGGCCAAAACTTTCCAAGTTGGCGTGAAGCGTCCGCCGTTCAGCCAGGCGCTGGGCATCGACGCCTGGCGGAGGTTCGAGGTGGATCGTTCCTGAACTTGGGGAGATGCCTGCGTAGAGGCGCCCGCCGATCGGGCGGACCAGAATCGGATCGTAAGCGAGGCCGAGGAAGCCGCCGTCCTGCCCGTTGGCTCGACCGCCATCGGCCATGTGATATGGCAAGGCGAATGCGCAAGGCAGGGCGCTTGCCTGGCCGCGCGGGCCGCTCCGCCGTTCAAGAGCAGCGGCAGTTAGCGAACCGAGGCAGGGCCAGTCATTCCGGCTTGCGTCCCAGTTGGCGTCCAGAAGTGGCGGCGCGTGGCCGGTAAGATTCCAATAGGCCGCTGAACGATGAGATGGCGCGGCGTGATGCACGCTCCGTACGATGGCAAGGTGATGCGCCTGGCGGGCCAGCAACGGCAGGTGTTCGCTCATCTGGACGCCGTGGGCTGAAGTGTCGATGGGCCGGAACTCGCCCCGGATATCAGAGGAAGCGTCCGGCTTGAGGTCCCACGTGTCCAGATGGCTGATGCCGCCCCAGGCAAAGAGTACAATGCACGACTTGGCTTTCGCTCCGGCTGGACTGGAAGATTTTCCGAGCGCGCGAAGCGCAAGCACCTGGGGCAGCGCTAAGCCCAGCGCGCCGAGCTTCAAGAAATCGCGCCGTAATAGGGTCCCGCCGCGATGGCTCGGCTTGAATGCGCGTGCAATGTCGGATAACCGGAGCATGGTTGATTCCCGGGAGCTTATCGAGCTTGGCGAAAGTAATCAAGTTCTCACGCCAAGATGTTCTGAGTTCGCGCTCCCGTCGGCGGATCCTTGGCGGAAGCGTATCCAAAGTCGATACACCAGTTCGACGCTTACTTCGCCTCGGCTTGGCAATCAATGTAGGTCAATCAGTATCGCGTGATGGTTTCGTGCAGATTGAGAATGACGCGCGAGACCGCAGTCCAAGCCGCCAATTCCGGAAGATCGATGCCCTGCGGGATCGGCCACTCGCCAGTGCTCACTAACTTCTCCGCGGAAGCTTGGTCTTGAGCGTATTGATCCCGTTGCTTGCGATGCAAGTCGCTGAGTAGTTTCAACTCGCCGGCCTTGGGTTCGCGCGATAAAACTTGGTGAAAGGTAAAGTTCAGCCGATCCTGGAAACTGGCCCCGCCCTTGCGGACGCTTTGCTCAGCCAGAACGCGGGCTGCCTCAACAAACGTGGGATCATTAAGCAACACCAAAGCTTGCAGTGGATTGTTGGAGGAGACGCGAGCCACGGTGCATTCCTCACGACCAGGCGCATCGAAGGCCGCCAAGCTTGGATGTAGAAATGTGCGGCACCAAAAAGTGTACACGCCGCGACGGTACGCCGCTGCCCCCTGGTCACTTTGATAGACTCGCTTCGGAAAATTCAAATGCTCCCAGTAGCCTTCGGGCTGGTAAGGTTTTGCGCTCGGACCGCCAATTTTGTCCACCAAGAGTCCGCTGACGGCCAGCGCATTGTCGCGCACGATTTCGGCGTCGAGACGGAAGCTAGACTGACGCGCCAGCCAGCGATTGTAAGGGTCTCGTTCGCGGAGCTTGCCATCCATGTTGGAAGATTGGCGATAAGCGCTCGACATCACGAGCAACCTAACTATCTGTTTAATATCCCATCCGCTCTCCATAAACTCCGTGGCCAGCCAGTCCAAAAGCTCAGGATGCCTCGGCCACTCTCCCTGAACGCCGAGATCATCGAGCACTTTTGAGATCCCGGTTCCGAAGTAGAGTTTCCAAACCCGATTAACAAAGGTGCGTGCGGTCAGCGGATTATTTCGCGCCACGATCCAGCGGGCCAGGTCCAGGCGCGTCGCTCGTGGTTCTTTGCTCTCGGTTTTCGAAAGAAATCGCGGAACGGCCGGCGCCACGATTTCTCCGGAATCATCCATCCAGTTTCCACGTGGCAGAATCCGCATCGTCCGCGGCTCCACTACAACTGACATCAAGGTGGTGGGAATCTTGGCCATAAACTCGGCCTTCATTTTCTTGGCTGCCGCTGTTTCTCCGCGCGCTCGGTCAACCTCCGGCGCAACGTCCAGGTAGTGCTTTGCGAGCGCTCCGCTCTGTTTGGAAGTGCGGTCAGCCGACGGAATGCGCAAAGCCTCGATCGCCTCTTCCGGCGCTCCATGCTCGGCGAGCGTCGGCTTATCAACAGTGCTCAGAGCGAGCCGAAACCGGCCGATATTGTGGTTCTTGCGCTTCGACTCATGCTTAAGTCGAATGGTGAACATGGTTCCGACACCACCCGCGACCGGCTCCGAGAAAACAAAGAGCGCCTGGCGATTGATCGCTTTCGAATCGCCGTCCACCGCCCATCCAGTCTCGGATTTGTCATCAATCGCCGATGCAATCAGAAAGCCTTTCTGCGAGTAGTCAGCCAAAGCCGTGGCGATCTTTACCACTCCGCCAACGGCGCTCCCCGGTGGCGTGGCTTCGACTGCGAATGTCGTCAGAACGAAATTCCCACCGCCTCGGGAAAGGCTCTGTTTATCAAGGCTCGGATCGGTCAAGACCTCCAAGCGCAAAGCCGTCACGTGCTCTCGGTCTGTGCGAACGCTGATTGAGTAAGTGTCGTTCGTGGGATTTTCTCCGCTCGCGAGAACGGAGAGATCTTCGCGGATTGTCAGGGTGGCGCCGTTTTTCGAAACCGCTGTTTCTGGCTTGAGTTTTGCCCAAGCGAGCTGGCCGGAGTCAAGCCGCTGCCGCATTTTCTTCTCCCATGCCGACTGCACGGCAATGAGCTGGTTGGTCGTGGTTTCGAATTGCTTTTCCAATCGGGCGATCTGTTCGTCAATACGTTTTATCTCGAGGTTTTGCTGCTCGTCGGGCAACGGGACGCCTTCAGGCTTGCCCACGCCTACTTCCTTTAAGTCCGCGAAAAACGCCGCGAAGCTGTAAAAGTCTTTGGCCGTGTAAGGATCAAACTTGTGATCGTGGCATTCAGCGCAACCAAGCGTCGCTCCCATCCAAACCGAAGAGGTCGTGCGCACTCGATCGCCGGCATATTTGGCCAAGTATTCCTTGGCTTGCGCGCCGCCTTCTTCCGTCGTTTTCCCCAGCTTGTTGTAAGTGGAAGCGACCTTCTGCGACGTGGTGGCGTTCGGCAGCAAGTCGCCAGCAAGTTGTTCTATGGTGAAACGATCGAACGGCAGGTTGCTGTTGAACGCCTCGATCACATAATCGCGGTAAGGATACACGCTCCGATAATTGTCCGCGTGATAGCCATCGGTGTCCGCATAGCGGACAAGATCCAACCAATGCATGGCCATGCGTTCTCCGTAATGCGGCGAGGCGAGCAGGTGATCGACGACTTTTTCGTAAGCTCGGGGTGATGTGTCTTGAAAAAATTCCCGGACCTCGGCGGCGTTTGGTGGCAGACCTGTCAAATCAAAATAAAGCCGGCGAATCAATGTGCGCTTGTCCGCCTCCTCGGATGGATTCAATCCTTCAGCCTCTAATCGCGCCTGAATATATTGATCGATGGGATTCTTGGCCCAGGACTGATTTCTCACCTTCGGGGACGACGGGCGAGCGGGAGGAATATAGGACCAATGCGGCTCCCACTTCGCGCCTTGTGCAATCCATAGTCGTAGCAAATCGATCTGACGCTGAGTGAGCCGGCGATCCGTCTTGACCGGAGGCATTCGGTCGTCTTCTTCCGAAGTGGTGATCCTTCGGTACATTTCGCTCTCTCCGATCTTGCCGGGCACAATGGCATGGTGACCGTCAAGATCGGCCAGAGCTCCAGCTTCCGTATCGAGCCGCAACTTGGCTTTCCGTTTGTCTTTATCAGGCCCATGGCATTGGAAGCAATTGTCGGAAAGAATGGGCCGGATATCGCGGTTGAAACGGACGGTCTCCGGCAACGGACCTGGAGATGTCTGGCCGTGAATCTTCCCGCAGGCGCACAGGACCGCGATGTTGAAGGCGAGGATCGAAAATGTTCTCACGATGTCTTTGGTAAGGTGCGCGACGACAGTCGCGGCAGTCATTGGCATCAACGGGATGTCTCCACGAAGCTAGGTTCTCGATACAATCGATGTCAAGCACTCAGCCAACCCATGCAGCAATTCTCATTGTGCGGAGCGCGAAGGTGCTCGAAGGATCAGCCGTAGCGCATGGAGACACACGACCTTCGTAGTAACGTCGGATTGCTGTGGTTGGTCTGTGCGACACCGCCGCGCGCCGAGCTTTTGCAGAATGCGATTTCATGGCGGTGGTGATTATGCTTGCTTGCAGGGCCTGTATCACGATTTAAACCTGGAATGCCAAAGCCACTGACCCCTCCGAATCGCCTTTCCACGATGTCAGTTAGATCGTTTGTTCCGATAATAGCGATGCTCTCGTGCCTC
>SIBE01000062.1 GCA_009695265.1 Pedosphaera sp. | reverse complement strand
ACCAGTGTGGCTGGAATGGTTGGAATCGAAAAACCTAGGGATCTTGAGTGACGTCGTCCGGTTTCAGACACAAGCGGGCTCAAAGAACAGGCTGCAAACCCAAGAAATATAAGGGAAATCTGAGCGAAATTGCCATAATGAGAATTGCTGTGCAGGGCCGCGGTCCGATTGCCGCTTACGGATTTTTCTATTATAACAAACCTCACTTTCTCACCACCAATCTGACTCTGCGTCTGGCCATCGCGCCAGTCTATCTCGATTCCGAATTCGGTTTCACGGGCTTGTTAGGACCCAAGACTGATTTGGGGATTGGTTTGGCTGGAGGTGGTTTTGGTGATACGTACTCCGAAATTCGCCAAGGCCAGTATCGTCAATCAGAATCCTTCACTGGCCACGGCGGGGAGTTTTCATCGAGCATTTATCATCGGTTTAACCCTGATCAAACAGTCCCGCTCTCAGCGATTTTTCGAGGCAGTGTGCACCAGTCCTACTATCGAGAGGATAGTGACACGGACGATCATTTTGAGCTTCCAGGCAATCGGACCTCTTTCAATGTTCGGACAGGTCTTCGTCTCGGCGGACTCGAGCCCAGCTTAACTGAGCCTCTGGCTCTGGAACTCTCCGCCTGGCATCAGACCCAGTTCCGGGATGAATCCGGTCCTTATGGCTTGGCTGGAGATCGCACTGTCGAAGCGCAATCTCACCTGTTCTGGAGTCGCGCCTTATTGAAGTACACGTTTGATCAAACCGAGCAATTGATCGAGTTCAGCGTGACCGGAGGGACTAGTCTCGACGCTGATCGGTTTAGTTCGTACCGCCTCGGCGGCATTCTCCCTTTTGTCGCAGAGTTTCCCCTCAATATCCCTGGCTACTACTTTCAGGAAATCTCAGCAAAACGCTTTGCCCTGTTGAATGGCGAATATTCTTTCCCAATCGACCCTTCCAAAAATTGGAGGCTAGCGACCTACGCGGCTGCGGGTCCTGTGGAATATGTCAACGGCTTGGAGCAGCCAGGCAAGTGGCATTCGGGCTTGGGCGGAGGCCTCACTTTCATTTCTCCTTCCGGCTCCTGGCTTGCGACTCTGGTTTATGGCCACGGATTCGATGCTATCCGGAGCCAGGGGCGAGGCGCTGATCAAGTGGGGCTCCTCTTCCAATATGATTTCGAAGCGAAACGGCGCGGTAAAACCAGATTTTTCATGCCAGGCGTGGATCCCTATCGATCGCGAGCAGGCGAACGAATATTCCGTTGATCCGCTCAGCCACGATCTTGTGTTGCAGAAGGGCCTGTCTTGCGAACACCTCACACGAGCTACCTACGTCCGAGAATAGGTGAAGAGGAAACTCTCTTCTACCGTCGGCGCAACTCGCCGTGAAATTTCCCACGACGCCTTTCATAAAAAACTCGCCGCCGAGCGGGCCATGCCCCAAAGTGGGTTCACAGACGATGAAGACGATTCTTGCAGCCCGCCGCCAATTTGCCAGCGACAACAATGCTGGAATCTGTCCTGAAGCCTGGCGCGCACTCGAGGAAGCAAATCAAGGACATGCTCGAGGCTATGGTGATGATCTCTGGACAGAGAGGGCCGCCGACCTCATCCGGGAAATCTTTCAGACAGATTGCGAAGTTTTTTTTGTTTTCAACGGCACGGCAGCCAATTCGCTCGCCTTAGCCTCGCTCTGCCAGTCTTACCACAGCATCCTTTGCCACGAAATCGCCCATGTTGAAACGGATGAATGCGGAGCGCCTGAGTTTTTTTCAAACGGCACAAAAGTCCTCCTTCTATCCGGTGAAAACGGCAAGATCGATCCGGCAGGCATTGAACGGATGGTGAAACGGCGGACGGATATTCATTTCCCAAAGCCGCGGGTCATCAGCGTCACGCAAGCGACTGAGGTTGGGATGGTCTATTCTATCGACGAGTTGAAAGCGATCGGTGAAGCGGCAAAAAAGTTCGGGCTGAAGCTCCACATGGACGGCGCGCGCTTCGCCAATGCGGTCGCTTCCCTACAAGTCTCACCCAGCGAGATCACCTGGAAGGCCGGCGTTGATGTGCTCTGTTTCGGGGGCACAAAAAATGGCACTCACGTGGGCGAAGCCGTGGTATTTTTTAACCGTGCTCTGGCGAACGAGTTCGACTACCGCTGCAAGCAAGCAGGTCAGCTAGCCTCGAAAATGCGGTTTCTGTCGGCGCCGTGGGTTGGCATGCTCCAGAACGGGGCTTGGCTTAGCCATGCGCGTCACGCCAATGCTATGGCTGAAGAACTGTTCGGCGAATTGAAAGCCTTGCCCGAGATCAGAATTCTGTTCCCGCGCCAAGCGAACGCTGTCTTCGCGGAACTGCCAGAGCACGTGATCGCCGGATTGCGAGATCGGGGTTGGATGTTTTACACCTTCATCGGAAAGGGCGGTTGCCGCTTCATGTGCTCCTGGGATACGACAAAGGAAGATATCAACGCCTTTGTCGCGGATTTGAAGTCGTTCCTGCCGACTCCATTTCCCAAGACCTCGTAGCCGCCCACACGGACCGCACCGATCAACTGAGTGTGGACCTGCCGAGCGGGAATGCTCCGACAGTCGATAACCAACTCGGTTTACCCACCGACTTCTGCCTTCGCCTCCGCGGCGAGTGCCGTACTCAAGTAGCGTTCACCAGTGGAGCAAGCGATCGTTACGATCATTTTACCTTTGTTCTCAGGCCGCCTTGCCACTTCAATTGCTGCCACAACATTGGCGCCGGAAGAAATTCCGACGAGGAGTCCTTCTTCCTTGGCCAACCGGCGAGCCATCGCAAAGGCGTCATCATTGGTCACCTGAATACATTCCGTAATCTGGGGGTTGCCTTTCTCGTCTTTGAGGCGCAGGTTTTTGGGCACGAAACCAGCACCGGTCCCTTGAATCTTGTGCGGACCTGGCTTGAGCGGTTGACCGGCCAGCGTTTGGGAAATGACCGGCGAATCTTTCGGCTCAACGGCAATCGCTTGAAAGGAAGGCTTGCGCGGCTTAATCACCTCACAGCAACCCGTGATGGTTCCGCCCGTCCCCACCGCTGCGACAAGAATATCCAACTTTCCCTCTGTGTCTTCCCACAATTCTTCAGCCGTCGTTTTTCGATGAACTTCAGGGTTGGCAGGATTTTCGAACTGCTGCGGGATCCACGCATTCGGAGTTTCTTTGGCGAGTTGCTCGGCTCTGGAAATCGCGCCTCGCATACCTTCGCTGCCCGGAGTAAGCACCAGCTTTGCACCCAACATCGCGAGCAGCGTGCGCCGCTCCAGGGACATGGTTTCGGGCATTGTCAGGATCAACCGATACCCCTTGGCAGCGGCTACAAACGCCAAGGCAATTCCAGTGTTGCCGCTCGTCGGTTCGATGATGACAGTCTCTTTGCTGATGATCCCCTGGCGCTCCGCCTCTTCAATCATGGCCACGCCAATACGATCCTTAACACTGCCGAGAGGGTTGAAAAATTCGCACTTCAGTAGAATTGTGGCTGGCACTCCGGCAGTCACCCGATTCAGTCGGACGAGCGGCGTACGACCGACAGTTTCCAAAATATTGTTGTAAATACGGCCCATAAGGAACCTTGTAAGTTAGGTGTATTGGATCAAGATGCGCCAAGATTTTGTTCAATTGGACCTTGAGATCAAGTCTTTTCTCGAAACCAAAATCTCCGCGCCACGTCCCAACGCGCCTCAGCCAAATCCCCGCGCCTCAAGATGCGCGGGAAATCGGACCACAAAAAAGGCCGCCCAGAAGGCGGCTTGCGAACATAGCGGACTGCGTCAGGCTTTGGCCGGTTTGACTTTTGCTAGTTCTTTTTTCCGTTTGACGTAAGCGACGCGACGTTTGCGTTTCTCTACTTTATTACTTTGTTTGCCCATAACTATCTTTACTTTGCCATCACAATTCAGTTGTTTAACCAAAATATGATGCTGCTTCGCTCTCGTTCATTCAATATCTATTTCCTCTGGGTGTTAGCGGGGCTTTTGACGGGCTGCAAGACCACCGAGGAAAAAAAGAAAAGTAAAGACGCCTCAACGATCCGCTTGCATCTTGAAGTCAATGCAGACGGAACGCCCCACAGCGGTGGCGTCCCTATCTATCGACAGCAGCCGATCATGGTCAACGTGAACCGAGAGCCCTTCTTGACCGAAGGTGAACTCCAGGAAGCATCAGTCGTCGAAGCCCTCGGTGGATTTGCCATCAAACTTCAATTCAATCGCCACGGGTCGCTCGTCCTGGACGGCACCACAACTTCCTACAAAGGTCGACGGATCGGCATTCAAAGCCAGTTTACTGAATCGCGATGGCTGGCCGCCCCTCTGATCAGTCAGCGACTCAGTAACGGTGTTCTCGTCTTTACCCCGGATGCCACTCGCGAGGAAGCAGAGCGAATCGTGCGCGGCTTAAACAACTTGACTGCCGCGGTAAAAAAGCGGTCTCGATTTTAATCACCCCTGATTTCATGTTTCTAGCGAAGCGTCTGCTGGTGTTCTCTGCCTGGAGCGTCCTTGTGCTCGTCACACGACAGGTCGCCGCTCAACCTTTTCACTTTCCAACATCCAATCACGCTCTCCTCGACCCGGACGGTGGAGATAGGTTTTTCGCGGGGACTGTCGGCAAGTCGTGGACCAGCGGAATGTTCGGTTGTGTTCGCACCGACGGCCGGCAAATCCACGAGGGGATCGATATCAAATGCCTCGTTCGGGATCAGCACGGCGAGCCAATCGACGATGTCAAAGCAACAGCCGACGGAACCGTCGTTTACTTCAACAACAAGCCCGCGCTCTCGAACTACGGCAAGTATCTCATTCTTCAGCATCGCATCGATGGATTGGATATTTATTCATGTTATGCGCACTTGAAAGAAATCAGCCCAACGATCACCAACGGCAAGAGTGTGAAGGCGGGCGAAACAATCGGTATCATGGGCCGCACCGCCAACACTCGGGAGGGGATCTCCAAAGAACGCGCCCACGTCCACTTCGAATTGAATCTGCTTGTGAACGAGCATTTCCCTGCTTGGTATGAAAAGACCTTTCCCAATCAACGCAATGATCACGCTGAATGGAATGGACAAAACCTCATCGGCATCGACCCTAGGTTGATATTGCTCGCTCAGGCGCAGCCGGGCAACGCTTTCAGTCTGCTCCATTTTATTCGAGATCAGACTGAGCTTTGCCGAGTGATCGTTCTCGACACACATTTCCCCTGGCTAAAGCGCTATGCGCGGCTGATCAAACGCAATCCGGTAGCCGAGCGCGAAGGCGTGGCCGGATATGAAATCGCCCTCAATTACAACGGTCTTCCCTTTCAATTAACGCCTCGCGCGCCCACCGAAGTCCACGGGCAACCTAAAGTTCAACTGCTCTCCGTCAATGAAGAGGAGTTGCGCAAGCATCCATGTCGTCATCTGGTGACTCGGCGGGGTGACCAATGGGAGCTTGCTGTCGCAGGACGAAGACTGGTCGAACTGATTGTTTTCTAGAGGCAAGGCCTGGTTTCTGTCGTCCGCCAGGCCAGCGCGAACCGCCCGGATAAAATGAGAATTGTTGACCAACACTAATTCCCTCTTGCACTTCCTTGCTTTGATCGCTATTTGTCTGCGGCTAAATTTATGAACTATAGCATTTCACGACGGGCTGCGGCGCTTTCACCTTCACTCACCTTGGCGATTGACGCCAAGGCGAAACAGATGAAGGCCGATGGATTAGATGTGGTCGGCTTCGGCGCAGGAGAGCCGGACTTCGATACTCCTCAGCACATCAAGGACGCAGCAGCAAAAGCGCTGGCCGATGGCTTCACCAAGTACACGCCGAGCAGCGGCATCCCTGAGCTTCGACAAGCGATCGCCGACAAGTTTAAGCGTGAGAATGGCCTCATCTATAAGCCAAGCCAGATCATCGTCTCGTGCGGCGGCAAGCACTCCTGCTACAACATCATTATCGCCACCTGCCAGGAAGGGGACGAGGTGATCATCCCCTCGCCGTACTGGCTGAGCTATCCGGAAATGGTCAAGCTTGCGAGCGCCACCCCGGTCATTTTGCCAACCACGGACAAAACCGAATTCAAAGTGACGCCCGATCAATTGCGGAAGGCCATCACGCCCCGCACGCGGCTGTTCATTTTGAACTCACCGAGCAATCCCACAGGCAGCGTTTACTCACCGGATGAAATCAAGGCGCTCGGCGATCTGTGTGTCGAGAAGGGCGTGCTCATCATGAGCGACGAGATCTACGAACATCTGCTCTACGACGGCACGGTCCACAAGAGTGTCGCTAGCCTGTCGCAAGCCCATTTTGAGCATACGATCGTGGTGCATGGCTTTGCGAAAGCATGGAGCATGACTGGCTGGCGCCTTGGGTTCCTCGCCGCGCCCGAGCCGATCGCCAAGGCCATCGACGCGATTCAAAGTCACAGCACGAGCAACCCGACCTCCTTTGCTCAGAAGGGCGCCGTCGCCGCCCTCACGGGGTCGCAAGACCATCTCAAAAGCTGGCTGGCAGAATACGACAAGCGCCGCACCTTCGCCTGGAAAAAGCTCAACAGTATTTCCGGGATCACCTGCGTGAATTCGAAAGGCGCATTCTACCTCTTCCCAAACATCTCTAAGCTCGGGCTGAACTCCACTGAGTTTTGTGCCAAGCTTTTGGAAAAAGAACAAGTCGCGGCAGTGCCGGGCGTCGCATTCGGGGCAGATGAATACATTCGGATCAGCTATGCGACCGGCATGGCCAACATCGAGAAGGGCCTCGACCGACTCGACCGCTTCTGCAAGAGCCTCGCCCCATAGCGCGACACCGGGCCAAGCCATAGGGATGCCACATCGCACGTCATGACAAAATCGCGCGCCAAAAAGACCACGACCGTCCCACCTCAGCTCATTGGCCTGCTTGATGACGTCATGCAGATTGCCGCCACGAGTTTCAGGCTCGAGACCTGTCCGACTCACATCATGGCTTCCTTCTCTGTGCAGTCACGCGCGGGGGAGATTGACTTTGAGATGGCTGCTGGCCAAGAGATGATTGATTACTTGATGGCTCAGGCCGCTGCGGCCAGTTCAGGCAAAGTCTCCCTTGAGCACGATGGACGGCAACTCGATTGCTTGGTGACCTCGGACAAGAAGCGCCGACCTAGTTGGGTTCAGCTTTCGTGGGCATGAGGGCCGCCTTTTTACTGACAAAGATGAGTGCGTCGCAGACCGCGTGGCCTAACCTTGAGTCGAGCAGGTCTCCTCGCACGCAAGCCTGAGTTTGGCAGTAAACGTAATCGCGGAGACTTACTGAACTCAAGGTTAGGAGTCGCTTCCAAATCGCACGCAATAACGGTAGCTTGCCCCGACCACACAAGTCAGGCATACATCATGCGGATATGGGCACATTTCACGTTGGCTGCAAGCTGGAGAATCATACTGACCGCAGTCAATCGGTCACCGTTCCACGCGCTTTGGTCGATACAGGCGGCGAGTACACGTGGATTCCGGCCAAGACACTCGAGAAGATCGGAGTCAGTCGTGAAAAGAAGGACTTGGTGTTCACGATGGCCAACGGCCAGACAATAACACGGAGCGTTGGATTCGCGATTCTCCGTGTGGAAAAGCATTTTACGATTGATGAGGTGGTTTTTGGAGAGCCAGGAGACTTGACTCTCCTCGGAGCACGCACACTTGAAGGGCTCTCTGTGGTCGTCGATCCGCGAAAGAAGAAGTTGGTGGCTGCTGGCCCTATCCCGGCTGCCTGAAACCAGGCCAAACAAGCGGGTCCAGTCGAACCACACCAAGCGTCTCGGTTGTGGAAATCGCCGGTGATTTGGCGCGGGTTTCGTGTTTGCGACGGTGCACCGTCGGCAGCGGTAGCTCACCCCAAACGTTCGGCGGAAAAGTCGTTTCGCTCAACCAAGTATAAATATGAGAGCTCAAAAACTAACCATACTCGCAATCATCAGCACCTTGGTTTGCACGTTCGCGCTTATTGCGCAGCAGCAAAGTAGCAGTCAGCCACAACAGTCTACATCGACTGGAACCGATTCCCCGATCCTTTCGAAGCTTTCCGAGATTGTTTCGCTGCGAGAGCAAGTGTTCAAGGACTACGAAGTGGCATCACAGGCAGGGCGAGCTTCTGGCGATCACCCAGCGGAGATGGATCTCGCGGAGGCGCGTCTTGAGCTCGCGCGTGAGCGCGGTCAGCGAGAGGTCGTTCTCAAGGAATTGCAGAACATTGTTGCCATTCAGGAGCGCCGATTGAAAAGGCTTCA
This sequence comes from Pedosphaera sp., assembly GCA_009695265.1. Taxonomy (GTDB): domain Bacteria; phylum Verrucomicrobiota; class Verrucomicrobiia; order Limisphaerales; family SIBE01; genus SIBE01. The sequence goes on along the minus strand of SIBE01000062.1, from coordinate 11,619 downwards.
GGGGATTGCGGTTGATCGCGTACCGCGTTCAGATGTTACGCGAGCGCGGGCGGCTCTTTTGGAGGCGCAGGTTCGTCTGTTGAGGGCACAGCGCTGAGTTTTGTTGTGAGCTAGAGTCAGCCGAGATCGTCACGCGATATTCTCTCGGGGGTTTACCAGGCCGAGATGCGCAAACTAGGTGACTTCGGCTTTTGAGGTGGACGACGGCGCCCAAGCAAAAGAAAACCAAGTCAGCCTCAAGCCGGGAATTCTTCCTGGGCTCTCACGTAAGAAAACTGCGCTCCAGAATAACGACTAGTTTGCTCACTGCCCGCAACAATTGAGCGCGCAGGCGCGTTAGATTCGGGTCGCCCGCGAGGTCGTACGGTTCTGCGAGCAGCTCCTGGTAACGCCGGTTCAGCGGCAACCCTTCGTCCTTTTGCCCAAACTGACGCACGAGCCGCCGGAGACGTTCCACAGTGCGGCGTGTTCGCTCGATCGTTTGCAAACCCGATGCAACCGTTATCTCGTCGGCCTGAACCTGTTGAAGAAGCCGGCACTCGAATGTGCGGCAACGGACAGGCCGGTCCTTGTAGATGCCACATAGTTTGCCGTCGAAGCAGGCACACGGCTGTGAGAAATATAGCGTTCTCCCCTTCTTCCGTTCGAGGAGCAAACCAAGCGAGCGCAGACGGATGCGATTATCGCCCGGTTGGAGTTCGACATCGTTGAACAGAACTCCATTGCAGCAGAGCCCGCATTTCGGACAAAGCTGGGAAACTGCATCGCGTTCGACAGATTGCCACGCAGTCACTTTGACTGGCCGCGGCGCCGAAATTTTGGCCATCCTCATTTCCCGGTGTAAGGCAGCCACCCGGGGGTGTTGACTCGGATACTCCAGAGCGTGCCACCGGCTGTAACGTACAACGTCTGTAAATCATCACCTCCGAACGTGCAATTGGTCACTTCATCCTTTGGAATCGCAACGAGGTCCAAGAGATTTCCGTCGGGCGCAAGGATATAAACCCCTCCCTTGTACTTCGCGGCGGACTCGTAGGGCGGATTGGAAACATTCAGGCCGCCAGCCACGTAGAGCCGCCCTTTTTGATCCATCTCCAAACCATCTGGACCGCGGCCAGTCCGCCAATTGAAAATCAGTTTTCGGCTCCGCGGGGTAATCGTGCCATCGGATTTTAGGTCGAAGCGCCACAGCTTGCGGGCACCGCCGACAACATTGTTATTATTGTCGGCGACGTAGAGATACTTGTCTTCCGGCGATACGAGGACGCCGTTGGGGCGCTCGACTTCATGAGCAATAATTCGCGCGACTTTCCCTGGTGAATCGATGCGATAGACTCCCTCGACCAGTTTGCCACGATCATCCCGCATTTCCATATCGGCGCGCGAACCGTAACGAGGATCGCTAAAATAAATCCGGCCTTTCGAATCAATGGTCAGGTCGTTTGGTGAGTTAAATCGCTTTCCGCCATAATTATCAGCGAGCACCGTGATCGTGCCATCCGACTCGGTGCGAGTGACTCGAAGCTTTCCGGATTCACAAGTCACCAACCGCACCTGAAAATCGAACAGCAACCCGTTGGCTCCGCCCGAAGGCTCGCGGAAAACGTGGATTGCGCCTTTGGAATCTCGGCGTGTTATACGATCACCACCCGTGAAATAAAGGTCGCCACTCGGATGCCAGACCGGTCCTTCCCCTGCTCCGATGTCGCCTTCCATCTTGGGCCTGGCACCCGGAGTTAAAGGAGAGTCACTGGCCAGGACTGGCGAACCAAGAGTAACAATGCAGAGCGCAAGCAGACCGATGGGGCGAATGGGCATGAGGCGTGCCGCGCGACACGTGAACGGTTTGGAAAGAGCGAGGAGAATATTCATGGGAGCGTTAACGTAATTTAATCTTATCGGAAAGGCATCGATGGAATGTTCTAAGCCGTATTTGGAAGTTCAATTGCCGAGTGGCAACTCGGGTTGACGATGCCGTAATGCGCGTCCCGGACGAGCGCCGGTGTGCTTTTCATGGTCGAGCACAATCTTGCCATTCACAATAACGTAGTGGATTCCTTCGTTGTACTGGAACGGATCGGTGTATGTCGAATGATCCATCACGCGCGCTGGATCAAACACTGTGATGTCGGCAAAAAAACCCGCGCGCAACAAACCGCGATCGCGGATGCCTAGCTTCGAGGCATTCAGAAAGGTCATCTTGCGGATGGCATCTTCCAGTCGGAGCAAGCCGCGTTCGCGCACATAAAGACCCAGCACTCGAGGGAAATTACCAAAGTTGCGGGGATGCGGATTTCCACGTCGCAGCGGACCTTCGACGGCATAAGCTGAACCATCCGAACCAATCGAACACCATGGCTGAGCCATCGCCAGATTCATGTCATCCTCGGTATGATGGGCGTAGACCGTGCTGACCGAACCTTCCTCCTCGATCAGGAGATCAAACAAGATATCCAATGGGTCTGGAGGCGAAGTCTGGTTCTGGCTCTTGAGCGCGATCACTCGGTCCATGGTCAGCCCCTGAAATTTATTGTTCGCGCTGATCAACATTCGGCTCCAATCGCCACCGACGGCAGTGTAATGGTTGTACCATTCCGAAAGCCCGCCGCGGATATCATCTCTCATCCTGGCACGCTGCTTCGGATCTTTCAAACGAGCGAGCAACTCGGCTTTCCCCCCTTCGTGAGCCCAAGGCGGAATGATGCTAGCCAGGTCGTTATTGCCCCGCGTGTAAGGATAAACGTTGGCTTGCACGTTCACTCCTCGACGGCGAGCCGCCTCAATCAACGCGACGAGTTCACTCATGCGACCCCAGTACTTTTGGTCGGCTATTTTAAGGTGCATGATATCAACAGGCACACTTGCTCGCTCTCCAATCTCTATAGCCTGCTTCACTGCTTCAAAGACTCCCAGCCCTTCGTTCCGAATATGGCTCGAGTAAATGCCTCCGTGCTCCTGAACCACCCGGCAGAGGTCCACGAGATCCTCCGTGGTCGCGAGCGAACCCGGTGGCATCATCAACATGCTCGACATCCCAAACGCACCGTCCCGCATTGCTTCGCCAAGCAACTCCTTCATTTTCTGGAGTTGAACGCCGTCAGGCCGATCGAACGAGTGTCCCATGACGCACTGCCAGATGTTTCCCTCGCCCACATAGGTCGCAACATTAACGGAGATGCCGACACGATCCAGCGTGTCAAAATATTCACCTAGAGTAGTGATGCGAACGGTTTGATTGCCGACCGCCACGGGCCGCGGCACGAGTTTTCCTTTGAACGGTGCTGCGGAGCTGCCTTCACCCAAGACTTCGGTGGTCACGCCCTGACGGATCTTGCCCTGAGCGGCGCCATCCTCCAGGAGCAACCAATCCGAGTGCGAGTGAATGTCGATGAAGCCCGGCGCGACGACAAGACCACGAGCGTCGATTTCACGCTTCCCTGCACTCGCTGGTATTCGACCCACGTCGGCGATGCGGTCCCCTTGAATGGCGAGATCGCCATAAAACCACGGATTTCCAGAGCCATCCACGATCTTGGCGCCGCGAAGAACCAGTTCATAGCGGTTGTCAGCAGCCAGCACCGCGCTCACTCCCAGCAGGCAAAACAAAGCGATCCAGGAGACTGAGGCAAATCTGAACGTTTGAGTTTTCATGCTGAAGTGTATCCTATTTCGGAGAAGCATCGCGCTTGATCCATTTGTAAGCGACTCGAGCGTTTTGCCAGAAATACTTTTCGGAGGCCGCTTTGCTCTTGCGGCTGAAATATTCACTGACAATCGCTTGGACTGTTGCGCATGACGCAAATCGTTCGCTGACCGGCCAATTGCTCCCATAGACCAGACGATCCTCACCGAAGGCAGCCCACACGACGTCAAGGATCGGTTGATAAAACTCCGGATCGCGTGGCGCAGTACCATCGCTCCGTCCGGTCCCTTCCACCAGACCGGAGATCTTGCAGAAAACATTCTTGCTCTGGCTTGCGGTTTGCATACCCTCCCGCCAAACGGCATTCGGCTGTTTGCCATCAATCTTCACGTTGGCGACGTGATCGATGATCAAACGGAGTTCAGGAACTGCTTTGGCGAGCCGCGTCACATCTTGGAGAATTTCCGGCCCGCCCAGTAAATCGACCGCCAGATCACTTGCCGCGACCAGCCTCAAGTCGCCGACAAAACGATCCTGTTCGAGACCTTCTCTCAGCCGGGAACCGCCGATGCGAAGGCCGCGGAAAAGCGGGTTGGCAGTAAAGCGCTTTAGGTGTCCGCGAAACTCATCTGTGCCGACCGGGAGATTGCCGACAAATCCGACGATGAACGGATCACTCGCCGCCAAATCCAAAATCCATTGATTGTCCTCGACCCACGAGCTGGCTTCCACCACGACCGTACCCGTCACGGATTGTGGTTTAGGCAAGGCTCGATAATCTTTTGGCAGAACAGTGCGGTAGAGCACCTTGTCATTCTTTGACGGCCAGGGCACGCCTTGCGGTCGAGATGGATCATAAAAATGGGTATGCGTGTCGATAATCGTTTCTGTTGCGTGAGTAGGTTTGTTAACGACGGCCGCGGTAGCGCCACGAAAACTGCTCAACCCTGAGCTTCCAATTCCCGCCATCGCGACCTTCACAAAAGTTCGACGATTAAGATGTTTGGTCATAGATAGATTGCTAATCATTGTCGTGAACAGGAGTCGAGTTGATACATCAAGCGCTCCGTTCTGCTTTTCGCGCGTGGGGTCCAAGTCACTCTCGGACCGCGGCAGACACCATTTCCAGCACACGGCGGAGTCCATCGTCGCCACCCAAGCTGCCTTCGTTGAACGGTGTTCGTGGAATCGGCTGCCAGTTGTCCCTAGAGCCGTCGTACGCAAACGGCTGCGGCAACCCCGTGAGCGCAGGGTCGTATTGCGAGTCTTTGCCGCCAAGCTTGTAAATCACCAGGTCAAGAGAAGGAACGATGAAGAGGCCGAACCCACCCGCACCGGACTTATAGAATGCATCGCGGGGCGCTCCAGCGACGTGTGCGTCGGAATTATTCTCGAACATTAACGTGTAAGGAGAATGCGAGTTATAGGGGGAGGGCTTGCCACACAAAGCCACGTAGTCGGGAGGGACCAACTGCTTGTCATTCCATTTGCCTTGGTGCAACAGACAATAGCCAAATCGCACCGCGTCGGTTGCATGCACCGCGATGCTGCCCGCGCCATTGGCATGAGGCATGGTGAAACCACCGCGATGCAGGCAATACCCCCACGCACCCCAGCCCATCGGCTTGGCGAGGCGTTCGTTGATATATTCCTGCAACTCCATGCCCGTGACGCGTCGCAGAACGATCGAGGCGATATGCGGCGCTGGCGACGAGTAGGAATAGCCCGCGCCTGCGTTCGTCCAAAGCGCGGCGCGGATGGACGACTTGTCAAGGTCGCGGATGTTTTGGCCGGGGACTTGAGTCAGCGCCACGACTTTGCCGTGGACCATTCCCGGGCTGGTGCCTTCACCGTGATACCCGGCCGTCATGCAGAGCAGTTGGCCCAGCGTGATTGCGGCTTTTCTCGGATCGTCCAGAGGGAACGCTTCAGGGAGATATTGCTCCGTGAATACTTTCTGGTCGAGCCCGTCCGGAATCGCCTGGCGAAACTCATGGAGCATAATGCCGCAGGCGACACTCGTGTAAGCCTTGCCCGTCGAGGCCATGTCAGGATTCGCGTTCCGATGCGCACGGCCAAAATACTTCTCGAACACCAAATGCCCACGGCGGACCACGAGTAAGCCGCCATTCTGGGTGCAACGTTGAGTGAAATCGAAAGCCTGCTCCAGCCTCGATAGATCCATACCGGCCAGCTCGCGGACCTGCCCCGCCCCGCTTAGCGTCCGCCAGCCTCCCTCGCTATCGGGGGGCGGAAAGTAGGTTGCCGCGTCAACTTCCGGAAAAGCCGAAAGAATCAAAACGAAGAACGCAGCACAACTAAACACTGAATGAGCAAGAGGACGCGCGGAAAAGGGCATGTGCGTATGTAGCCACCCAACGACTATCGGTCAACAACTCTGTTCCTGCAGGAGTCGGCAGGACGTTAACTCCAGAATGCACCTGAGCCCAGCTAACAACGCTGCTTCGATCTCAGCCTCGTTCATGGTGCGCGCTGGAATGGAAACCTTATCCAGAGCGTGACGCCACGCTTCAGCAACAGCTCCGCCGCCACAGATCAAGACCGTGGATTCCGTTGAAAGGGCCCGGCGTGCGATCAGAGCATCGAGATCAGCCGCGACAAAGGCTCCCACTAAAAATGAGAGCCGCTCCTCAGGTGTGCCGTTGCCGCCCAATTCCAACAGCCTCACACAGAACAATGCGCGCGGCAGTCCAGACCGCCGTTGCTCGCGCATGCCAGCCTGGCACCACGTGAGATCAATCAACCGCGGGCGCTCGCTAGGAATCGCGCTCGCTAAAATGGTCTGGGTTTGGACTGCCTGAATCAGTTCTCCAGAAATCGAAGTAATGCTCGATTCAATTCGTCCCCGGCCATCAAGTTGAATTGCCTTCCAATGCGAGCCGAGGTTGAGCACCGTCACTGGCGGACGCGCATGGCCCAACGCAACCAGACCAACTGCCAAGGTCTCCTCCCCCCGCATCACATCGCTCTGCACCACGGCATCCAGGTCACCCGTCCGGAGCCCAGATCGGACGCCGGGAACGAGAAGAATCGGGATATCTGTGATGTCAGGAAACTGGTGACGCTGCACCGCGCCAGCAAGCTCCTCCGCGCCCGCCGGGGTAATGATATGGGGAACTTCCGCCAAGCCCAAAGCTGAAGTAATCATGCCGGCGGCCACCACAAACGAAGCGTCAACAAGCCCGGACTTACTCGTTTGCTGGCGCACGTCGGCGATGAGTTCGCGCAGCGTGGTGCGTATCCGATTGGGCGATCCATCGCGGGCGGTGTCCCGCACTCCGACTCCGGCCTGCGCCCGTGCCAGGATTTCCGAGCCGTGAACCATCCAGACGCGGGTGTTTGTCGTTCCCATGTCAACACAGACGGCGCACTCCGGAGTTCTTGGACTGCTAGACATTCGCTCCTGCCTCCCGTTGCGAACGGACAGCCGCAACATAGGCGAGAGCGCGTTGACACAAGTCTTCCGCTCCGCCAGTGGCCAACACTTTTGTGCTGACCAACTCCGAACCCACTCCGACCGCCCACGCTCCGGCTTCAAGGTAATCTCGAGCCGCTTGCGGCGTGACTCCGCCAGTTGGAATAAGGCGCGCATGGGATAGCGGCCCACGCATTGCCTTGACAAAACTGACCCCGAGACATTGAGCGGGAAAGAGCTTGGCGGCATCAGCGCCAGCTTGCAGAGCTTCGACAACTTCGGATGGGGTAAAACAACCCGGGAAAGAAGCCATGCCTCGACGTTTAGTGGCCTGAATCACGTGGATATCACGGTTTGGCGAAACAATAAATTGACCTCCAGCGTCGGCGACACTCTCGACCTCTTCAGGCTTAAGGACAGTGCCTGCGCCAATCGCTATCTGAGATCCGAACCGCACTGCGAGCAGTTTGATCGAATTCAAGGCGCGGGGTGAATTCAGAGTCACTTCGACCGCCGTAATTCCGGCCTGGACGAGAACAGAAACGATGTCCTCCTCGCGGCCCTCGAAATCGCCACGGAAGATCGCGATAATTCGCCCCGCCTCGATAGTCTCAGTAATCTTGGTGGGTTGCATTGTCTTTAAACATCGACCTCGATGACTCACCGAGGTCTGTCAGGAGGCATATTGATTCAGATTGTCAGCGCCTTCAGCCTCGGGCCCCCTCAAGCGTCAGCACCTCCGGCAGGCCGAGCTTCATTCAAGCGTAAACCACTGAGCTTCCACGCGGCGATTCTGTTCGTTTTCCGAACCAACCGCTTCTTCCCAACCCCGGCCAACAGTCTCGAGACGGGAAGCGTCCACGTTGTGCTTTTCGCCAAGCAAGCGCTTGATTTCACTCGCGCGTTGCTTGCTAAAATCAATTGCTCTCAGCGCCATCTGCCGCACGTATTGGTCCCCACCCTGTTTGCGAAATTCCTCGACCCGTGAATTGTCCACATGGCCCCGCAGCAGAACAGTAGAACCAGGGCTCACCTGCAACAGCCTCTTGATGGCTTCGAGGTTCTTGAGATTTTCCTGAACCCCGAGATCCAGAGCAGTGGTATTCGGATTGAAAAGGAATCGAATGTCTTTGGTCAGGAGTGGATCGCCTTCAACCGCGCCTCCGGCAGTTGATCGGATCGGAGCAATCGTTACCTTTTGATCTTTGAACACACCTGCTTGTTCCAAAGCTTTCAAGTGCTTCAAATCCATAAATCGATCTGCATCGGCCGGTTCCTTGATGAGGTCGCTTCCATAGGCAAGGATCGCGGATTGATAAATGCCGCCAAAGCTTCCGGCGGCATCGATCGCGCCGGAAAAGAAGGCGAGGTTTTCCGGAAGGTTAGAAAGATGGATCTTGCCGAGTTCGGCTTTGGCTTGTTCACGATCCCATTTAAAAGTCTTTGCGATGAGATCAATATGGGCTGCTTGATTGTCGCGAACCATGCGATTGCCCTCCATCAATCCATTCACCAAACCAGCCACTTTATCGGGGTTTTGCTGAGCAAAGCCCTTGTTCACGATGAGAACGTCCGCGATGATCAACAGATTCTTGCTGGTCGCGAGGATATGCGCCTTACCTCCGCTCTGCTGGGCGATCTCAGTCGTTTTAGGAGCCCAAGTGACGCAGCCCGCAAGCTGGGTCCGCCCCGCTTGAAGCTCTCGCAGGAAAATATCACCTGCCTTGAACGCGTCGGCAGCATAAAGCAAATTGAGCTTTTCCGGGTCATGCCTCGACTTTAAATCCGGAAGCATGTTGATACCAATCCCCGCCTCTTGCGCGAGATAACGGATAAAGAAGTCCGCCTCGGTAAACTGCGCGGTGACCAGGATCTTTCCTTTGAGGTTGTTAATTCGCTTGATGTCGCTGCGAACAACCACACCATCGGCGCCGCGCGAATATCCGATCTGCGCCGGGACGGTGACCTGAAATTGGCGGCAATGCACCGCCAACACATCCACGGTCGTGGCGGAGGCAGCCATTTTTCCGCTGTTCAACGCCGACCAGCTTTCCTCCTCGCTCAGCGTCAACTTCACTTTGAATCCATGCTTCTTGAAGAAAACAGAATTCTCGTTCGGCTCGAGGCCGCCGTTGGCGACAACGAGTCCGGAATAGCCCGCGTATTCGCTCAGTTCGATCTCAATGGTATTGTCCTTCGGCTGATAAATTCCCGCTGGCGCGAGCTGGGGGCAGGTTGTCTGAGTTTCCACAAGCTCTGGGATTCCAGCGGAGGCGGGCTCTGATCGAGCCGCCGAGGGGCGTGAGTCTGCGCCCGCCGGCGGTTGTTGTCGGGCTGAGTTGAAGCTGCCGGCGGGATCAAGCTTGTCCCACCAACGGTAAATCCCAAAACCGACCACTCCAAGAATCAAGATTGTGACGACGAATTTTCCACGGCCTGTCATTGTAATGTCTCCTTCGGTTGGAGCCAGATGGCCGGGATCGTGGCAGTGCGGCAAGATCTCAAGCGGCCTCTGGCGCGAGTTTATGTTTTACATTTATGCCCGAGCAAACGTGCCGGTAAAAGCAGGAGGGCTCTCACCAAGGCGAAGACCCCTTCTCCGACTATAAACAGTAAGCGGAAAGGCAATAACACCACCCAGATCAACGGAAATAGCACGAGAGCAGCAATGGCCAACGGCCAGCACAATACGAACAGGACCAGCCAGAACAGTATCAACAAAAACAATTTCATCTGAACTCTCCGTTTGTTACCTGTGGTTAATAAGACACTACTTGCTGACTTCTCATTTCTCATCAATCTTCTGTCGCTCGGGAGGAACCGCGGCGGCTTTACCCGTTGGCGCTGCTTCACTCTGCACCATCCCCATTTTCTTTTTGTATTCCTGGAAAAGCATTCCGCCACGGGCCTTGCGCATTTCCTGCTTGCGCTGAACGCCCGATCCCATTTCTTTCGCCAGGTCCAGAGTCGCCCGCATCTGCCCTTCACCGGAGGAGGCTGACTGGCGAAGCTGTTGCATGGACTGACCCATTTCCCCGCCCATCATGCCCTGCAACTCGGTGATGGACCCTTTCATCATGGTTGCCAAGCCTTCCAACGAACGTCCAATAGCTACTTTCGCTTTGACCGCTTCAAAATCCCTTTGAAATCTTTGTATCTCTCGCAGGCTTTGAGCAATGATCTGAGTGTTCTGCTGATAGAGCTCCTCCAAGCTATCCCGTTGAGTCGTATTCTCGTTAAGTTCTTGTTCGAGCGTCGCCAACTCCTCGGCGTAATGCGATCCGTTCGCTTCATCATTGGCCGCGGCCGCCGCCTGCAGCATGCCTTGCAACTCGTCGCGCTGCCGCTCTTGACGCTTCAGTTGATCCTTCAAGAGCGCGATCTGGCCGGCAAGCTGGCCGTTGGCGTAGTGCGCTTTGTCGGCCTTGGTTTTCGAGTCCCTAATCCCCCGCTCCACAACGGCTTGGTTAATGGCGTCGGTCTCCGTGGCTTTTTCGGCCATGAGGCCCATCCAAATGAATAATCGTTTAATAGCTCGGAACATAAGTTGCGTCTCCGTTATTTCTTCTTCTCCCTCGCGTTTGGTGGAGTCTCCGCTTCGAGCAGAATTTTCTCCTCCAAAATGAATTCAAGCTGGGTGTTCAATTGCTTTTCGTCTGCCGCGGCAACCACCGTGGCACCCAGCTTTTTTACCCGGGTAAACGCCTGCGCATCGACATCAAATGCGACAAAGTGGAAAGAGATAGCGGTGCCCCTCTGACTCGCAGACTGAACCGGCCTTGGAATTACGGCCGCTGGGTCGGCCCCGCGGGTGTTCACTCCGTCGGTGAGGATCAGAACATGTTTCCGCGTCAGATTCGGTGTCAGGACTGTTTGTCCAGCGAGGCGGACGGCTTCTCCGAGAGGAGTTGAACCTTGTGGATGCGAGAAAGTCTTGAGCCAATTGACCAGTGTTTGCGGGTCGAACGGCCCGAACTTCACCGCCGCAGTGGCGTTGTCGCCATCGAACACAATCAGCCCGGAATGGATCGGGCACGGTTTCTCTTTGGTCGTCGCAGCAGCCAGAGCCTGCAAGCGGTCGGTGATAGCAACGAGCGCGCGGCTGGCAATCCGATATTTTGGAACCATCTGCCCTGAACCGTCCTTGACTTGGTCCAACATGCTACCCGAAGTGTCGTAAACAATGGCAAGGGCGATCCCATCTAAGGAAAGCGGCGGCGACGCCTTCTGGCCCATCACGGCAAGACCGGCCATAATGTACAAAATGAAAAGCCAAGCCAGTTTGTGAGTTGCAGCCGACGTATTCATATTAAAAGTCCACCAGACTCGCCGAGTGATCTAAACAGGCTACAAAGCGTGTGTAAATTGCAAATGCGCCCGCCGTTCGATCACTCAGGGCTGCTTCAAGAAAAGTTTTCCCTTCGGTTAAGGCAAGAACGCAGGAGCGGTTGAATGATATTGGCAGGGGAAAATGTGAACTCGGCTGATTTTTTTGAAGGGTGGAACTGGAAAGTCGGCTTTGCGCTCTTGAATTGAGTTG
>SIBE01000061.1 GCA_009695265.1 Pedosphaera sp. | reverse complement strand
GATCGCGGTCTGCTGCAGCACGTCGTCGGCATCGGTCAGTCGAGGCAACAGTGACCGGATGAACCGGCGCAATTCCGGTTCATGGTGTGCCAACCGCCGGACGAACAGTTCATAACTCGCGTCTTCTGCCGCGGGGTCTGAATGCGGATCATCCATTCGCTCTATTACTGCCGCTCACTTGAAAAACTAACATGCCAATCGAGTGGTTCAGAGGTCTTCTGAACCCACCACAGCGATATGCCAATCTGCTTCACTTCGAGAATTCGCTGAGAGGACCCAGAAAAGTCGATCCTTCACAGCGGGCGGGGTTGGGGGGCACCCGTGGCACTCGGATGGTGGGCGCGAGGCATGAAGGATCCATGCTAGGAGCTTGAATCGACCACTGCGAATAGTGCTTTGGTCGCCTCCTCGAAGGTTTCCAAGGTCAGATACATCGGCTGGAACTGTGCTTGGGAGGTGCCGAGCAACGGCCCGAACGGGACGAAGCCCAAGTGCTTGTAGAGTTTCTGCTGCGTGGTGGTTCCGGAGATAATACCTAAATCGTAGCTATTTTGCCGGAAGTAATCGCGCACCAATCGGAGCAGGCCCTGAAAAACGGCGCCTGCTCTGAAGGCCTTTTCCGCCGCGAGAAGGCGAATTTCACAAACGGTGCGTCCCTTGGGTAGGTAATCATCCAGCCGTGGAAGTTTCTGATCGAGTGAAAACGGACGCTGGGCGCGAACGGCTAACATCCCTGCAAGCGACTTATCGCAAAGGCAGATTAGGTAAGTATTTTCAGAGTGGAACTTATCAACCAGGCGGCGAGATACGCCGGCCTCATGCTGGGGAATCTCTTCGACGAAGGTTTTGTAGTTGAGCTGGTGGATCAACTCGAACTCCCAATCTTCAGTCGCAACTTTGAATTCTAACAGCGCGGGAAATTTCATCGGGATTGCTGCGTCGGTTTTTATGATCAAGTTTTGGAGCTTTGATTGGAATCGAGGGCTGCGAATTCCTCAACGAGATTCTTCCGGTGAGCTAGCAAGACCAGTGCGCTGAGGGCGCACAGGCCAACGAATTTTGACGTTGGTTGGGCTAGGCAAAGACTCGCCAACGGCGCACAGGCAAAGGCCAGAAGCCCGGATATAACAGTGCGTCGAATCAGAACGCACGCACCGAGACACAGACCCGCCATCACGACAACAACCGAGAGGTCGAAGACCAAAAGCGCGCCAAAAGCAGTGGCGATGCCTTTGCCTCCGCGGAATCCAAGTTGAATCGGCCAGATGTGCCCACTCACCACCGAAAGCAGAGCTAGAACCTTGAACCAGTCCCCTTCAATGAGGCGATCGGTGGCCCAGACAGCCATCGCGCCTTTGGCCGAATCACCAAGCAATGTCACCATGAATCCCCACATGCCCGCATGGCGGCCGACGTTTCTGGCCCCAATGCCACCGCTGCCAAGCTGCCGAATATCCTGTTTGGCTGAAAGGATGACAACGTAATAGCCCGTGGCAAAACACCCCAGCGCGTAGCTCGAAAGCAGAACGCCGACACCTTCAACGAGCCGGCTGCTGAACGTGTTCGTCAACCACCACATATTAGCGAAATGCAACATCGAGAGCCAGCCGGTTCGACAGCATCACAACAGTTCTCAACTTGAAAGCAACATGGAATCAGCGCAAGTTCCGGCTTTGTCGTCGGGCGATGAACGGATCGACTTTGGCTAGGATGAAGAACGCCCAGTTTTCCTTAAGCTTACTGCAAAAGGTTCGCGACTTTTTCCAAGTGGCGGGATCGACCTTTTGGGAATGGTTCAAATCCTCGTGGAACATCGCGCGCGCTTCTGCGGCCAGCTTTGGATTTGGCAGCCGAAGCATCAATTCGTAATTGATATAGAGACTCCGTCGATCGAGGTTGGCAGATCCGGCATAGACGACGTTATCCAGAACGAACATTTTCGCGTGCAACACCTGGGGTTGATATTCGTAAATCTCAATTCCTGAATTCAGCAGTGATTGATAGAAACGGCGGCCGGCGATGTGCGACAACGGGACATCTGATTTCCCGGCGAGTATGATTTGCACCTTCGCACCGCACCGTGCGGCTCGTGCCAGCGCTCGCCAAATTGGCCGAGGCGGCAGGAAATAAGCAGAAATGATTTTGATCTTTCTGGCCTTCGATAGGTCGTTCAATAGCGCTTGCTTGAGAAAACTCTTGCCCCGGCCAGGACCGGAAAGAAGGATTTGACCGTCTGCGGTTGAGATCACGTTGCGCAACTTGGCCTTTCGGAGACGAGCGAATCGTTTGTGATGAAAATCCGCTAACTCGAACAGTGTCTCAAATGATAGGGCCAGCTCGTGGGCGGTGGGACCTTGTATCTGCAACCCGAGATCGTGCCATCCGCGTGTCACGCCATCTCCCTCGTATTCGGCGGCGATATTAAAGCCGCCGACAAACGCGATCCGATCATCGCACACCAGAAGCTTCCGGTGATTGCGAATGCCATAGCGGTCAAACCTGATAGGGTTGAACCACCGGAAGAGTCCCCCCGCAGCTCGCAAAGGGTCCCAGAACTCATCGGCCAGGGTCATCGATCCCCAGGCGTCCACCAGGACTTTTACTTGAACCCCGCGTTCACACGCTTCGACAAGTGCTCGTCGAAAGCGCTCGCCGATTTGGCTGGCCGTGTAGATGTACATCTCTAGGCGAACCGAATGCCTCGCCTGATGAATGGCTTTCAGCATTAGGTCGAAGGATTCATCGACTGTCCGAAGCAAACCAAAGCGGGACGACAATAGAGCAGAGTTTTTCGCGGTCGCCATTTCCAGCGGTGAATATGCCATGAGTCGATTGAAACACAATTGCGAAGCTGCTCTGGTGCGAGACCAGGGAGAAAGTTAGCGTAGCCCAACGCGGATTTCTGTCGTTAAGGATCATCGAGGTGACGCTACCCCCGTGTTACACAGAGCCATTAACGAGCGGAGTACAGCTTGAGGTGGATCAGTGTCCCTCGGTCATCGCAGGTCTCGGGTGTACGAGTCCAACGGCGGATTTGTTCTTGTTAGCAGACGGGCTCTGTGAGTAAGAATGCGATGTGGAACGTAGGGACAAATTGAGATTAGGCATATTGGGATCGGGCAAAGGATCGAACATGGTGGCTATCGCCGAGGCGTGCGCTACCGGTCAGTTTCCGATGCAGATTGCTATTGTGCTCAGTGACATTGCCACCTCCGGTATCCTGGCGCAGGCGCGAGCGCGAGCCATTCCATCCCAGTTTATTGCTCCCGGTCCGTTTCGAACGAAGTTAGATGACGCCTCTGAGCAAGCTTATGTGGGTGCTTTGCTCAACGCCGGAGTTGATCTGGTTGTTTTGGCGGGGTTCATGCGAATTTTGAAAGGTGAATTTCTGCGGGCTTTTCCCCAGAAAGTCATCAACATTCATCCGGCTTTGCTGCCCTCGTTTCCGGGTCTCGAAGCATGGAAGCAAGCGCTCGACTATGGGGTTAAGGTGACAGGCTGCACCGTTCACTTTGTGGATCAAGGTGTCGATACGGGACCGATCATTGCTCAGCAGACGGTGCCAGTGCTAGACGATGATACGCCCGAAACTCTCCACGAGCGGATTCAACGGGTTGAACACGCCTTGTATCCGGTCGCGATCGCTACGATAGCTGCCTGCGATTTGAAAGTTCAGGGGCGTCGCTGTTTGAAGGCGGCTGACTCGCCGTGTCGTCAAGCTGCTTGAGGGCTTGCGTTGGGGTTCGCTCAATGAAAAACAGACCAAACAAAATCGAGATCGTTCTCCCACGCCGACAAGGGCAGAACAATCCCTTTACTCGCGTAAAAGATTCGGCGAAGCGTTGTTGTCATTCTGGCCTTGAGCGCGGCCTGAAGCATTTAATAAATGAAGAATAAACCTACGTTGCGATTTGGTTTGCCAAAGGGCAGCTTGCAGGAGGCCACGATCGAAAAGATGGCCAAGGCCGGATTCAATATCCAGGTAAGTAGCCGATCTTACATTCCTTATGTCGATGACGAGGAATTGGAGATCCGGCTCATTCGCGCCCAAGAAATCAGCCGTTACGTTGAACATGGTTACTTGGATTGTGGAATCACAGGTCTCGATTGGATTCAGGAGAACAATTCGAAAGTACATGAAGTGGGAGAATTCTTGTTCAGCAAAGCCACGCGTCAGCCGGCGCGCTGGGTGTTAGCCGTTCCTGAGAATTCGCCTGTGAAATCCGTCAAGGATTTGCAGGGCAAACGTATTGCGACGGAGGTGGTCGGCCTCACGCGTCGTTACTTTAAGAAACATGGCGTCAAGGCCAAGATCGAGTTTTCGTGGGGCGCAACTGAGTTCAAGGCGCACGAATTAGTCGATGCGATAGTGGAGTTGACCGAGACCGGGTCGTCACTTCGCGCGAACAAACTTCGGATTGTCGATACACTCTTGAGCTCGACACCTCGGCTGATAGCGAACCATACCGCTTGGAAAGAAAAATGGAAGCGGCAGAAGATCGAGAATCTGGCTTTATTGCTGAAAGGAGCGCTCGAGGCCGAGGCTAAGGTGGGTCTAAAGATGAATGTTTCTGAAAAGAATTTGGCAATATTGTTGCAAACTTTGCCCGCGTTGCGTAATCCAACGGTTTCCAGTCTTAGTCTGGCTGGGTGGGTGGCGGTGGAAACTATCATCGACGAACATGTGGTTCGCGAGTTAATCCCGCAGCTCAAAGCGGCTGGTGCTGAGGGAATCATTGAATATCCACTGAATAAAGTGGTATATTGAAGCGCGGTAGAGAACAAACTATATGGGATCACTGAAAAAAAGACGTAAAAGCAAGATCAACAAACATAAGCGGCGCAAGCAACTTCGTGCCAACCGCCACAAGAAGCGAACTTGGCAGAAGTAGCCGTAAGCGTCCGACACGACGTCGATAATAAATTTCGCCCAGCGCAGTTCGATGCCGAACTGCGCTTCTCTCATTTTTAGAATTCATGAGGCATCCTCTTTATTTTTGCGTGCCTGTCCTGGTTTTGAGCGGTTGGCTTCTGATGGCGTGTTCGACTGCGGCGCGGCTGGGGCTGGGTGTCAAGAAACCGCAGTCGGCTTCTTCAAAGGTCAAGGAAGCTGCTCAGTCGGCAAAATTGGAAGCCGATCTGGAAGAGAGGGTTCAGGCGTATGCGCATTATGCAGCCGGGCTGAGTTATGATTTAAATGAAAAGCCGGATTTGGCGTTGGAAGAGCTTTGGCAAGCTGCCTTGGCTGATCCGGCTTATGAACCGGTTGTGATCGAGGTGGCGCGTCGGTTGATTCGCGCCAAGAAAGCCGATAGAGCCGTCGAGCTCTTGGCCAAGGCGACCGCTCTGCCGAATGCCTCGGGGAGCTTGTTTGCCTGGCTGGCGCTGGCTTATGGACAAGCGGGCCGAAGCGAGCCGGCCATCGTGGCGAACCGGACGGCCATCAAAAAGATGCCGCAGTCTTTGTCCGCCTACCAAAATCTGGCTCAGATTTATCTTCAAAATCATCAAACCAACGAAGCGCTTCAAGTTTTGGATGAGGCCGGAAAGCAGCCCTCCGCAGACGCTGGATTCTTAGCGGACCTGGCGGAACTCTATACGCGATACGGTCGAGCTCAGACGCTGAAAAAGGAGATCGTCAGCGAGCGGAGCAAGCAGGCGTTGGATAGGGCTGTGAAGCTCAAACCGACTCATCCGATTACTCTGCAGAAGCTGGCGGACAGCTATTTGTCGCTGGGTGAGTTGACGAAAGCGGAAGAAATCTATGTGCAGTTGCTCGATAAGTACCCCGAGTTGCCGGTGATCCGGGGGAAGCTCACCGAGGTTTATCTCCGCGAGGGGAAGAAAGAAAAAGCCCTCGAGCAACTTCAAGCGATTGCCAAGGAAGATCCGACAAACCCGCGCACTCATTCGTTCCTGGGGACCCTGGCCGTGGAAGCGAATAAGCTGACGGAGGCCGTGCAATACTTTGAGCGAGCCTTGCTGCTAAATCCGGAATTGGAACCGGTCTATTATGATCTGGCCGGGGTCAAGCTCAACTTGAAGAAACCCGAGGAAGCTTTGGCGCTGCTAGAAAAGAGCCGGACAAAATTCAAGCTCGGTTTTGTGATGGAATTCTACACGGCGATAGCGCAAGTCATGCTGAAGAATTTTGGGCAAGCGCTCAAGCATTTCACTTCTGCCGAAGTGCTGGCCAAAGCAAACGAACCTGCGCGGCTCACCCATATTTTCTACTATCAGCTCGGTTCTGCCTACGAGCGGAACGGAAATAATGATGAGGCTGAAAAAGCTTTTCATAAGTGCCTCGAGCTTTCGCCCAATTATGCGGAAGCAATGAACTATCTGGGTTACATGTGGGCGGAGTTGGGGATCAAGCTTGGCGAAGCGCGTGTTCTCATCGAGAAGGCAGTTCAATTGGAACCGAAGAACGCCGCTTTTCTGGATAGCTTAGGCTGGGTTCTATTTAAACTCAATCAGCCCAAGGAAGCCTTGGTGTATCTCCTCAAAGCCATCGAGAATTCTGAGGAGCTTGATCCTCCTTTGTTTGACCACCTAGGTGATATCTATTCATCACTCAAGGAGTACGAGAAAGCGCGAGGCGCTTGGCGCAAAGCCCTGAGCGTTGAGCCCAACGAGAAGATCAAAGAAAAAATCGGCGCTGTCCCTGCTGCCGAATTGTCCGAGCCTTGAACCATGGCATTGCAGTTCACCAAGCATTATACGCGTGAAGATGCTGAGTCTTTGTTGCCTCAGATCCGCGAATGGCTCGAGGAGTTGAGTCGGTTACGTTCCAGACTCAGCGAGCATGATGAACGGCTCGCTCAGTTGCTCGCGAAAGCTGATGGTTTGGGCGGCGATCTCGTGAACCGTTGGATCAGAGGTCTCGCTCGGATCAAGGATCTTTTGCAGGAGTTCGCAACGAGGGAGATTCAAGTGAAAGATCTGGATCGCGGCCTGATCGATTTTCCGGCTTTTGTCGGTGGCCAGGAGGTGTTTCTCTGTTGGGAAAAGGATGAAGAGACTATCGAGTACTGGCACGATCTGACATCAGGCTATGGTGGACGTGAACGGCTGTAACACCGAATTCTCCTCTTTGCACCCAGAGATTATTCTTAGCGTCGATGAATACTTCAAAAACCAAACTGATCGCTTTGTGGCTTTCTGCCTTTGCGCTGAGCGGCTGCCAGCATACGTACAAGGAAGTTCCGATGGCCAATTATCCCACGCGGCCCCGGTTAATGACGGAAGCCTTCGTTTACGTGCCGATTCCACCGGATGGGCATTTTAAGAAAGATCTGGTCGTGGATTCGGGCAAATTGACTGCCGTAATTGTTCGAGACGCTTTCGCGAAGTACGTTAAACGGGCCTACATCGGACGCCGTATTGAGTCATTCGATGGAAGCTTGAAAACCGCTCAGGATAACAATTGCCGCTATCTTGTTTATGCGACCGTTGTCCTCTGGGAAAACCACTCGACCGAGTTCTCGGGGCGAACCGACAAGGTCGAAGTTAAGATCGAAGTGGCGGATTCAGTCTCCGGTGAAATCCTTCACGCCACTACGTTGAGAGGAAGAAGTCGATTGTTCACTGGCGGCGGAGATTCTCCTCAAGATCTGCTCCAGGAACCGATTCAGAGTTATGCAGCCTCCTTGTTCCAAATAGTGCATGTTCCTTCAGCATTGCAATAGCCGGAGCGAACCGGAGTTGAGCGTCATTGCTGAGGGTTTCCAGTCGGCGAGTTCCATCGGCTTTTGGATGACGCTGCGCTCACATCTGCGCGCCACTTCTGGCAACCTGCTACGGGTGACCAGCTGACGGAGGTGTGACAAACCACGGCGCAACGTCCATTCCGATCAGGCAGACATCGTCGATAAACCCGCCATCGTCGGAGGCCATTTTGATTTCAGCCAGCAACTCATCGAACAGCGTTGCGGCGGAGAGATGGGTGCGCTTTCGAACTTCATCCAACAGCCATTGCGGGCCGAACAATTCTTCATAAACCCCTTCCACATCATATAAGCCGTCGGTAAAGAGCATGAGCAGGTCATTCGGCGCCAACGGACGTCTGGAGGTTGTATAGACTGATCCTTCGAGAAGGCCGAGTGCAGGGCACGGTTTGCCGTCGCAATTTCCGAGCGCCTCCACTTCTCCGGAGTTGCGATGAATGAGCAAAGGTTTGGGGTGGCCTGCGTTGGCGTAGGAAATTTGGCTCGTCGCCAAATCCGCCACCAGGTAGAACGCCGTCGTATAAAGAGGCGTTCCAGATTGTTGGAGAATAGCCCGGAGATCGCGACTGAGTTGCCCGAGTAATTGTCCTGGGTCAGCTGCCATGGGCCTGAGCTCTTCGACAAGCGCACGCACAATGGCAGTCACGAGCGCCGCGCGAACTCCATGTCCCATCACATCGCAGATGAACACTCCGGCCTTCGTGTCGGACAGAGCAAGAACATTGAAGAAATCGCCGCCGACAGCGCCGGTTGGCAGGTAACGGTGACAAAACCGCAGGGCGCTTTCCTTCGGATGAGCAGAGCAGGGGAACGAAGGGTATTGCTGAGGAAGAATCGCTTGTTGAATTTCGCGCGCCATCGAGAGGTCCTCCTCCATCTGCTCATTTTTCACCCTCAACTCCTCTCGGCTCGCCGCGAGTTCCTCGGTCGCCTTCTGAATGCGCTCCTCCGCCCGTTTGCGCTCAGTGATATCCCAAAAAATTCCCTGCAAACCTATGATCTTGCCGTTCGAGTCATAGATCGGAGTTTTCACCACATTCACATACAGCTTTTCGCCTCCCGGGGGTTGATACTCTTCGATAGTTTCAAAGAGTCGCCCAGTTTCTAAAATCTTCTGGTCGTCCTGTTGATATTTCGTCGCGAGCGCGGGAGGGAAGAAA
The DNA here is from genome assembly GCA_009695265.1 of Pedosphaera sp. Lineage (GTDB taxonomy): Bacteria > Verrucomicrobiota > Verrucomicrobiia > Limisphaerales > SIBE01 > SIBE01. The sequence goes on along the minus strand of SIBE01000061.1, from coordinate 11,115 downwards.
TCGAAATCGGTCTTGCCAATAATTTCATCGAGCGACTTCTCCAGGGTCATGCAGAATAGCCGGTTGGCAAAAGTGAAGCGTTCATTCAGATCCTTCCGAAAAATATTCTGCGGCAGGCTTTCAACAAGTGAATGATAAAACGCTTCTGAATTGCGTATCGCCTCCTCGGACCGCTTCCGCTCGGTGATGTCCTCAACCGTGCCTTCATAGAAAAGCAGGTTATGCTTCGCGTCGCGAACAGCTCGGACATTTTCGGAGATCCAGATGATACTGTTGTCCTTCCGATAGACCTGAGATTCAAAATCTTTGACGATGTCGAATTGCTCCATGAGTTGGATAAACTCGGAGCGCCGATGAGGAGCGACATAAAGTTTGCGTCCGATATCGGTCAAATGAGAGAAGAGATCCTCCGGCGAATCATAGCCGTAGATTCTTGCGAGGGCCGGATTCGCCTTTATGTAATGGCCGTCTGGAGCAGTTTGGAAAATGCCTTCAACGATATTCTCGAAGATGCTGTGGTATTTTTCCTCGACCTGAAGCAAGGCGACCTCTGTCCGTTTGCGTTCGATCGCGTATCGGATGGAGCGCGCGAGCAGATGGCCGTCGATCTGCCCTTTCACCAGATAATCTTGTGCTCCTGCCTGCACCGCTTTGACCGCCAAAGTCTCATCGTCCAGGCTGCTCAGGACGATGATGGGAATATGCGATGCTAAATTGCGTGCTTGATCAAAGCTATCGAGACCTTTGCAATCAGAGAGGGAGAGGTCCAGCAGAACCAGATCGATTCCTCCCTCAGCGAGCCGTCCGAGGCCACCGGAAAGGGATTCCATCCATTCAACTTCGAACCGCACTCCTCGGGCTCCCTCCAGCATCTCTCGGAGAAGCCGAGCGAATTTCGGGACATCCTCGATCAGGAGGATTTTGATTAGTTCGTCTTGCATCTGTCTGTGCGTGTTGCTCGATCAACACCGAGGCAGCACGAAAAATTGATTAGCAAACCTGCGATCTGCAGAAACGACACTAAATCGTTTGCGTGAGCTGGCAAAGGGAAAAAGCCGACTGCCTGCCGATTCGATGAGGAGGGGGAAAACTCATCGCTGATTAATCCCGATATCCGTTAGGATGTTGTTGGTGCCAACGCCAGGCGGAGGACACGATATCTTCTAGTTTCGGATATTGTGGCTTCCATCCCAGTTCGCGAACGGCCTTTTCGGAAGAAGCCACGAGGCGGGGTGGATCGCCAGCTCGACGAGGTTTTTCTAGGGCCGGAATGCTTTGACCTGACACTTTTTCACACGTCGTGATCACTTGCCGGACCGAGTATCCCTCGCCATTGCCGAGATTGTAAAACCCGTGCTTGCCTGGGGCCATGGCTAGGATATGCGCCTGCGCCAAATCCACGGTATGAATGTAATCGCGGACGCACGTGCCGTCAGGCGTCGGGTAGTCAGTGCCGTAGATTTCACATTGATGCGATTGTCCCATCGGGACTTTGAGGATGTTTGGAATTAAGTGAGTTTCGATGCGATGATGTTCCCCGAACCTCTCGCTGGCTCCCGCAGCGTTAAAATAGCGAAAGGCAACAAACTCTAGGCCATGAATCGTGTGATACCAGTTGAGGATGGTTTCGAACATCCGCTTCGACTCCCCGTAAGGATTGATCGGACGTAACGGCAGGTCCTCGGTCATTGGCACTCGATCCGGCGGACCATAGGTGGCGCACGTGGAGCTGAAGACAAACTTCTTCACGCCGGCCTCTACGGTGGCGTCGAGCAGAGTTAAACCGTTGGCAACGTTATTGCGAAAGTACTTGCCCGGATTGACCATCGATTCTCCGACCAACGCATGAGCAGCAAAGTGAATAACGACCTCTGGTTTGGAATCTTTGATGGCCAGAAAAATGTCCTTAGGATCGCCGATCGACCCCTGAATAAAAGCGGCTCGGGCATCTACAGCCGAACGGTGGCCCTCACTCAAATTGTCGAAGACGGTAACAGTATGTCCTGCGTTGAGGAGTTGCTCCACGCAGATCGATCCAATATAGCCCGCACCGCCGGTGACGAAAACATTCATGGGCGCAACTTAGTCCGATCGTGGCACTCTCTCAACTGGAAAAGTGACCTGCACAGTAGTCCGGACATCGCGTGTTTCGGAACACTCTCAGAAAGTCGTGAGACAGCGCGAAGATCAGGTTTCAATGCAGCGCATCGACTCTCTTTTCGACCTGCCCCGATGCCTTGTCGAGATGCCTTTCAACGCCTGCGATCCAATCTGCTCCTGACAACCTTGGTGCAAAGCCGATTCCTGGCCGAGCTTGACCAGCTCAGCCGGAGCCTCTTCGCGGACTTCGGCGTCGGTATGGCGCGCATAACGGGCGGTTGCGTTGCGTCTGGAATTGATTTTGATATCGGCCAACGCCCCGATCGTCTGCAACAATGCTGTTTTTTTCTCGCGTGATTCGAATGTGCAACGTGAGCTTTGCCGGGGATGCCTTGTCTATGAAGTGAGCAACGTAGTGCGAACGTAATGCGAAGCCTGAACTATTTGGTTAACTTGAGAAATGGCGGTATCGGACCCGATGGCAGACCTCGCCCATCCGTCTCTGCCGCGTGGACAAAGCCAGACCGTTCAGTAATTGCGGCTCGCCGCCAGCCGACAAAAGCAGCGCCTGAGTGCACCCGAGCCGAACACAGTCTCGAATCTAAACTCGAGTCTAACGGGAGTCTAAGATTGAGCAACCGAGGGCCGGAACGGGTCAAACGCCGAACGAGACGAAGTGAAAGAATTGTGAGCAACAAACCAAGCGATCAGGAACTACGTGACGGCAACAACGATATCTGGCCACGGACAAGCGAGTCTGTGAATTATGGAACTAAGCCTTAGATCACTTGATTCAAAGCCGCCTAGTGACCGAAGTTCCGCATTGCTTCCGGAAAACTCTCCGACTATACGCATTAACTTCAGAGCGCTTTTATTCATTATGACCTCATCCGTTATGAGTCTTTGGGGTGATCCCAGGTCTAAACCGCGTCACGCATTGGCGCGATCCTTCGTCGTATTCTGGTTCATTTTATTTGCCTGGATCGTTCCTACCAACGCCGAACTTCAGTTCGACGTGTTCATCGGCTACGACGGCATTGTGCGGGAATCAGGCTGGTTTCCCATTACGTGTGAAATCCTAAACGATGGTCCCACATTCAACGGGGTCGTGGAGGTTTTCGTCGGTAACCTTCGGTCAGATCAGGTGCGGCGGATTCCGTTGGAATTGCCGACCAATACCCGCAAACGCTTTGTCATCCCGATGTTCGCTTCCGGCGGCCGCTTTTTTCAATGGAATGCCCGTTTGGTGGACGACCGTGGGAAAGTGCATGCGGAGCGCCTCAACATACAAGCCAAAAGTCTGGCCTGGGAAGGCATTCTGCTGGCGGCCCTCCCTCGCACATTCGCCGGGATGCCTGCGCTGCCAGACATGCGCCAGAATAATCGTCCGGATTTGAAGCCTCTGGTAGCCCGCCTGCCGATCGAGCAACTGCCGGATAACCCAATCGCCTTCGAAGGCCTCGATGCCCTTTATTTGAACTCCGAGAAAGCCCTGAGCCTAAGCGTCAATCAAGCCGAAGCCTTGCTCGCTTGGATACGAAGCGGCGGACATCTCATTGTGGCTGTCGAACAACTGGCGGACGTCAACACCACGCCTTGGCTCCAACAGTTGCTTCCCTGCGCGCTCACCGACATGGCCAACATCACCATCGACGATGAAATTCTCCAGTGGATCCGGAAAGAGGAAGCTCCCAGCCCGGCCTTTAGGACGGGGTCGCCCGCCAAACGGCGCAGTCCAAACGCACTCGGGAACAACGCGTATGCCAGCCTGATCACAGACCCAACTTTCGTCCAAGCCCAAATGCCGGTCGCAGTCGGGACGATCCGCGGAGGTAAGGTGATTCTAGAAGTCGGCGGTAAACCGCTGATCATTGAAGGGAATCGGGGGCGCGGACAAGTCACGGTGCTCACCTTCAATCCGGAGCGCGAACCGTTTCGGTCCTGGAAAAACCGGCCGTGGTTTTGGTCGAAGCTGATGGAGGTCCCGGCTGATTGGTATTCGGCCACCGATGTTTCATCCTACGGCGGCTTGAGCATCGACGGCGTGTTCGGCGCATTAATTGACAGCAGGCAAGTCCGCAAATTGCCTGTGCAATGGCTGCTGCTGTTGTTGTTGGTTTACCTGATAGTAATCGGGCCATTCGACCAATATTGGCTCAAGCGGATCGGGCGGCAGATGCTCACGTGGATCACCTTTCCCACTTACGTCGTTCTTTTTTCGCTCCTGATCTACTTCATCGGTTACAAGCTTCGCGCCGGCGAGACCGAATGGAATGAACTGCACCTGGTCGATATCTTGCCTCGTGGGGGAGCGCGAGCCGACTTCCGAGGGCGCACGTTCGCTTCCATTTATTCCTCGTCGAATGCGAAGTATCAACTGGCTTTCGCCCCGACTTCGCCGGACGCGACCGAGCAAACGTTTGCGACCTTGCGCGGCGAGTTGATGGATCTCTATGGCAGTGGGCGAGAGGGGAGCCGGGCGAGCATTGATTCCTATGGCAACGGCTTCCGCGCGGAGATTTTCGTTCCGGTTTGGACCAGCCTCTTGTACGTCAATGACTGGTTCCAACCTGGAGAAATGCCTTTTACCGCGACGGTTTCCAAACAAGGGGCCGCTGCGCAAGTGATTGTTGAGAACCTTTTGGATCGGCCATTAACCGATGCTCGGTTTGCCATCAATGGCTGGATCTATGATCTGGGAACGCTGCCCGCAAAGCAAAAGAAGGCTTTCCCCCTCGATCAGAGCAAAGGCGTTCAACTTCAAACGTTCGTGCAACAACACGGCATGCAGTTTCAGGGCAAGGTCGAACGCAGGCGCAATCCTCTGGGCGATGCCAGCGCAGGCCAGCTTGAGAGCCCATCGCTCATGGCTGCGGTCGCTTCATTTCCATCCTACCTTTCGATGGTCCAGCAACATCAACGGGGCTTCGTCTCACCGCCAGGGCTGGACTTATCGCCCTTGGTGGAACGTGGTGATGGAATCTTGCTGGCTTGGGACGCAAACCATTCGTTCGCCAATCCGATTAATCTCTTTAAGCCGCTCCGGACCCAACGGAACACGCTGCTGCGATTAGCCGTTCCTACGAGCGAGCCGAAGATTTTAATTAAAAATTGAGCTGACCCATCTACCCACGAATACCTTTAGTCCCACTGCTATGCCGAACGAAACCGCAAACAACGCGCCCGCAGTCCAGACCTACGGCTTGACTCGGGTTTATGGCTCGATGATCGCCCTGAACGCGCTCGATCTCACCGTCAATAAAGGAGACCTTTTTGGTTTCATCGGTTCGAACGGTGCGGGCAAAACCACGACGCTGCGAATCTTAGCCACGTTTCTCGCCCCATCCGGAGGTCGGGCCGAAGTGCTCGGGCACGACGTGGTGAAAGACGCCGATGCTGTCCGTCATGTGATTGGTTACATGCCCGATTTCTTTGGCGTCTATAAGGACATGGAGGTGACGGAGTATCTCGATTTCTTCGGGGCGTGTTACAAAATTCCATCGGCCAAACGCGAGAAAACCGTCAATGACGTGCTGGAGTTGGTTGGGCTCACAGAAAAACGCGGCGCGCTGATCGGAGCACTCAGCCGAGGAATGCAGCAGCGGCTCGGTCTAGCCCGGGTTCTAATTCACGATCCACAATTGCTTCTGCTCGACGAACCAGCCAGCGGCCTTGATCCAAGGGCTCGTATCGAGATGATGGCGATTCTCCAGGAACTTCAGCGTCTCGGAAAAACCATTATCATTTCGTCGCACATTCTGAGCGAGCTTCAGACCCTTTGTAACCGCGTCGCCATTATCGAAAAGGGAAAACTGATTTATAGCGGCCCGGTCCAAGGCGTCCGCGATCAGATGTCCACCGGCCAAATTTATTGGGTCACCGTAAAGGACGAGACGGCGAAGGCTCTTGAGTTGCTGAAGGCTCGCCCCGAAGTGTCAGAGGCGGTGGCGGTGGACGGCCAGGTGAAAGTGACTTTCAAGGATCACGAAACTGATCCCGGTTTTCTGGCGGAAACGCTGGTGCGCGCCGGAGTGAAGGTGACCGGCTTGTGGGAGGATGAACTCGGCCTTGAGGAAGTCTTTTTACGCGTCACACGAGGTGAGACGCAATGAACGGACGAACTGGATGCATGTGATCCGTGCTTCATGAGAAGAAAGTGCAAACCACAAGGGCAATCTGAGGCGGCCAAGTCACGTCTCACGGATTAGGCAACCTCCTTCCGCTTCATGAATGTTGCGCCGGTCCTCAACCGCGAACTGAAGGCTGAGGCGCGCAACCCGCTGAACTATTGGTTCCGTCTGCTGGGGGCCGGAGTCGTCGTGGCCAGCTTTGCACTGATGATGATCAACCAGACCGGCAGTGCCGCTCAGCTTGGCGCTCGGTTGTTCAGGGAGCTAAATTCCATGCTGTTCTTTTCCACAGCGATATTTGTTCCGATGTTGACCGCTGATTGCCTGAGCCGAGAAAAGCGCGATGGCACGCTTGGATTGCTCTTTCTCACACCGCTCACAGCGCGGGACATCGTGATTGGCAAGTCGCTCATTCATACTGTCCGCGCGTTCACCTTGCTGCTCGCCGCCTTGCCAATTCTCTTGCTGCCGTTTCTGCTCGGGGGTGTCAGCGGCAAGGATGTCGCTCAAGCGATCTCTTCCAATCTGAGCGCTTTGCTTCTGGCGCTGGCTGCCGGCCTGCTGGCTTCTGTCCGCAATGTGGAATGGGTCCGAGCCGTCGTTCTGGCGGAAATCTTCAGCGGCGTGTTCATCTGGCTATGCGGAAATCTTAGTGAGTTGATTGTGAGATGTATCACAGGCCTCGTCTGGCTGGCCCAAAAGGTAGAATGGATTCGAGCAATCCCACCTTCACTCGGGCCGGGCCTCAGCGGACCAATCCCAATCGGACCAGCTCTCGGCGGGTTGTTTGATTTTTTTATTTTGGCGCTCGGCATCGCAGGTGAATTGCTGGTGGCCATTTTCCTTTTTGTGTTCGTCATTCGGCGGGCGGTAGCTCACCTGCAGCAGACTTGGCAGGAGGAAGTTATTGCTGCTCCGCAACCCGAGTGGGTGAAATTCTTTTCCACATCTGGTTTTTGGAGATCGTTCTTTCGCTGGAATACAAGCCGGACGCTCGATCGAAATCCGATCGCCTGGCTTCAGGAATATTCGTGGACCGCGCGCCTCACCAAATGGGGATGGTTTACCGCCGTTCTCCTGAGTGAATTATTTCTGTTGTTCAATTACAGCTACTACTTCGAGTGGCAAGTCCGCCTGGCGCTGCTGCTCGCCCTCGGCATTGCCTTCACTTCCGCATGGAGCTTCCGGGGCGAACGTCAAAGCGGCGCTCTCGAATTGCTTCTGGTCACTCCTCTTCGGGCTCGCCAGCTTATCGGCGGCCGCATCTGGGGTTTGTGGGCTCACTTTTTTCCAGCCGTTGCGCTGCTAATGTTTCTTTGGCTGTTCAACCCGTTTCAGCTTTCAAGGTATCACCTGGGAATGATCTACTTCTTTTCCTCCAGCTATTTGACGCTACCGTTCATCGGGCTCTGTTTTTCGCTCACACGATGGCATTTCTTGGTCGCGTGGCTGGTCACCACCGCCACCGGCGTCTTGCTCCCCTACTTCGCTGCCAGCCTGCTCGCCCAATACACCCGCCGCTATTGGGGCACCGGAATCAGCGCCTATTGGGTCATCTGCGCCCTTCAGGTGATCTACGCGGGCTACGCTTTTTTTCGACTCCATCGCAACTTGACTCAACGCACGTTCGCCGTGGACCACGCAGCGTCATGACACGTCGCGTTGAACAGGCTCAATGAACGTGCTCCCGGTCCTCGTCCGCGAGTTGAACGCTGAATCGCGGCGGCCAGCCAACTACTGGCTGCGTGTGGTGGGGCCTGCGGCGTTGCTGTTGTTTTTTCTGCTCATCGCATTGACCAAGGCACGTCTGGCTCCGGGCGAGGGCGGAAGACTGTTCGGTGATTGCAATGGGATTTTGTTTATCGCCATCTGGATCGTCGCGCCGATGCTCACCGCGGATTGCATCAGCCGCGAAAAGCGTGACGGCACGCTTGGCTTGCTCTTCCTGACTCCGTTAAATCCCGGCAGCATCGTCATCGCGAAAGGTCTGGTGAACGCGCTGCGAGGCTTGGCTCTCCTCCTCTAGGCTCTACCCGTTTTGACGATTCCTTTGTTGCTTGGAGGTGTCAGCAGCATCGATATCTTGCGGGCAGCCCTGTTGGATTTGGGTGCGCTTCTTCTGGCGTTGACGGCTGGCCTTCGAGCTTCTTCTGTCTGTCGTGAATGGTCGCGCGCGATGGTGTTGGCCATTTGCCTGAGCTTTAGCGTCGCCTTTATTTACTTACAATTGCACACCATTCTTTTATGGGGGAGATTGCATAATTTGGAGTTCGGCTGGGCTGTGATCACCGGTGCGAGAGGTGCCTGGAGCGCCGGGAGCAGCGGGATGATGATGGTCTGGTCTGGACAGAATATCGGCTGGCGCGGATGGGCAGGTCCGAGAATGCCAACTCCCACGATGTCGCTCAAGGTGGCAACTGTGATGTTTATCGTTTCGGTTTTTGTTTTGCTTTGGATGGTGATCGCGGCTGCTTGGAGGCTCAAACGCAACTGGCAAGAGGAACCGCTTTCGAAACGCAAGCAATGGTGGCTGCAAACTTTTTGCACACCTCGCTACTGGCAGAAATTCTTCCATCGTAAAATGAGCCGGACCTTGGATCGAAATCCCATCGGGTGGCTGCAGCAATATTCGTGGAACGCACGGATGGCAAAATGGGGTTGGTGCCTGGTCTTGATCTTATACGAGTGCTTGGTGGTTGTCGGCGCGGATTGGGACAACCACATGACCTTGCAAGTTTGGCCGGCTCTTGGCGTCGTGAGCAGCATGGCTTTCAGCGCAGCCAACAGTTTTGGACGGGAGCGCCAAACCGGAGCGATGGAGCTCATCCTCGTCACTCCGCTGCGAGTCAAGCAGATCATCAATGGACGTCTCCTCGGGATTTGGAATCAGTTTCTCCCATCGCTCTGCGTCTGGCTGATCGTTTGGGTGATCTTGAACGACCTGCGATTCGATTTAGTCCGAGTCCCTTTTTTGGTTTTCTTCCTTGGAAGCTTCGTGAGCATCGCTGTAATTGGTCTCTATTTCTCGATGCACCGACTTCATTTTATGACGGCCTGGCTGCTTACCGGTCTCCTCGGGGTTTTGGTTCCGGTGCTGATGGCGATGATCACACAAGAAGTCGTGTTCAAGTGGGGTTGGCAAAGAACTATTTATTTTGGCTACCTGCCTTCCGGGGCGCGCCCGAGTTGGTTTCATCAGTTTCCAGCTTTCGTCTGCGGCCTACTGACGTTCCAAGTCCTGTTTGCGATGGTGGCTTGGGTGTTGTTGCACCAAAATCTTTCCCGAAGATCTTTTGTCATCACTTGAGCTGGGAGTTCGTGGCCTGATATTTCTTGTGAATTGCCAGAGCTTGCGCGAGCCGAAGTTTTCGCTATTGTGAACGGATAAAGACAAAACCGCCCTCGGGCCGACGCGACCCGGAGCTGTCTATAACGTTGATTGAGGCAATCGCAATAAAGATATGAAGAGAATTATTTTAATCGTCGCCGGCCTCGTCTGGCTCGGCTTTGGAGAGACCCGAGGAGCAGACAAGGTTGAGTTCAAGAAAGATATTCAACCGATCCTCCAGAAGTCTTGCATCGAATGCCATGGACCGGAAAAGCAAAAGGGCAAACTCCGACTTGATTCGAAGGAAGCGGCTTTAAAGGGAGGCAAGGAAGGTCCTATTTTTACTGTTGGCGATGCTGCCAAGAGTGAGTTATTTCGGCGGATCACATTGCCGGCTGGGCACGACGACATCATGCCGAACAAGGGAGATCCGTTGACCAAAGCGCAGACGGACTTGATCCGTGATTGGATCAATCAAGGTGCGACATGGCCGGAGACAGCGGTGGCCAAAAGCTCTGACGATGCGTCAGCAGAAAAGACAAAGCTGCCGGACTTCAAGCCTTCAGCCGCCGAGATTAAAGCCATTGCCGAGCTGGAGGCTTTGGGAGTTTCAGCGCGGCCAATCGCGATGAATGTGAATTGGCGCCAGGCCAACTTTTACCCGCTGGGGACCAACGCGACCGACAAGACTCTCACTCCGCTGAAGGAAATGATCGGTTTGGTGGACCTTAACCTCGCTGGTACGAAGATCACTGACAATGGCCTCGTCAACCTCGCGAATCTCACCAATTTGAATCGCCTCCACCTAGAGAAGACAGACATCACGGATGCTGGGCTCGCGCATCTGAAAGGCCTAAAGAATCTAAATTATCTTAATCTCTACGGCACCTCGGTCGGCGACGCCGGTCTCGAACATCTGAAAGGTCTGAGTCGTCTGAAGAATGTTTACCTCTGGCAAACTAAAGTCACCGACGCTGGAGTCACTAATCTTCTGAAAGCTTTGCCTAAACTCGATATCTCCAGAGGCTGGGATCTTGTTGTTGCCGCTACCGACAAGGATAAGGACAAAGAGAAAGATAAGGAGAAAGATAAGGAGAAAGCAAAAGAGGAAGTTAAGAAATAAGGTAGTTGGAAAAGTTCATCATTTCGCAAGAATAGGATTTCAAATTCATCCCAGATCGTCCGAAATTTTACATTCCTGGAGCAACATGTTCCGTGGGGGGTGCTTCGGCCCCCTCTCTTTTAGTAGGCAAGGGTCAGCGGCTTAAGAAATATCCGGTTTTTTAAGATGTAACCATCTTATTAGCAGATTGTTAGAATCTAAGTATGGCTTGGTTTGGCGAGTGATACGGAAGTTTAGGCGGTAACGGCGTTCTCACGAAGAACGTTTCAGCGAGGGAATTGAAAAGGTGAACGATGAGAAAGCGCTTGTATCTTCATTTGACTATCCAGGATTAATCTGAGACTGTGACCGGCTATTTTTGTTATCCAAATGAGACACATGCACGTCAACAGAAACGTTACTGGAAAGGCCGGAAAGCCCGCTAAAGCTGAAAA
>SIBE01000060.1 GCA_009695265.1 Pedosphaera sp. | reverse complement strand
AATACCACCGCGCAAGTCGAGCACGAGGCGACGACCTCAAAAATTGGCGAGGATCAAATCTTTTATTGCAACCAGCGTGGTCTTTCAACTCAGGACGCGGTGAACATGATCGTGAACGGCTATTGCAAAGAGGTGTTCAAACAATTGCCGATGGAGTTCGCGGTCGAGGCGCAAAAATTATTGGGAGTCAGCCTCGAAGGCAGCGTCGGCTAAGATCTTGGTCGCCGTTTTCTGAAGTGCGAGGCCTCGCACAGAGGGCCAAGCGCTGATGAGTTTTTTAAACAACCAACAAGAATTGAAATATTAATTATGCTGGAAATCAGAAATCTCCACGCGGGAGTGGAGGGGAAAAAAATTTTGAAAGGGATTGAATTGGTCATACGACCCGGTGAGGTACATGCTGTCATGGGCCCTAATGGCAGCGGCAAAAGCACTTTAGCGCAAGTTTTAGCGGGCCGTGAAGGTTACGAGATCACAGCGGGTGAAGTAATCTATAAGGGGAAGAATCTCCTGGAGATGGACCCGGAGGTACGTGCGCGCGAAGGAGTTTTCCTCGCATTCCAATACCCGGTCGAAATTCCGGGAGTGAACAGCACTTACTTTTTAAAGGCGGCGCTCAATGAGGTCCGCAAGCATCAAGGTCTGCCGGAACTCGATGCCATTGAGTTCCTGGCGGTGGTTAAACAAAAAATGCAGCTCTTGGAATTGAACCAAGACTTGTTGAGGCGGTCGGTCAATGAAGGCTTTTCGGGCGGCGAAAAGAAGCGCAATGAAATATTTCAGATGGCAGTGTTGGAGCCTAAACTGGCGATTCTGGATGAAACAGATTCCGGCTTGGACATTGATGCGCTGAGAATCGTTGCTTCTGGAGTTAATAAATTGAAACGAGCTGATACCGCCCAACTCCTTATTACACATTACCAGCGTTTGCTAAACTATATCGTGCCTGATTATGTTCATGTCCTGTTCGACGGTCGGATCGTGCGCTCTGGGGACAGGAAGCTGGCACTGGAACTGGAAGAGAAGGGCTACGACTGGCTGATTAAAGAGGAAGCCCAACCAGCATAAGCAGCACATGCACTCGAACATTGATTTCATGATTCAAGCACCACAGACTCGCCAGGCGACGGAGGCAAATCCTTACCTTGAGAGTTTCGAGAGTTTCGAGAAAGACGCGTCGGTCCGCACTCCATCATGGGTTTTTCCTATCCGCAAAGCAGGTATTGCCCGCTTTGCCGAGCTTGGTTTTCCGACGCTTCAAAATGAAGATTGGCGTTTTACCAACGTGGCACCGGTGAGGAAGCTCCCGTTCAAACCGGTGTTTGAATATTCGCGCGATGGCGTCACTAAGCAAAGACTCAACGCATTGGCTTTTGCGGGATTAAAAGCGCATCGCCTGGTGTTCATCAATGGGCATTATTCCGAGGAGTTTTCCTCGACTTTTCCCGAGCGAACCGGCGTCCGGATCACGAGTCTTGCCCGGGCGTTGATCACGGATTCAGCATTAATCGAAAGGCACTTGGCAAGTTATGCCTCCGATGAGAAGAATGCCTTTGCTGCGCTTAACACAGCGTTCTTCCAGGACGGCGCGTTCCTTTTCGTTCCGATCGACACGACGGTCGAGGAGCCGATCCATCTACTGTTTGTTTCGACCGCCAACGAAGCTGGCGCCACGTCTCATCCGCGCAACCTGATCATCGCGGAGAAAGGAAGCCGGCTAACTGTTCTTGAAACTTATGCGAGCCTCTCCCAGGGTCCCTATTTTACAAATGCCGTAACGGAACTGGTCGTGGGAGAAGGCGCGGTGGTGGAACACTGTAAATTTCAAGATGAGAGTATGGATGCCTTCCACATCGCAACAATCCATGCGCATCTTGGCGGCCATAGCAACTTTACGGCTCACTCCATGGCAATGGGCGCGCGTCTTTCCCGAAATGATATCAGAACTGCTCTGAAGGGGGAAGGCGCCGAGTGTGTTCTGAATGGCCTCTATGTTACAAAAGGAGATCAACTCGCGGATCACCACATGGTCGTCGAACATGCCAAAGCGCGTTGCAACAGCCATGAATATTTCAATGGCATTTTAGACGGTCGCTCCCGAGGCGTATTTCATGGACGCATCCTGGTTCAGCCAGAGGCTCAGAAGACAGATGCCAAGCAGACGAACAAGAATCTCCTCCTCACGGATGGTGCCAGCATCGACACGAAGCCGCAACTGGAGATCTACGCGGATGATGTCAAATGCACTCACGGCGCCACTATCGGACAGCTTAACGAGGAGTCGATTTTTTATCTTAGAGCGCGCGGCATTGGCCTCGACACGGCGCGCACGATATTAATTCACGCTTTTGCTGGCGAAATTATCGAACGTATTAAGTGCAAGGCTGCCCGAGAAGAACTCGACAATCTAGTCTGGGATCGTCTTGAGCAGAACCCGCAGATAGCGCAGAAACATTGATCTTCAATGAACGCGATATGCTTTCTGACTTTCCGCTTTTCCTTGCAGCTGGGGAAACTGCGGCGCCCAGCGATACATCCTTTCGCATCGAGAAATCGAAGCAGGGGTCCAAGTCTTTCAACGATCGGAAGGGGTCGCGTTTATGTTCGATGATCTAAACGATCTTTATCAGCAAGTCATTCTTGACCACAGCAAGAGTCCTCGCAATTTCCAGAAAATGGAAAAAGCAAATAGGGTCGCTGAAGGCAAAAACCCATTGTGTGGCGACCAAGTCACATTGTACCTTTTGATGGAGGGCGAGGTCGTAAAAGATATTAGTTTTCAAGGCTCGGGCTGCGCCATTTCTAAAGCCTCAGCTTCTCTGTTAACCGACAGTTTGAAAGGCAAGACCAGGGAGCAAGTCAAACGACTTTTCGAGGAGGTTCGTGAGATGATCACGACAGGCAAAATTAACGGCGATGAGATCGGGAAACTAGCAGTCTTTGCTGGGGTGCATAAATTCCCGGCGCGCGTCAAATGCGCTATCCTGCCTTGGCATGCGGTGGTTGCCGCCATGGAAGGCAAGCCGGAGCCGGTTTCGACGGAATAGAGTGGAGCTGACTCCTGAAGCCATTTCGCTCAACTGAAGTATGCAAACAGACGAACCGATCACTTTGACCCGCGATTGTGAGGCGGTCGTGATTCCAGCGGGGACCAAGGTCACGCTTGAGCAAGGGCAACAAGCTCACATCACCCAATCGCTGGGCGGAAGTTTTACGGTGATTGTTAACGGGAATATGTTCCGCATCGACGGGAAAGACGCCGATGCGATCGGGATAGAAAAGACCGCCGTTCCAGCTGCCGCGGCTGCGGGACAACCCGCCAGTCCTGAGCAGTTGGAGAAGGAAGTCTGGAATAACATGCGAACGTGTTACGACCCGGAAATTCCAGTCAACGTTGTTGACCTGGGTTTGATCTACGATTGCCGCATTTCGCCATTACCCGACCGAAGTGGAAATCAAGTGGAAGTGAAAATGACTTTGACAGCGCCTGGTTGCGGCATGGGCGAATACCTCAAACAGGATGTCCAAAACAAACTGCTCTGTATTGAAGGGATCGACGAGGTGAACGTCGAGCTGGTGTGGGAACCCCAGTGGAATCAGGGGATGATGTCGGACGCAGCAAAGCTCCAGCTCGGGCTCTATTGAGGCAAACGTGATCATGACCTGTCGGCCAACAGCGCAACCGCTTTGTCTTCGCGACAGAAATCGGCTGAATCTGTGGTAATGTAACTTTGCCCCGCGATCATTATGAACACAGATGGCTCCATCGCTGAACGCCCGAAGAACCCCATTGATTGGCAAGCGTTGCGCCATGACTTTCCCATTCTCCATCAAGAGGTGAACGGTCATCCGTTGGTCTATCTGGATAATGCCGCTACCTCTCAAAAGCCGCGACTGGTCATCGACGCTCTGCGCCATTACTACGAAAACGATAATGCCAATGTGCATCGCGGCGTTCATGAGTTGAGCAGTCGGGCGAGCGCCGCTTACGAAGGCGCCCGCAATCGCGCCGCGCAATTTGTTAATGCCAGAAGCGCCAATGAAATCGTCTTCACTCGCGGAACTACTGAAGCGATCAATCTCGTTGCGCAAGCCTGGGGCACTCAGCACATCAAAGCGGGTGATAAAATTCTCCTCACCGAGATGGAGCACCACAGCAATATTGTCCCTTGGCAGCTCCTCGCCGAGCGAGTCGGTGCAGAGCTGGTTTACCTGCCCGTCAGCTGTGACAAAGGGCTGCTTGATTTAAGCCGTCTGGACGAATGGCTAACCCGTGACGTGAAGCTGTTCGCGATGACGCACATTTCCAACACGCTCGGAACGGTGAACCCAGTCGTTGAACTTTGCGCAAGAGCACGCAAAGTCGGCGCTGTCACGCTCGTTGACGGAGCGCAGAGTGCTGGTCATTGCCTCATCGACGTTCAGGAAATTGGCTGTGATTTTCTGGCCTTCTCCGGCCATAAGATGTGCGGTCCCACCGGGATCGGGGTTCTTTATGGCCGTCTCGAAAGACTCGAAGCGACTCCTCCATACCAAGGCGGTGGAGACATGATTTCGACGGTGGAGTTTCAGAGCAGCACGTGGAACAAGGTGCCGCACAAATTTGAAGCGGGCACGCCACACATCAGTGGAGCCATCGGCCTGCATGCGGCGATGGATTATCTCGATGCGATTGGCCGCGAGAATATCGCGCAGCACGATCATGAACTGGCCGCTTATGCGTATGGCGAACTCGCTCGATTGAAGGGTATCCGGCTCTTCGGACCTCACGTTGGGCGGGCGGGGGTAGTCAGCTTTCTGGCTGCTGATGTGCACGCGCACGATCTCGTGACCGTGGCCGATCAACGCGGAGTGGCGCTGCGTGGCGGCCATCATTGCAACCAGCCTTTGATGAAAAAACTCGGGGTTGAATCCACGGCTCGAGCCAGTTTTTACTTTTACAATACGCGTTCAGAAGTCGATCGTTTGGTTGAAGTTTTGAAAGAAATCCAAAAGTTTTTCGGCGGCAATTCTTGAGAACTATGTCAACAATCAGCGTTTCCATCAGTCCCCAAAGCACGATGCGAGAGGTGCTCGATATCTTTCCGGGAGCGCAGCGGGCGCTCTTCCGCCGCTATCACGTCGGTGGTTGCAGTAGTTGCGGTTTTCAACCCACCGAAACCTTGGAACAAGTCTGCCGCCGGAGCAATAACCTCAATGTGGACGAAGTGCTCCAGCATATCGAAGCGAGTCACGAACAGGATACGAAGGTTTTCATCACAGCTGACGATTTATCCCGCCTGCTCGCTCAAGATAGTTCGATCAAGCTGCTAGACGTTCGATCGCGAGAAGAATACGACGCCGTGCGAATTGAAGGTTCTCTTTTGATGTCTCAACCCACGATGCAGGAAATCATGGGACATTGGCCACGCACCCGGGTTTTTGTGATTGTTGACCATCAAGGAAAAGCCGGGCTTGATGCAGCCGCTTACTTTCTCGGGCACGGTTTTGAAAATGTTCGCTGCTTGCGCGGCGGAATCGATGCTTGGTCCCAAGAAATTGATCCAGCTCTCCCTCGATATCGCGTGGAGCAAACAGCCCAATCACCATCATGATCGAAGACAATCTTCAACAACGGATCGCCGAAGCCATCCGCAATCCAAAAAATATGGGCGAGTTAGAGGCGGCCGACGCAGTGGGGACCGTCGGCAACTCGCAATGTGGCGAGATGCTGCGCATGTGGATTAAGTTCAAGGAGGAGAACGGTAGGAAGGTGATCGACCGCGCGACATTCCAGTCCTTCGGTTGTGAAACCGCCATTGCTGTGGCCAGTCTCGCGACGGAAATGATTCGTGGCAAGACCGCCGCAGAAGCGTTGTCGTTATCCGGAGAAGCGCTCTCCGGAGATCTGGGGCCGCTACCTCCCATGAAAATTCATTGCTCTCAGCTTGTTGAAGGTGCCTTGCGGTCGGCTCTTGAGCCAAGCTGTGCGCCTGCGCCGTCGTCGGCTACATTGGATTCTTCCGCCCGTTCCACCAATTCGAATCTGTTGGACAATTTTACGAAGCCAGCGCAACAGCCCGGTGGGATTCGCGTCGTGCTGTTAGATCCAAAACAGAGCAAGTAACCGGCTTTGGGTTCTTGCAGCCAGCCAGTCCGTGCGCCTTTTGAACAGGCTGGCGGTACCGAAGCGTGTCCGTGCGGATGCTTGACCATCGAAGTCTCCCGCGCTAATAGGGATTTCCTTTTTGGCCACGAAGAAAAAGTCCGACGTCGGCCCCTAAATTTTCGGAGCCAATTGTTTGGCCAGATTTATCGCAGCGCGCATGCTCGTTGGGTTGGCTTTTCCCTGGCCCGCGATGTCGTAAGCAGTCCCATGATCAGGCGAGGTTCGGACGAAAGGCAAACCAAGCGTCCAATTCACTCCGCTCTCAAAACCGATCATCTTCAAAGGAACGAGCCCCTGATCGTGATACATAGCGACCACCGCATCATAGTCTCCGCGATAAGCTTGGTAAAACAGAGTGTCGGCCGGGATGGGGCCGGAGACCTCGATCCCCCTTTGTTGGACAGCGCGGACAGCGGGAGCGATGACGGTGATCTCTTCGGTCCCGATCTTGCCACCTTCGCCAGCATGGGGATTCAAACCACAAACACCGACACGAGCGCGCGCCAAACCTAGGTCGCGGCACGATTGAGATGCCAATTCAATCACCGACTCGATCTTAGCCTGAGTCAGATGGTCCGAGACAAACTTCAGGGGAATATGTGTGGTGACCAATGCTACCCGCAGCCAGCGTCCTAAGCCGTCTTGGCCGAGCAACATCATCGCCGTTCGTTCGGTGGCGGCTAATTGGGAGAGAAATTCCGTCTGCCCCACAAACGGCTGGCCAACGCGCAGAATAGCCTCCTTATTGACTGGCGCAGTGATTAAGGCATCAAGTTCTCGCCGCAAGCAGCGTTCGCCTCCATCCCTCAAATAGGCGATCGCGGCGCGAGCTGCGGAAGGCGAACCCGCAGCCAAATCTGTCGCTAACGGCTCCGGGAGCGGGTCGTGAAGAAAAAAACGGCCTTGGCTGGCTGTGTCTTTGAATGGATGAAGGGGAAGGTTGAGCCCGAGGTGTTTGTTCAATCTGCGTGTGGAACGGTCGTCCCCAATTAGTAGGTAGTGGCAGTCCTCGCTCTCCGGCTCCTCGGCAAGCGCCTTGAGAGTGACCTCAGGCCCAATCCCTGTCATGTCGCCAAGCGAAATACCGATCCAACCGGTCATAAGAAAGTCCAAGTGAAGAACAGCGAATGCCAGGTTGCCACAGCTAGCGCATAAGCCCGCGCACGATTCCTTGGCAGAGGCTTCTCAAAAATAGAGGACGAATGACTTGGTCTTGAGGCGCTCAATCCATTTCTGTCTGAGGCGCTTGGTTTCGGCTGTCTTGAGAGTGGATTCGATTTCTTCCCGTACTTCCGATAACGGCTTGACGTAGGCAGGACGAGTCTCTTCAACCTGCATCAGATAATACCCGTCCGAGGCTTCAATCACTCCGCTCCGTTGCCCAGGCTTCAGAACAAACGCCTTTTCCGCCAGGTCCAAGCGGAGGACAGATCGCTCCACCCAACCCCAATCCCCGCCCTCTGCACTTTGCGTTCCTTGGGAATAGATCTTTGCCATTTCAGCGAAGGGCGCTCCTTCCTCGATCTTGGCCAAGATCTCCTGAGTCGTTTTTTTAGCTGAGAAAGCGATGTCGCTCGGCCTGTTCGTCATTACGATCATGCGCAACTTGACTTGATCCTGAACGTTGAATTTGTCGCGGTTCTGGCCGTAATAGGTTTCCATTTTGAAAGGAGAGATCACTGGGTCGCGAGGAACATTCTGCAACATCATCGCTTCGATAATGACGCGATCTCGAATCTTGGCGCGATAACGTTCAAAGGTCAGGCCTTGTGCTTGAAGTGTTTTTGTCAGGGTAAGGCGGCTTCCGTAAGTGCGAATGTCCTTGTTGATCTTGTCTTCGATCCAGCTATCCGGAAGGTGAAAACCGCCGGTCTTGAACTCGTGAAGGATGAGCTGTTCCTCTACCAACTGATCGACGTGCTGCTTTTGGAGTTCGTTAAGCTTTTGCTCTAGCACTTTGGGTTGCGCGCTGTATTGCCTTTCCAGAAACTCGATATCGGGGGCGATACGGTTTTGGATATCCTTGTAGGTGATGACGGCATCGTTGACTCTCACCAATACCCCATTTCGAACAATCGGCTCTCCCTGTGTTAATTGGGAGAGACAAACCAAAACCATCGCGAAGATCAGGACAGATTTCATTTTGAATCGCTCGCACTCTACGAAACACATTTCGCTGGGTCAAGTATCGGGCTTTAAATCCGCCATTGACGCTATCGCCGACTCTGTTAACGTTCGCCCGATGAATTTTAGCTGTCAGCCTTTGAGCACGGTGTGTCGATTGGGCTATTACTTTAGTCCAACACACCTGCGCGTCGGGCTGCCGTGACCGAACCTTAAACCCGTGCCGCAGGTCATCGCCTGCGGCTTTTTTGTTGAGCCACAGCGCGAGACCATTCTGAAATTATGATTGTTGTCCTCAAACCTAACATTACGAAAAAAGACGAAGTGGCTGTGCTCAAAGAAATCCGAAAACTGGGTTACAAACCGCACATCATGCGGGGCGTCGAGCGCACTGTCATCGGAGCGATTGGCGACGAACGGACCCACCAAAGCCTGGAAACGCTGGCTGTTTGGCCTCAGGTGGAACGAGTGATGCCCGTCCAGAAGCGTTATAAACTCGTCAGTCGCGAGGCGCACAAGGCGAATTCTTCCATCAATGTCCGCGGCACCATCATCGGTGGAAAGAAATTTCAAGTGATGGCTGGACCCTGCTCGGTGGAAGATGAAAAGCAATTGCTGACGACTGCTCATGCCGTCAAGAAGGCGGGGGCTACCATTCTTCGTGGCGGCGCGTTCAAACCCCGCACGTCTCCGTATGAATTTCAAGGATTAGGCGAGAAAGGCCTGAAGCTTCTGGCTAAAGCGCGCCGAGAAACAGGCTTGGGGATTATTACGGAGCTTCTTTCTCAGGATCATTGCGAATTAGTCGCTGAATACGCGGATATTTTGCAAATCGGAGCTCGCAACGCGCAAAACTTTCAACTGCTCATCGCTGCTGCCAAGACGGGCAAACCCGTTCTACTCAAGCGAGGGCTTTCCATGAAAGTCGAGGAATGGCTTCTCGCCGGCGAATACGTGCTGGCGAATGAAAACCCCAATCTCCTGTTCTGCGAGCGTGGCATTCGCACCTTTGAAACCTACACGCGAAACACCCTCGACCTCTCCATGATTCCTATCATCAAGCAGGAATCTCATTGCCCCATCGTGATTGATCCGAGCCAAGGTGCCGGCCGGTCAGATCTCGTTCTATCCATGTGCAAAGGCGCGGTGGCGATGGGAGCAGACGCGTTGCTGATTGAAGTCCATCCCAACCCCGCCGAAGCCTTGAGTGACGGCGCGCAGCAGATCACTTTGGAAGGCTTCGCTCGATTGATGGAAGAACTGAAGCCGTTTATCGCCGCGGCGGGCAAGGAATAGACCCTCTTTTAAAATCTCTGGTTTAGCCTCTCAGATTGCTCTTATGCGCGCTATTGAACGGACGGTTCACGTTAGCTTCCGCCATCAGGTGCATTTCACTGAGAGCGTCTTTAATCCGGCTAACTCCCTGCTGCGCGATGTACTGGTCAACAAGGAAAGCCGCGCATCTCACAATGCACTGCTGGTGCTGGACGAAGCACTGGCCAAAACTCAGCCCGAGTTGGCACATCAAATCGAAAGCTATTTTGCAGCTTACCCGGACTGCTTGAAACTGGTCTGCCCGCCTATGATCATCGAGGGCGGCGAACGAACTAAGAACTCCTACTTCCACGTATCTGAAATACAATCGCAGGTGGATCGCTATCATATCGATCGTCATTCCTATATCATTGCAGTCGGAGGCGGAGCGCTCTTGGACATGGTGGGATTGGCCGCTGCCACGGCTCATCGAGGCTTACGGCATGTCCGCATTCCCACGACCACCTTAAGCCAGGACGACTCAGGTGTCGGGGTGAAAAATGGCATTAATGCTTTTGGCAAAAAGAACTTCATAGGCACCTTTGCCCCACCATTTGCGGTCATCAATGACTTCCACTTGCTCGCTTCTCTCTCCCCGCGTGACAGGCGCGCTGGCTATGTCGAAGCAATCAAAGTCGCCCTCATTCGCGACGCTGCTTTTTTTTCTGCGATTGAACATGACGCGGACAATCTATGCCGCTTCGAGCCAGTGGCCGTGCAGCGATTGATTTATCGCTGTGCTGAATTGCACGTAAATCACATCGCCACTTCAGGTGATCCCTTCGAGTTCGGCTCGGCCCGTCCGCTCGACTTCGGCCATTGGGTCGCGCACAAGTTGGAGCAATTGTCGGAATACAAGATTCGCCACGGTGAAGCAGTCGCCATAGGCATCGCAGTCGATGTCGCCTATTCGAGGCTGATGGAATTCATCGGAGACGCCACAGCCGAACGCATTTTCTGCCTGCTGGAGAAGCTTGGTTTCGAGCTGTTCGCCAATGAATTGCTCCACGTCGATTCGAGCGACGTCTTGCTGGTTCTGAAAGGTCTGGAGGAATTCCGAGAACATCTGGGCGGAGAGTTGACCATCACGTTGCTCAGAGAAATCGGACAAGGCTTTGAAGTTCACGAAATGTATTTGCCAAAAGTGATCGAAGCCATTCAGGAATTACACAAACGGCATGACGACCGCCTGCAGAGCGTGGCGTGATATTCCGGGTGCTGCGTGCCGACCGTTGGCCCGCCATGCCTCGCCCACTTTGATCTAGTCCTGATCGGATCCTCGTATTGGCGAGAACGCAACCGCGGGAACGATTAGGAGCCGCGCTAAGATATCAAAACGATCATGAGTGTGATTGAGCGCCATCCGCGCTCGGCCGAATTGGAACGTGCCACAGTGTCCGGAGTCAAAGAGCTCAAGAATGAAACGAACAGTCGTCATCAATGTCGTAGGCCTTACCGATTCGCTTATTGGTCCTTCTCTTCCTCTGATCAGTGAGTTCGCCAGAAGAGGAGCGAAAGCCACCGTTGTGCCCGCGTTCCCAGCGGTGACCTGTACGGCCCAATCCAACTACGTCACAGGCTTGCCACCGGCCCATCATGGAATTGTCGGGAATGGCTGGTATGATCGCGAATTGGCAGAAGTCCAGTTTTGGAAGCAGTCCAATCACCTCGTCCAAGGAAGCAAGATTTGGGATGACCTTCGCTCGCTCGATCCGCGCTTCACCTGCGCGAAGCTTTTTTGGTGGTATAACATGTATGCGTCGGCGGATTACTCGATCACTCCGCGGCCAATGTATCCCGCCGATGGCCGTAAGGTTTTCGATATCTACACCGCGCCCTTTTCCATTCGCACGGAAATAAAGAAAGACTTGGGCGAATTCCCATTCCCAGCTTTTTGGGGCCCCGCGGCGGGGATCAACTCGCCGAAAGGTCCTGCTGATGCCGTCTCGCGTTGGATTGCCGAATCCGCCAAGTGGATTGAAACGAAATACCAACCGACGTTGTCGTTGGTTTATCTGCCGCACCTCGATTACAACCTGCAGCGCCTCGGGCCAGCAGATCCAGCGATCACGCAGGACCTGAAACAAATCGATGCCATCGTGAGCGATCTCATATCGTTTTTCCAAAAACGTTCGGTTCAAGTCCTCCTTGTGTCCGAGTACGGAATCACCGAAGTGGAAACGCCGATTCATCTAAACCGGCTTTTTCGGGAAAAGGGATGGGTCGCCATTAAAGATGAATTGGGTCTGGAATTGCTCGACTGCGGCGCGAGCAAAGTCTTCGCGGTGGCCGACCATCAAGTCGCTCACATTTATCTTAATGATCGCAGCTTGGAAAAAAAAGTTCGACAGCTGCTCGAACAACCTGGAATCGATCAAGTGCTCGGTCAGGCAGAACAAAAGGCTCTCTCCATCAATCATGCGCATTCGGGTGATCTGATTGCCGTGGCGTCTCCGAAAGCTTGGTTTACCTACTACTACTGGTTTGAGGATCGAGTAGCACCGGACTTTGCGCGGTGCGTCGATATCCATCGCAAGCCGGGCTACGATCCTGTCGAGCTGTTCCTCGATCCCGCCCAGCGGTTCATCAAGCTAAAAATCGGTTTGCGGTTACTGCAAAAGAAGCTTGGATTTCGGATGCTAATGGACGTGATCCCGCTCGATGCCACGTTAGTGAAGGGTTCCCATGGAAGACGTCCCGCTAGTGCCGCCGATCACCCTGTGCTGATCACCGATCGACCTTCTCTTCTTTCCGGCAAGCCATTGGATTCAACCGAAGTTTTTGGAGTCATTCGTCGTGCTGTGATTGATTAGCTTGCCAGATCCTCCGTCAGCCGGCCATTAATGGACACCGCTCAATGGCCATCTTTCTTCGGCGATTGAGGTGTGGGCGTTTCAAGGTTGATCGCGCTTCCTGGTATGACTGGAAGACAACATGACAACATGTGCGAACCTCTAAAGATTCCTTGGAAGCCGAACAAGAACGGTTAAGATCAACACGCCACCCCTTATGGAAAACAAGAACCTTCCGCACCAGAACAAAGCCACCCGCGAGACGAATTGGGCATTCACCCTGATCGAACTCCTCGTGGTGATTGCAATCATCGCCATTCTGGCCAGCTTATTATTACCTGCGTTGAGCAAGGCGAGGGAGTCTGGCCGAACCGCCGTTTGCGTGAGCAACCTTCGCCAGATCGGTATCGCATCGGCCACCTACTCGCTGGACTTCGCCGGACATCTTCCTTCCTTTCGGAATTGGCTCTACACCAAAGCGGGCGATCTTACCTCGGGCCGCCTGTTCCCATATCTGAGCTCGAAGCCGGTCTATCTGTGTCCCACCGACAAAATCGAGCTCGCTTCCAAGCGCCGTCCGCAAGCACCTCCTCCGAGCGGCTTCGGATCGTCGGTCGGCCGACGCGACTACAGCTATGCAATGAACTGCGGCATCTGCCATGCAACGGATCTCTCCAGCTTTCTTGAGCCGACACGAACGCTTGTTTACATGGAAGCGAACCTTGCAACCAACGATTATTCGGGCCAGGTCGGCCCGACGATCCAGGTTCGTTCCATTGCCCTTCGACACGGCAACCGGGGACACGCCATCATGGCGGATAATCACATCGTAAAGATGGATAAGAAAGAGTACGAGCGAAATGCGCAACTGAAACGCTTTTGGTTTCCCACGGACGATACGCGAGGCCCAGGCGGCATGCAGATGGGGAACAGCCTCAAGTAGGCCATGCACGCGCAACGAGCAAATGATTTCGATGTTCCGCACCGACTGGTAGCCAACGCTGCTTCGTTTTTCGCCACTTTCCTCTGACGAGTGCGCATCCGCACGTTGCCGCAGATCGAACATCTGGACATCAACGATCACCGGTTCAGCCGGCGGATCGATTGACAGGCATTAAGGAGTCAAGAGGTGATGAGACCGTGTACGGATAAAACTGACATCTTGGGGATCGCTCGGAACTGGATGAGGATTGGAAACGAGCGACGAGGTGGTCGTCCGCAGCGCTGGCTTTCTCCACCGACGAGACTCCGAGTGGCCATCCGCAAATGAGAGAACTCCGGAGTTTTTGTTATGAAGAGCGCCCGGGGCGGTGAAGTAGGCCTGCGAATTTGCAACGGGAATTTCAAAGGGAGTGTAGCAAATGCTCAGGGGTTCCACGTCGATGAACACGAACAACTCCGCCGGCTTGCGAAAATCCGAATTGCGTTTGTAAAACGTCACTGGCGGGACGGGGGCAAACTGCTCTGCTCCGCCGTTCAAATAATCATTCATCGAATAGCTGCGAAGCTTGTTAACGCGCCGTCCGCCCACGGTGTAAACAGTCCGCTCGGCGGGACAAAGATAAACAGCGACGCTCTTCAGGTAAGTCGAGAAGGCGGCTTTCTTAACATCTGTGAACGCCTCTGGAGTGACAAAGCCTGGGGTGGATCCGTGGACCGTGCTCTCGACCCAGTTCAGTCCTGTTCCCGTGGCCGGGTTTCCGCGCACATTCGAAGGGATGCTGCCATTGAAGTCATCCTGGTACATGGTCCAGGTCAGCGCCAATTGTTTGTGATTGCTCAGGCATTGAGCCCGCAACGCCTGGCCCTTGGCTTTCGCCAATCCAGGCAAGAGCAAGGACGCCAGGATAGCGATGATCGCGATCACGACCAGCAGCTCAATCAACGTAAAGCCGCGACGGTTGTTTGGGTTCATAGAATCTTGGAGGCTGACTGTTTCGTCGCAATTAGTCCAGCAGATCAACCGTCAAATTCTCGGCCATAAAAATGATGTAATCCCGGCTCGAGTCGGCTCTGGCGTGAACACCCGCTCAACCAGGGGCTCCAAGGGAGTCCCAAACCGGCCGCAGGCCCAACTGAGAATCGCTGTCATCGCGACAACTTGCTGCTGCGCCTGGTTTGGCTAATACTGATCCGATGAACGGCGGTCCAATCAAAGGTCGCGGCGCCTCTTCCAATCCGGCAAACCGGTTTGAGGAAGTCCATTTCGAGCGCAGCCCGGATTGGGACTCGGCCGGCGATCTGGCCCCATCGACTCTGCTTTTCCGGGATGAAACCCAGACCATTCTCAGTTACAACGACAGTCCGGATGTCGGTTTTGATGTCAGCATTAATCCGTATCGCGGCTGCGAGCATGGCTGTGTCTATTGCTATGCGCGGCCCACTCATGAATACCTGGGCTTTTCAGCGGGCTTGGATTTCGAAACCAGGATCATGGTCAAAGACAATGCTCCTCAACTGTTACGCGCGGAGTTGTCATCGCCAAAATGGAAGCCGCAGGTTATCGCCATGAGCGGTGTCACCGATTGCTACCAACCAGCGGAGCGCAAAATGAAATTGACGCGCCGGTGCCTGGAAGTGCTCGCTCAATTTCGCAACCCGGTTTGTATCGTAACCAAGAATCATCTTGTCACGCGTGACATTGATCTTCTCCGTGAGCTGGCGCGATACAATGCTGCCGCTGTCTATCTCTCAGTCACCACGCTGGACAGCACGCTGACCCCGAAGATCGAGCCGCGCGCTTCACTTCCTAATCACCGGTTGGCCGCCATCCAAGCTCTTCACGAGGGTGGCGTGCCGGTCGGAGTTCTGATCGCGCCGGTGATCCCGGGACTCACCGATCATGAGATACCTTCGATCCTTGCGGCGGCGGTCAAGGCCGGAGCGGAGTGCGCCGGATTCGTTCCGCTGAGGCTGCCGCATGGTTTGGGATCGATGTTTGAGAATTGGTTGGTTCAGCATTTCCCGGAAAGAAAAGACAAGATTCTAAACCGAATCAAATCGATTCGCGGCGGAAAAATTAACGATTCCAATTTCGGGTCCAGGATGCGCGGCGAAGGAATTTTTGCGGAGCAGATGGAGCAGTTGTTCGATGTGGCGTGTCGGAAAGCCGGCATTCTCGGACGAGGCTTCAGTTTATCTGTGAACGCCTTCCGCCCGCCAGGCGGACTCCAACTTTCTCTCTTTGATCAGGCACCTCACTCGCCCAGTCGAGCGAGACATTACTGAATTCGTCGCGGCAACGGCGAAGCGTGACTGAGAACGTGCCGCGCGGAACACCGGGCTGCCTTATTGACGGATTCATTTGCCGAGCCGAAAACCTTTTCGCCGGAGCAATCCAAGGAAGTCCTGCGCTTGAGGAACTTTTAACCAAAGCAGAATTGCTCCGTAAACCAGGCTCGCCACTCCGAGCGGGATGAAAACGGCTCCCAGCTTCTGGATGAATCCGCTGTGTCCGATCGATCTTTCCCAGGCGCCGCTGAGGAGCCAAGCTGCCTCGCCAGCAACGATGGCACCGCCCGCCATGCTAAGAATATTCTGCCGCAACGCCGACAGACCGAGATGCTTGAGCTTCCGGCGCAGCGCATGAAAAAGCAGCCAGACGTTGCAAGCCGCGCTCAGAGTATTCGCGATGCCAAGCCCGCCTTCCGCAAATGAGCCGATAAGCCAAAAGCTCAGGATGACGTTGATGCCGAGGCAAACGACGCTGATCTTCATCGGTGTCTTTGTGTCTCCGAGCGCGTAAAAGGCCCTGGCCAAAATGTTCACCATCGAAAAGGCGACCAGCCCGGGCGCCAGACAGGCCAAAGCAAAACTGGAGCGCCGGGTATCGGCGGCGTCAAACTCTCCGCGTTCGAAAAGCAGCCGGACGATGGGCTCCGACAACACCGTCAACAGAACCGAGGCAGCGAGATTCCCCAGGGCCAGGTATCCAAGAGCTTGGCCGAGAGTCGCGCGAAATTCTGGATATTTTTTTCCTGCGGCGAGCCCGGAAAGGGTGGGCAATAGAAAAGTCGCTAGCGAAATACCGAAGACGCCTTGGGGCAATTCCATCAAGCGCACCGCATACCCAAACGACGCGACTATCTGGGGATTAACCGTCCAGGCGATTCCCTGGGTCAGGAGGACATTGAATTGAAACGCAGCCACCCCCATCATTCCAGGAACCATTTTCCGCACGACAAGCTGCACCGTTTCATCATGCCACGGTGAAACCCATTGATATCTGAAACCTTCCCGTCGCATGGTCGGCAACAGATAAATTGCTTGCCCTACTCCCGCCACCAGCACGCCAATGGCCAAGCCAAATATCTGGGTTTCGAGTTCCTTTCCAAACCGGGGAGCCAGCCACAAAACCGTTGCGATCAGGATGAGATTGAGCACAGTTGTGCCCATCGCCGGAACAAAGAAATGGCCACGGGCATTGAGCATCCCCATAAAAATCGCGGCCAGACAGACCAGCAGCATGTAGGGAAACATCACGCGCAACAGTTGCAACATGAGCCGGGTTTCAGCGCTCAGCCAGCCCAGCTCCACGACGCCCGGATTGACGGTTCCCAAAATGAGCCCGCTCGATCGAAGAGAATCCGCGCTGGCCGCTATTGCCGGAGCCTCGAACGCCAGGATGATTGATATGCCAAGCATCACGATCCCAATGATCACTGCCGCGGCAATCATCAGTCCAGAAATGACCGCGTTGGCGGAACGCCACATTTCGACCTCGCCAGCAGTCACCTCCTTTTCTTTGAAGATGGGAATAAACGCCGCGGTCAATGCTCCCTCACCGAGCAAGCGGCGAAAAAGGTTTGGAATCATGAAGGCCATGGTGAAAGCGGCGGCCACCGGACCAGCTCCCATGAAATGCGCATAAAGAATTTCGCGAACCATGCCCAGCACTCGACTGGCCAGGGTGGCTATCCCCATCGCGCCCGATGATTTCAACATTTGGGACATGAGTTACAAACCGAGCCGTGAGTAAAGGAGGAATCCCACGGGTTTGCCATCTTCAAAGTTGAATAAAAACCGCAACTTCGACGTTTGCTCAGCCGAGAATTCTCAGCCTGTCTGGTCTTCCATCCCGGGAGCGAAAACAAAGTTAAATGGGAAAGAACCGTACTACTAGGAAACCCCTTGATCCGAAATGCCACACACTCTTAGCGACATCCAGAAGCGTCACTGCGGGACTGAGTGAAGATGCGCCGCTTGGTTTCTCGGCTCGGTGGGGAACCATGATCAAGAAATGTTGCCGCGTCACGGTTTGAGTTCGTTAAGCAGCTTCACTGCTGCCGCGACGAGACGTTCGCCACAGCCGGGTTCGAGCGGGCAGGTGGTGGGTTCGTAGTGGCCTTCCTCGAAGGCGCGTCGCGTGGGGATGTAGAAGTCGAGATCGTTGGCGAGCGAGACCACCATCGTGCGACGGAACGGCGACGCGGCTTTGATGGCCATGCCCAGCTCGGTGAAAACTTCGTGCGGCAGCGTCACGAGCGCGGTGTCGGCATCGAATCGCACCGCCTGCACCTCCTGCGGCAACTCGCCCCCGTGCTGTTCCCAGAACTGGCGACGGAAAATCTTTCGCCATGCATCCACGATGACGAGGAAAGAAGCGCCATTCCCGTCGAGGGTTGTCATCAGCTTCCGCGCGGCGTCGTATTCCGCCTCTGTGATGGGCGTCACCGGAGAACGGATGATCGCTGAGCGCACCGCCAGGGAGCCTGGCTTCACGCGACTGGCATGAGGCAGATTCGTCAGCGCCACGGCGGCCATGGCGCGGCCAATGGCGGGCGAGACGTTCGTCCAGTGCTGCGATTCAAGGGTGAACGGATTTAGGTGATTCACATCGCCCGCGCAGCCTTCGCCGAAGATGGAGATGAACTTCGGCCCGAACGCTGCCGTCAGATTTGTCTGCAAGTGGCCTGGGAAATCCGCGCCGAATGGCGGCCCACCATAGACCGCCGTGTGCATGGCGAAGACGGCGAGCGAACCCAGCGGGTCCGTCGAGCCCGCGCGGCGCGCCAGCAGGAACGGGAAGTCGGTGTCCACCGGGCCGGCGGGCCGGAAGATGTTCGTGTCGCCCTTGCGTGGATTCCAGCCCACCGCTCCGTCCTTCATCCAATAGCGCCGGTTAAACGCCACGCCTTCGAGACGCGGGATGACAACTTCCAGCGACGCTGACTGCCGTTTGGACCACGCGCTGACGATCACCGCGGCCCAGCGTTCGACGAGCTGCGCGCGGTAATTGATCGGTTCGTGGGGATCTCGCCCGTTGTTCGCTCGCTTCGCGCGATCATGTAGGAACTCGCGCAGAGGCCCCAGATACTCCGGCCCGCCATGCGTGTGCGTGGCGGTGATGACGATGTTCGCCACAGGAATGCCCGTGCGCTCGCTTGCCAGCGCCCGCGCGAGATCCGTAAGATCTCGCGGCACCGAGCAAAGGTCATTGCCGACGAAGGCAAAGGTCGTCGTGCCATCCTCGACGACCATCGCCTTAGTCATTAGCGGGTCGTGAACTCCCGTGCTGATCACCTCGGTGTAACTGCCCGCCCTCCGCCAACCGACTGGC
The DNA here is from genome assembly GCA_009695265.1 of Pedosphaera sp. GTDB lineage: Bacteria > Verrucomicrobiota > Verrucomicrobiia > Limisphaerales > SIBE01 > SIBE01. Next base: position 1,477 of record SIBE01000060.1, on the reverse strand, counting down.
GGAGTGATGTCGGCGGCGGCGAAGCCCACTCGGAATTCGGCGGCGAGTGGCGAACCGATTGCGAACAGTGCAAAGAAGGCGACGGTTAAATTCAGCTTCATGGGATGACGATTTTTCCGAGTGTGAGCCAACCGGGGCGAATCGGTTCGGCGGCCGCCACGCCCGCCAGGAGTAGGACGCCAGCGATCGCCATCACCAAAATGGCGCAGAAAAGGGTGGATCGCAGTTTGTTGATGGTTGCCATGCGCAATTGAGACTCTTGGTGCCAGAGGCCTTTTCCACAAGCACGAGATATTCACTCGTGCTGAGCTTCATTGACGCCGTCACCTGACTTCAGCGCAATTCTCGATAACATCGGCTGGAACATGCCGTAATCCTGCAAGAAGACGCCGCAAACGGGAATGCGCCGGGCTTGATGTCCCGATAGAGTTTCGAGCATGTCCATCATTGATAACAATTCTTCAAGTCTGCGGAGATTTGAGGCTGCCTGCACGGAAGAATACATTTGGGGGCGGTATGCGGTGAGCAAGTTCTGCCACTGGCCGGCACGATGAAGGTTGAGCCGATCCTGACGTCCCACAACCCACAAGTCGCGGCCAAGGCCTCATTTCGGAATTACACAAGACTCAAGTAACTCATCCACAAATGATGAAACGAATCAAACTTGCTCCGCACGGACCTGAATTCTCGCGCATGGTTTTTGGCACCTGGCGGATCCTCGCCACGAAGCCGACCCCGCAGGAAATCAACCGCCGGCTTCACGCCTGCCTCGGACTTGGTATCACGACCATTGATACGGCTGAGATTTACGGCCTCTATGAAGTGGAACAACTGCTCGGCGCTGCGCTCGCGTTGTCGCCGGGACTGCGGGACAAATTCGAACTCATCACGAAGGCCGGCATCTATGTGCCGTGTTCCTTCCATCCCGAGCGCCGCACGGCGCATTACGATGCCTCTGGCCCGCGTCTCATCCGCAGTCTGGAAAAGTCGCTGCGCTTTCTCGGGACCGACCATGTTGACTTGTTCCTCGTCCACCGTCCCGACTGGCTGACGCGCGCCGACGACACCGCCGCGGGATTGAACGAGTTGCTGCGCACCGGCAAGATCCGCGCGGCGGGCGTGTCCAACTACAGCACTTCGCAATTCGACCTGCTGAACGCGCGCATGGAACACCAGCTCGTGACGAACCAGATCGAGTTTCACTTGCTGCACCCGGAGCCAATCCACGACGGCACGCTTCAGCAGTGCGAGAAGCTGGGTGTGCGGCCCATGGCCTGGAGTCCGCTGGCCGGAGGGCGAATCTTCGATCCCAGTAATCCCGCCGCAGGGCGTCTGGCTGAGGCAGCGAATAGCATGTCGTCGCGTTACGACGGCGCGACGCTGGAACAGTTGGCCTACGCCTGGATTCTGGCGCATCCGAGTCACCCGCTGCCGGTCATCGGCACCAACAAACTCGAACGCCTGCAATCCGCCGCGC
>SIBE01000059.1 GCA_009695265.1 Pedosphaera sp. | reverse complement strand
ATCGCGAAGGGAGGCGGGATTTTTCTTGAGATGAATCTTGTTAATGAGGTGCTCGACCGAACGGTAACCCCATTCATAGACTTGCTGCGCCAGCAACATCTGAACATGCCCGCTTCGCAGATACGCGAGTTGGGGAGGCAGGGCATCGACGGAAACACATTTGACCGTTCCCGGAGCCCATTTGAGAGCATTGTCGGTAAACAAAGGCCAACCGCCAATCATGCACCAGCCCGTGATGTCGGGATTGGACTGCATGACCTGTTCGACTTTCGCGGCGGCGTCCTGAGGAGTTTCCTTGTGGTAGTAGGTGTCGCGAATCTTAATGCCAGGAAATTTCTTCGCGGCATTTTTAGCCCCCTGCACTCGCTTCTGTAAATTGGGCGCATTCTGATTGCCAGCCAGGATCGCCACCACACCTTTGCCGCCCATTATCTTGGCCAATTCCTCCATGGTTTGTTCGCCGCACTTCACATCATCGACGCCGAAAGTGACGAACCGCTTGCTCGCGGGCGCATCGGAGTCAAACGTCGCGACTGGGACGCCGTTCTTCACCGCCGAGTTAATAGCGTCGGTGAGCTTATTAGCGTCCGAACAACTGACGGCGATCCCGTCGGCTCCGCTCAGAGCGAGCTGTTCGATGGCTTCGGCCTGCTTTTGGGCGTCCTCTTCGTTGGGAGTCCGCCAATCGATCTTGATCGTGATCCCGTACTTCAGCCCTAGATCTTTGGCGGCTTCGTTGGCACCAACGCGAGCGGCTTGAAAGACAGGATTGCCTTGCGATTTGGCGACTAGGCCGATCGTGTACGATTTTTTAGCGGTTTGAGCCGAGAGAGCCGTCGCGAAGCTAATAGCTAGGCCCAAAGCGGCGAGAGTTGAGTTCACTTGGAATTTCATGAGCAACTTGGATTTGAACGACTTTAAGTGGTTCCAGCGCGAGCGGCAAGCCGACGTTTAGCCAGCCAGGAATTAATTTGATCGAGCACGACGGCGATGATGACGACCGCTCCGATGATAATCTGGCTGTAATTTTGGTCGATGCCCAGGATGACAATACCGCTGCTGATCATTTGAATGAGAAGCGCGCCGAGAACAGCTCCGAGCGCCGATCCTTTGCCGCCGGAAAGACTGGCGCCGCCGACCACCGCGGCGGCGATCACATTGAGTTCGTAGCCTTGGCCATCGCCCGAAGTGGCCGCGCCGTAGTAGCCGAGGGATAGGAGGGCCGCAATGCCCGCCGTGAGTCCTGAATAGACATAGACGCTGAGCTTAACGCGCTCGACACGAATGCCGCTGAAACGGCTGGCGAGTTCATTTCCACCGATGGCATAAATGCGTCGGCCAGCCGCCAGGCGTGAGAGATAAATGCCACCAACAACCATGATCAACAACATGACTGCCAAAGGCATTAAGCTCAGCCCATTGCCAACCTCCCATCGCACGAGATCTCGAAAAGCCTGCGGAAAGCTCCCCACCGATTGGCCCTTTGTGATCACGAAGGCGATGCCGCGAAAGATAGCCATCGTTCCAAGTGTAATAATGAAAGGGTGTACTTTAAGCGCCACAATCATTCCACCGTTAGTCAAGCCGGCGGCGGTGCCAACGGCCAGGCACATGAGAATTCCGACTGGAACGGCATACCATGCCGATGAGAGAATCGCCGAGCCATCCGCGGCGATGGTCTGGAGAGTGTCCGACCCGCTTGGGCCGTAACGCTGAAACACCAGCGCGCCCAGCACTGAGGCTAGGGCATAGATGGCCCCTACTGACAGATCAATGCCGCCCGAGATGATAACGAAAGTTGCGCCCACCGCCATGATCGCAATGAAACTTGTGTCCTTGGCCAACTGCGCGAGATTTTGAGCGTTGAGGAACTTGTTTTTCTCGACCACCAACGGCTCGCGCTCTCCAGCGGCATTCCTGGTGAAAACCCGCTGCCGCTGGCCCTCAGCGTTGAGCTCGAACAGAGGGACTTTAACGGATCCACCAAACAAGGTCAGCAGCAAGCCGAGGAGAAGAATGACAAGCACCAAGCCTCCCTCTTGGAATTGAAAGCTGAGAGTTCGCGCGGGGTTGGATGTTTCACTTGGCGAACTCATATGATGGGCGGCGACGCTAGCAAAGGGTTCCGGGCGAAACAAGGCAGAATGCCTCGCCTCTGGTTTAGAACCGTTGCGGCGCAAGGCGACGGAAATGTAGAATTAGATCGAATAGTTTCCCGGTTGATGCGTGTCCAAGTGAGGAAAGTTCGAGCTCGCTTGAACGGACTGCGCAGAAAATGGTTCAAAGGCCCGAAAGCTTTTGACCATTTTGGGTATCAGCGTTAAACCATCATGGCCTTAGAATTTGGCTGAGCGGCACTGTGAATGAATACTCCGGTTTACTTCCTTGCAGACATCGAACTGCTTTACGTGTGGAAATTAGCTCCACTCGAAGGCAAAGCGATCATCGTCATCTTAATCATTTTTTCGATCTTTGCCTGGTCCGTCATGGCTTCCAAAGCGATGCAAATGCGGCGGGCCAAGAAGATGAACCACTATTTTGACAGCGAATTCCGAGGGCAAAAAAATGTCCTGGCCATCTATGACCGCAAGATCCAGGTGGAAGGTTGCCCACTCTTCACGATTTACCAGGAAGGCTGTTTGGAACTTAATAATCGCCTGAAATCAACTGCGGGAAATGGCCGGAAAACCCGTGTCTCGCTAAAGGCCATGGAGCACGTCAAGCGAACTCTCGAAAGCACGGTGGCCCAAGAGGCGATCAAGCTAGAATCGGGCTTGATCTTGCTTGCGGTTGCAGTCAGCGGCGCACCTTTTCTTGGCCTGCTAGGAACTGTCTGGGGAGTGATGATCGCCTTCACGGATGTCGCTAAAAAAGGAGGTGCCGATCTGCCGACGCTCGCTCCTGGCGTCGCGGCCGCTTTGGTCACCACGGTGGCGGGGCTACTGGTCGCGATCCCTTCGATGTTTGGCTACAACTGGCTCGTGCATAACCTGAGAGTGATGACCGTCCAACTGGACAATTTTGCCCAATCGTTGGTGTCGAGGATTGAGATTGAATTTCTCAACGATGATGAAATCGAATGATCTGAACTTGGTATGCGCCGCTTTTCTCAACGCAATTCGCTGGTCACACTGAGTGATATCAATATCACGCCCCTGCTCGACCTGGCCTTTGTGTTGTTAATTATCTTCATCATCATTTCGCCTTCGATCAAATCAACTCAAGAACATGGTTTGGAACTGAACTTGCCGAAAGGTGGCCAGGCGGATCGGCCATTGGAACGAAAGGATATCCGCAATGTCGAAGTCAGTCCAAAAGGACAATATCTGTTGGATGGCATCGGCATGGCGTCGGCTGATCTTGAACGAGAGCTGGTCCGAAGCTCCCGATCCAACCCCAGGCTTGTGGTCTATCTTCGCGCAGACGCGAACAGCCCTTTAAAATTTGCAGCCGAAGTCATAGATATTTGTGCTGAAAATCATATTACCTGCTCTGTTCGCACAAAACCTAGGGCTCAAAAGTGAACCGGCTCCAAACAAGATGTTTTATCGCTTCGGCGGCGATGCATTCACTGCTCGTGCTGGTCCTATTCGTCGCCCCTGCTTTTTTTCTTTCCGAAATCAGGCAAAAGGACCTGCCGACCTTGGATCTCATTCCTTCCAAAGCTGTCGATGATTTAATGTTTGGAGGCGGGAGCCCGAAACCGGCCGCGACCCCAGCTCCTCAAACGGAAATGGCACTCCCGCCACCACTTTCCGCCAAAGTTGAGCCTCAGCCGCCACCCGAACCTGCGCCACTGAAGCCTCCACCAAAGGCCGCTAAACCGGTTAAGACCGTTGAGCCCGAGCCGACTCCACCTCAGCCAAAGAAGATCCTCCCAGATCCCACATCGACTCAGCTCAAGAAGAAACCCAAAGAAACGCCCCCAAAAGCCGATCAACCGGATACCACAGCAAAAGAGAAGCCTAAGAAACCCTCGATCCAACCGAGCCTTAAGAAAGAATCCGAGAGTTCTGACAAGGAAAAACAGGCAGCCAAAGCTCAGGCCAAGGCTCAAGCCGAAGCCGATGCCAAAGCGAAAGACGCGCAAGCAAAATATTTAGCCAGGCTGAATAATCTGCAGCAGAAACTCGGGCAGAATTTATCGTCGGGAACCGATATCGCAGTGCCAGGCCCGGGAGGCGAGGCTTATGCCAATTACACCCAGATCGTCAAAAGCATTTATCAGAACGAGTGGACGCCTTCGGGCGACTTGGCTGACAACTCAGCGACCGTGAGGGTCGAGGTCATTATTGCCCGGGACGGCAACGTGGTTACAGCGAGAGTTACTCAGAAATCCGGGACGCCCGCGCTCGACAAATCGGTCCAGAGGGTCTTGGACAGCATTAAATTTGTCGCGGCGTTCCCGCTCGGAGCGACGGATCACAAACGAAGTTTTATCATTGATTTCAACCTCAAAGCCAAAAGATCGTCCGGATGAATTTTCTATACTTGCGCACTCTGACCACTCTCATCGCCGTGCTGCTGGCGGTTTCTTCCGCCAAGGTTGTTTCGGCCGAAGCAAAAATTGAAATAGATAAAGATGTGGATGCTTCCAAGCTCATTCCCATCTCTTTAAGCGGCTTTACCGGCGAAGCTCAGGTCGTGCTGAAATTCGATCTTGAGGTTGCGGGGTTCACAACGGTGAGCGCGGAGACAGCCCAATTCAACATCACCGGCAGCAACAATGGTCAACTGGAGGGGCGGGTGACGGATCGGATCAACAAAGCGACACTCCTCTCTGTTCGATATACCGACGCGAACCTTCGCACCCAAGCGCACGCGTTTGCGGACGAGGTGGTTCAAAAATTGACAGGGAAGCCGGGAATTGCGCGGACGAAAATCGCCTTCAAAGGGGAACGATCGAACAAGAGCGAGATCTATGTCGCCGATTACGATGGCGCCAACGCGATCGCTGTGACCTCAGATGGAGCCATCGTCGCTGCTCCCTGCTGGACTCCTGGGCGTCGGATGCTCTATTACACATCTTACAAATCAGGCTTTCCCGACATCTATTCTCACGATCTGGCTTCGCGCGAAAGAAAAGTCGTCGCCAAACATCCTGGCTTAAACACCAGCGCCGCCGTTTCCCCAGATGGAAAACGGGTCGCAATGATCCTCAGCAAGGATGGCAACCCAGAGGTGTACATCTGCGACGCAACTGGCGGCAACGAAAAGCGATTGACCAACACCAGAGCCGATGAATCCTCACCGTGTTGGTCACCGGACGGCAGCACGATTTGTGTCGTCTCCTCGAAGGATGGCATTCCATCGCTCTACTTGGTTTCGGCAAACGGCGGCGAGATGCGAAGGTTGCGGACCGCCGGTGTCCCCAGGGCGACAGAGCCGGAGTGGTCGCCAGATGGAAAATGGATTATTTTCACCGCGATGTGGAGAGAGTTCGCCATCTGCAAAGTTCCGGCGCAGGGAGGCACGGCGGAAGTGTTGACCACAGGGGAAGACCCTTCTTGGGCACCCAATTCCCGCACGGTAATCTTTTCTCGACGTGTTAAAGGACGACGAGTCCTCTCTTTGCTTGACGTTCAGACTAAACGCGTGAAGGATGTCACCGAAAGTTCTGGAAGCTATTCCCAGCCTAGTTGGGCGAAATAGTGGGTCCACCTCTTAAGGATATTGAAAATGAACAGCGCGCTTTTCTCGAAATTCTTGGCTTTAAGCCTAATTTTAACCGTTGGTGCCGTGGGGTGCAAAAAAATACCTCGAGCACCGACTCCGATTCCCGGACCCACCCGAACGACAGGGCCAGGGCCAGGCCCCGCCCCGAGCTCAGGACCGATTGTTGGCCCTGGCGGGACTGTGCCGGTTGACGTTGATCCCAGGAGCATCCGACCGGGCAATGACCTCACTGGCGGCACGAAGCTTGGAGGACGCGAAGAACTCGACAACTTTTTGGTGGATCGCGAGACGTTCAAACAGCAAACGGTTTATTTCGAATTCGACCGTTCCACCGTTCAACCCGCAGACAAAGGCAAAGTCGAAGCAGTGGCGGCTTACCTCAAAAGCAATCCGACGCACAAGTTGCTCATCGAGGGTCACTGTGACGAGCGGGGAACTCCAGAATACAATCGTTCTTTGGGTGAACGCCGGGCACTTTCCGTTCGTGAATACCTGATTGCTTTGGGGATTGCGCCTGAGCGCGCCAGCACGGTTAGCTTCGGCGAAGACAAGCCGGCGGTTCTCAGCAGCGACGAAACGGCTTGGACAAAAAACCGCCGTGGCGAGTTCGTGCTCCTGAAGCCCAAGACATAGCCTGCGGACCGGATCAAAACATTGCCGCGTGATGTCATCGGGTTTTTGAAGCTTTACTAATCGACCAGAGTGGCTTATTTTGCGGTAAATCTGAAAGTAGCGTTTTATGAATCTAATGTTAGCAATGCTGAACGGTTGGGAAATTCTCCTTATTCTGGCTGCGATTCTCATATTGTTCGGCGCTAAGAAGCTTCCGGAGCTAGCGCGTGGTTTAGGACAGGGAATCCGGGAGTTCAAGAAATCGACGCGAGAAGTTCAGGAAGAGTTGGAATCTGCAATTGATTTGGATGCTCCGCCGCCACCTCCTGCTCCGAAAAAGCTTCCTTCTGAGACCCTTGCCAGGACCAGTGAGCCAGCGGCGCATTCGGCTCCTGAATCCAAAGCCTAGCAATCTTTTCTTCGTCCCGGGTTTACCATGGCTGATGAGCCCGAAGATTCCATTCCGCAAGTAGAAGCGGAAGAGGAGGGTGGCCCCGTCAAATCGTTCCTCGAACACTTGGAGGACCTCCGCTGGGTGTTGATCAGAGCAGGGTCTTCGTTGGTCATTGGGATGATTGTCTGCTTTGCGACAGCTCCGCAGATCAGCGGCATCCTGACCCGGCCGATGATCAAGGCTGGCATTAAGGTTGAGTTGAACCCTCTCGGTCCAGTCGGTGGGATGACCGTGGCCATGAAGATTGCCCTTTACGGAGGGATCACGCTTGCGCTTCCTTTTATTCTCTTCTTCATTGGCCAGTTTGTCATGCCGGCGCTCAAGCGGAACGAAAAAAAATACTTTTTTACCGCGTTTGCGATTGGAACTGGCCTCTTTTTTGCCGGAGTGTTGCTCTGCTATTTCCTCGTCCTTGGCCTGGCGATCATGGGAATGGTCCAGTTCAATACCTGGATGGGATTTTCCAGCGAAATGTGGCGCGCCGAGGAATACTTTCAGTTCGTCATTCTCTTGATGGTCGGAATGGGAATGAGCTTTGAGATTCCCGTGGTCGTTTTGACTTTGGTCCGAATGGGCATCCTTCCGCACGAATGGCTCATACAGAGTCGGCGATATTTTTTCGTAATTAACCTCACCCTTTGCTCGTTCATCACCCCCGATATTATTAGCACATTTTTTATGGTGATCCCCGTTCAGGTTCTGATGGAAATCTGCATTTTGATCTCGCATCACTGGGAACGGCAAAAAAAAGTGGCCGCTGAAATGGCCTTAGCGACACGTTCCTCAGATCACTCCTCCACGACAGATTAAAGGCATCATCATTATTGAGTTGTTCCGAGATGTGAAAACACGCTTTACAAGTTAACAACTCCGGCTAACCTTTTGCAAAATCATACGAACTATGCGTATCTCTTTTCTTTTGCTTGCACCACTCGCCGCTTCCATTCTTTTTACATCGGGTTGCGCTGGCCCCGAACATAAACTTGGCCGAGGCTTGCTCAACGTCACTGAAATCACACGCCTCGGAGAACTCCGCCGTTCGATGGAGCAGACATCTCTGTGGGATAACCCGGACACGACCTACACGACGGGTTTCATTCGCGGTTTCAATCGCACCCTCGCCCGCACAGCTGTCGGGGCCTACGAAGTGATCACATTCCCATTCCCCGGCTATGATGCGACGTTTCATCCAGAGAATCCCGTCTATCCCGATAGCTACCGGCCAAAGTTGCTTGCAGACCCGACCTTCGGTCCGGACGCCGCGCTGGGCTTCAGCGGTGGAGACATTGCTCCTATGATTCCTGGCAGCCGATTCCGCATCTTTGATTACTAAACAAGTGGATTTTCGAAGCGCCAACACCCCTGTGTTGGCGCTTTTTTATTGATGACATTGGAACGGAAATCTCCCTGCAAAGTAAACCTGTTGCTAAACATCCTGGGCAAACGCTCCGATGGATTCCACGACCTCGAGACGGTGATGCACCCAATAGGATTGTGCGATCTCCTCGAGTTTCAGCAACGGAACAGTGACGACATCGTATTGACTTGCAGCGATCCGACGCTCCCCACCGATTCCACCAATCTCGTGCATCGGGCGACGACAAGGTTTTCTCAAGCTGCCAAGATCAGCACCGGCGTTCGGATTCATTTGGAAAAACGTATTCCCCTTGCGGCGGGGTTAGGCGGCGGCAGCAGCAATGCAGCGAACACTCTCCTGGGCTTGAATGAGATGTTTGGCTACCCGCTGAAGCCAAATCAACTGACCGAGATAGCGGCTTCGCTCGGGTCTGATGTTCCCTTTTTTCTCCAATCCTTTCCGGCGTTAGCAACGGGTCGAGGTGAACTCATCGAGGCACTCGACTTCTTTCCTGCTTTGAACAACGTGTTCGTTTTGCTGATTTATCCTGGGTTTGGAATTCCGACGGCTTGGGCTTACCAGCAGCTCGCAGCGTTCCCCGCCGCGCTGCATGGGGAAAGCGGTCGCGCTCAAAAACTGATTTCGGTCCTGCAAACCACCGATCTCCAATTGGCTTCCGGCGCGTTTTACAATTCATTGGAAGCACCGGCCTTTCGCAAATATCCGTTGCTCGAGATGTTTCAGGAGTTCTTGCGAAGCCACGGCGCGATAGCGACATTGATGTCCGGAAGCGGTTCAACGACCTTCGCGCTCGTCCAAGGCGAAGATACGGCACAGGGGCTCGCCGCAAGATTCAAAGAAGAATTCGGCAAGACGCATTGGGTCTCCATCGTGCCCCTTTAAACTTGGATTTTGGCTTTCGACGGCACGACTTGAATACGACCCGACAGAGCGACCCGCCAATTGATGTGGCCGTCATTGGAGCAGGGCCAGCCGGATCCTCTGCAGCACTCCTATTGGCTCGGGGCGGTGCTCGCGTCGTGCTCATCGAGAAGGCATCTCTGCCTCGTTACAAGACCTGTGGCGGCGGCCTCCTCAGTCGGGCTCGACGGCTGCTCCCTGCCAGTGTCTCAAAGACGGTTGAGCGGGAGTGCTATGCTGCCGAGCTTAACTTTATCCAAGAGGGCCTCCATTTCGTCACTCGACGGAGCGATCCCATTATCGCAATGACTATGCGAGCGGAGCTTGATTACCTCCTCGCGGCCGAGGCGCAAATGATGGGAGCCCGGCTCGTGGAGGGGTGTTCGGTCACTGGCATTACGGAGTTGGCTCACGGAGTCGAGCTCCAAACTGCAACGGGTCCTGTCCACGCAAAATTCGTTGTCGCTGCGGACGGCGCGAACAGTCTTGTCGCGAGGCTCTCAGGGTGGAATGAAGCAAGAAACTTGATTCCTGCGCTCGAGTACGAGGTGTTTGTTAACGACGAAGACTTCGAGCGCCTCCGCGAAAGAGCTCGATTTGATTTCGGCGTCGCGCCCGAGGGTTATGCCTGGGTTTTCCCGAAACGAGCCCATCTGTCGATCGGCGTTTTAAGCATGCGACGTGGCAGGGTGAATCTGGCGGGAGTGTTGAACAATTACCTCCGGCATTTGGGAATTAAGGAGACCAAAAAAATAGAACGCCACGGGTACGTAATTCCTACCACTCCGCGCAAAGGACAGCTCGCCCGAGGGCGTGTCCTCTTAGCAGGTGATGCGGCCGGACTGGTAGATCCTGTGACGGCGGAAGGGATAACCTTTGCCGTTCAGAGTGGCCAACTAGCCGCTCAGGCGTTGATCGACTGCATCTTCGACCCTGTAAGCGTCGGTTTACGCTACCAGTCGTTGATGGCCGAGAGTATTCTACGTGAGTTGAAGGCCGGCAGGGCGCTGGCGTGGCTGCTGTACAAACAGCCTCGATTGGCTGCCTGGTTTTTCGGGAAACATGGAGAAGCATTGAGCGAGTTCGTGACGGATGTGGTCATGGGTCACAAGACCTATCGAGATGCTTTGCGACAGCCTGGCAGTTATCTTAGGTTCTTGAAGGTTTGGAAAACTTCAATGACTCATCGAGAGTGCTGACGTGTCTGCCCAGGTGTTGTTAACGTCACCGTCACTTCTGTTGACGCGCGAGCAACAGATCGTGTCGGAACGGGTGGCGGAGCCCTGAGATGGCCTCCGCCACTGCTGCGAACTTGGTGCCGATGTCTTCTGAGCCGACAGTCGAGAGGGTGCCGACAAATCTGACAAAGACTTTGACCCCGCATCCTGGAAGCCAGCATAATGCCGAAGCTTGGAAATCAAGAGCCGGCCCATGAGACGCTCCCAAACTGCATTCACGCTCATCGAACTTTTGGTTGTCATCGCCATCATCGCGATCCTGGCGGGTATTCTATTGCCGGCCTTGTCTCAGGCGAAGGAGCGCGCGCGCCGCACTTCTTGCATCAATGCGATCAAGCAACTCACCTATGCGGTGCTTATGTACTCCGACGATCACGAGGGTAATTTCCAAAATGACGGAGATAGAGATCCACATTGGGTGAAAAGGAAATTTCGGGACAGCTTGCACAAAGACTACAGCGTGCCGCGTTCGCAGTTTTATTGTCCTTCCAATCGCCACTGGGATCGGGATGATTTCTGGGTCTGGCCAAACTCGGATGATACCGTCCTCGGCTACGTCTATTTCGTCGGGAACCCTGAGTACAACAGCAATCGCTCCTATTATCCCAAAGCGCTCACGAACCAGCCGATCTTCGCCCTGAAAGCCACGGACCAGCCGCATTACCCGATTCTTTGGTCGGATATCAACCGGAAGCTGGATGGCTCATGGTTTCGGCCAGGCGATCCGAATCCGCTTGTGCGCGGTGTGAATCATTTTGATGATCGCGCCAAGCAACCGGCCGGTTCGAACGAGGGTTATCTGGACGGACATGTCGAGTGGGTGCCTGGGATGAAATTCTATCGAAAACCTAAAATGGACTTTGGCGGGCTCCAGCTTTTCTTCTTCGGAGGGCGGAACGAGGAGCAGAACTGATGTTCATCGCTCGCAATCCAGAAAAGCATCCCGCATTGGCGACACCCGGATTCGCAATCGCAACGACACCTGACTGATGAACTGGGACAATTACTTCGCCGAGCGCGCGAGTCGAATGACGCGGTCGGCCGTGCGTGAACTACTCAAGCTTACCGCTCAACCGGGGATGATCTCTTTCGCGGGCGGCCTGCCATCTCCTGACCTGTTCCCCACGGAGCGCGTGAAGGAAGCTATCGAGATCGTGCTCAGCAAGGCAGGGAAACGCGCGTTGCAGTACGGGGAGACCGAAGGCGTGGCGGAGTTGCGCGACTGGATCGCCCGGGACTTCTCGCGTCCGGAGGCTCCACTCAAGCGAGAAAATGTCGTCATCACGAGCGGTGGACAGCAAGCGCTCGATTTAATAGGGCGAATCCTTTTAAACGAAAATGACCAAGTGATTGTTGAGAACCCAACCTATCTGGCCCTCTTGTCGGCTTGGCGATTGCTCGGCGCGCAATTCTTGCCTGTTCCTTCCGACGCGAATGGAATGTGCGTGGATGAAATCGAGCCATTGTTGCAACAGAAACCCAAGTTGATTTATGCAGTGCCAAATTTCCAAAATCCGCAAGGAACCACGCTGGGCTTGGAACGGCGGGTTTCATTAGTTGAGCTGTTGCGCAAATATGATGTGGGGCTGTTGGAAGACAATCCTTACGGCGAGTTGCGCTACGAGGGCGAGCCAGTCGCCAGCCTTTTCGAGTTGGACGCCAGGATCGGAGCAAGCGGCGATTTGGACAGCAACGTGATCTACGTGGGCACATTCTCCAAGGTGTTGATGCCGGGCCTCCGGGTAGGATGGGCGATCGCGTCGGAGCAAGTGATTGAAAAGATCGTGCGAGCCAAGCAAGCGGCGGATTTACAGACGGGGACACTCAGCCAGCACATCATCAGCGAAATGATTCGTGATCAATTTCTCGAGCGGCATATTCGAGTGTTGCGACAGGCTTATCGTGAACGGCGCGACGCAATGTTGGCGGCCCTGGACAGATATTTCCCGAATGAGGCAAGTTGGACACGTCCAGACGGCGGCATGTTTCTCATGGTAACTTTGCCTGCCCATCTGAGCGCTTCTGACGTGCTCAAGCAAGCTCTCGAACGAAAGGTAGCCTTTGTCCCTGGCGAAGAATTTCACTTGAATGGCATGGGCCGAAATACCTTCCGCCTGAACTTCTCCAACGCGCCATCCGATTTGATTGAACAAGGAATTCAGCGGCTGGGCGATGTGCTGAAACGAATCATTACGTCCGCTAAAGCTTCGGGTGAGTGACCGATGCCGACAGCGCGCCGCCGCAAACACAGAAACCGTCCTCGATCACTGCCAACTCCACGACTGGGACCTCTGGCAACGGTTCGACTCGATCCGATGGCTGTTTTGATTTTTAGTTTTAGTTTTTGCATCCGGCTAGACAGGCAATCTTTCCCCAAACACAATCCTGTGACCGTCTGGAGTGACGACAGCAAATTCGCGCATTCCCCAGGGCTTGTCCGCGAGCTTGTGCCAGATCTCCACACCATGCTTGACGGTCTCTTCGTACAGACCAGATGCGTCCCGGACGTGAAGGTATGCGAACCACGAGTGATCCTGATTCTTCGACATTGGCATCGCATCGGGACAATGGCCAAGACGCAGCTTGCAAGCGCCGCGACTCAAGAATGCCCATCCATCGACGCTGAAGTCCTCGGCGAAACCAAGCTTTTCCAGATAAAACCTCTTTGAAGCCGCTAGATCGTTGACAGCCAGCACAAAGGTGGACGTGAGAATCTCAGACATGTTGCGGTTCCTTCCTCGATTGCCCAACAGCTGGTTGACGCCTTACGGCAGAGCGGCGGTTCGGCCGCACCGCGTCAAAGCCTGAGCTTGCGAGGGTATTGTTGATTCGCTTCCCAGTAGGTGCGCTTCAATTTGATCGCCGGATCATCCACGGACGGTTGGACGCGATCCTCGGCATCGATCGCGCGCGAGACTACTTTGTGTTCACCCGGCGCGGGATTCTTCCAATCATAATCCCAAAACGTCCACGAATATTTAGCATGTTGCTTCTGGTCAAGGTGAACAGTCATCCAACCGCCACCGTCGATTTGCAATTCGACGCTCTTGAGCGGAGCGCCATCAGTCCAAGCTGCTCCAGTGAAGCGGACATCCCCATTCTTCAACCGAGTCGCTCGTGCGACGATCGACTTGACGTCCATCGGGCCGACACTCGTCTCACGCCAAGTCGTTTTGCCATCCTTCTCTCCACCGCGAATCGTGACGTACTCGCGCGCCATATACTTGCTCATGTAACGGCGGTCCAATACTTCGATCCGGCCCAGCCATTTGACCCAGGCGATTCCAAACCACCCAGGCACGATCAGACGCAACGGAGCACCGTGCTCCGTTGCGAGTGGTTCGCCATTCATCTCGTAAGCGAGTAGAATATCATCGCGCATGGCATCGCCGATGGAGAGGCTGCGCGCGAAGTTCTGCAAATAATCTTTTTCCCGAATCTTCTCCACTTTCTCGTCGGCTCCGAAAAAAACAACTTCAATGCCGCGCTTCAAAACGCCGCATTCTTTGAGCAGTGGTGCCAGTGGTGTTCCCGTCCACTTGACGTTACCCACAGCGCCCATGAAGCCGAGATTCGAACTGTTGCCGGAGCATTCGATCGTGGCGAGGACGTGTTTGCGTTTGCGTGCTTTGATGTCGCTCAGCGAAAGGGTTTGCGGCCTTTGGACGAGGCCGGAAATTTCAAGCTGCCATTTTTTCAGATCGACGTTTGGAGTGCCGTAATGGCTGACAGCAAAGACTTTTTCGTTCGGCGTTATCCATGTGGTGAGATCCTCCCATTTGGTCATAGGCCGCTTCGGGTCCATCGGCTGAACATCCAGAAACGGAATGACGGTGGCACCCTCGGTTGGATCGGGGGCGCCGAACAGCGAAAGTGGATATTGAGCGAACGCCAACGCGGCAAGCGCGACGCTGTCCTTGATCATCTCGCGGCGAGTTATGGCATGGAGAGAGTTCATTATATTGTGTGTCGGGAGTTAGTTGTAAGGAACCGCGGCCGAGCTGCGAGGATGCGCCTCTTGCCACCAACGCGCCAGAAACGGGATGAGCAGAACAAAACCATTCCGGCTTCGTAATGGTTTTGTCTCACATGATTGTTTCTTTGAACGTCCGTTTTCCCTCTTGGGAAGAGTTTATTTCGCTATGTTCGCGATACCAATTACCCCACACGCAATTCGTGCGCCGGCGTTGCCGACAGGCTGGCCGCCATCATCCGCCTTGGCGTGGACGATCACGCCCCGTCCAATGATTGGGTTCTTAGTCCCGGCGATGGAGATGTTCTTGACGGTGACCTCATATTTTACTTTGCCGTCGTTATCGGCTTGGAGGTTCCCCAGATCGCCTGCGTGTCGTTGTTCTGTGGCGGGCAGGCCGTGCTGATGGCCCTCCGGGTTGTAATGCCCACCGGCGCTCATCCCATCGGCGGCACTGCTATCGCCGAATTGGTGGATGTGTATCGCGTGCTTTTGGCCGGGAGTAAGCCCCTCGATCACGGCAATCACTTTAACGGAATCGCCGTCTTGAGTGAATCGAATCTGGCCGTGGCATTTGTTCCCTGCGGTCGGGTGAAGCACTGCCACTGCTTGCGTGACGGAGGTCCAAGCATTGGCGTGCGCTGCGTCGGCGGCGCTCAACGAAGCCGGTGAAGCGAGGTAAACGCTGGTTATGGCCAGACTAGCCAGGAGTGTTGTTAATGTTTTCATAGCTGCTTTCGGTTTGTTTTTTTGTTGCTGAGGATTGTTAGGTTTGATGGTCGTGAACGAGCTCGGGATGAAATGCGCGTTCGAATTATTTTTCGGCGATGCAATAGAGATACTCTCGGCCGCGCAGGAGGAGGTCATGGCCGGCGATGGCCGGTGAGGCGTCGAACTTTTCATCGAGTTTATTGGTTGCGAGCACCTCCATTGGGTCGGACTGCTTCACCGCAAGGGTCACTCCGTTGCGCCCGACCAAATACACCTTTCCATTGGCGCCCACGGGCGAGGCGTAAACGCCCGCCAAGCCCGCCATCGGCGCCGCATCAACCAATGAGCGGCCGGTCTTGGCATCAAAGCAGGAGAGCCTTTCGTTGTTGGCGGCGAAAAAGTAGAGCTTGTCGTCATAAAGCAGTGGCGACGGCACATAAGGCGTGCTCTTGCTGTGGCTCCAGACAATCGCGTCGCTGCCGGTCAGGTCGCCGGTGCCTCCAAGGCGAATTGCCTTAAGCGCGTTTCCCTGAAAACCGCTCATGCAATAAACCATTCCGTGCCCAGCGACGGGTGATGGAATCACGTTACGGGTCAGACCGCCACATTCCCAGAGGAGCTGTCCGGACGCCACATCGTAACTGCGGATCTTGCCGGTCGCGGCGGTCACGACCTGCGGTTTGCCGTTGTGCTCGACGACGAGTGGTGTGGACCAGGACGTGCGCTCGTCGCGTGCTTGTTTCCAAAGCGTCTTGCCGGTTCTTTTGTCCAGCGCGATGATGAAAGAGCCGTCCTCGTTGTCCCAGTTGACGATGATCGTGTCGCCGGAAAGCGTCGGCGAACTGCCCTCGCCGAAGCTCAGGGCGATGCGCATGTCGCCAAAATCCTGGCTCCATTGAAGCTTTCCGCTCATGTCATAGCAATAGAGCCCGCGCGAGCCGAAATAGGCGAAGACATGTTTGCCATCGGTGACAGGCGACGAAGAAGCAAAGCTGCCGTCGGTCCGATGGTGGCCTTCGTGCGGGACTTCTTCGCGGGCGGTCTGTTGCCACAGGGTCTTGCCGGTCTGCCGGTCGAGGCAGAGGATCACGAATTCGAGCACCTCGGTCGGCTTCGGTCCGCCACCGAACCCGCCACCACCGCCAGGACCACCTCGGCGACGGCCCGGCTGATTTCCCGCTGGCGCCTCGGCCGCAGCCGGTGGGGCATCGGATTTCGGCGCGGGTGGTTCGATCTTCTTGCCCGTCGGAATGGCTGTCTGAATAAAAACCTGGTTGTCCCAGACGATGGGAGTAGAGGTGCCGCTGCCGGGAATTTTGACCTTCCACTTGATATGCTCAGTTTCGCTCCAGGTGACAGGAGGGCTTGCCGAAGGCGCGACACCGTTCCCGAGCGGCCCTCGCCACTCCGGCCAGTATTGGTCGGATGCCGGTTGAGCTGCCCGGCCAGCGGAAATCATGGACAGCGCCACACCGGCGTAAATGGACCCGCGTAAAATTGCAGCGGATACAGTGCGGAGCTGCATCCAAAGTTTCAGGGTTTTTGCATTCATTGTTATCAGTTTATTCGGAAGCGCTCGCCCTCTTGACCTTGCTCGATCCGGCCAACTGGACCTTGAGGGATTGGTCGAGCAAACGTTTCGATTCCGCGAGCAGGAATTTAAGTTCCTTGAACGGCTCGTAGCCGATGTCTTGCCAGCGGACAAGCCCCTCGCCATCCACCAAAAAGGTCCCGTGCAGAGGAATGTTTTCGAAATCGTCGAAGGCTCGATAGGCTTTGAAGGTGTTTTGCCCTTGGTCGGAGACGAGCGGGAATGGGAGCGCGCCGTCGGCTTTGCTTTTGGCGAATGTCTTTTTCAGACCCTCCACCGAATCCGTGCTGATGGCGACAAGGGAAATTCCCGCTTCGGCAAACTCTTTGGCCATCGGCGCAAACGCGTTCAATTGCTCGATGCAATGCGCGCAGCCGTAGCCGAGATAAAAAATAACCACCACAGGTTTGCCTCGATAATCTGTCAAAGAAACAGTCTCGCCGTCCTGGCCTGGCAGAGTCCATTTGGGAGCAGGCGAAGGATGCCAACGGAACGGCCCGAGAGAAGCAAGGCTGGCGCGCTCGCCAGCATCGGATGGAACCTGAGCTGGCAAGCGCCAATCTTCAGGCAAGCCGACGGACTGAGCGATGGGTTTGAGGCGTCGGAACACTGGCATATCTAGATCGAGGTAGCTGGAAATCGCTCGCAGTTTGGCGAACGCCTCTTTGGCTTGTTTCCCTTTTTCACGACGCCAGAGGATATCCACGTAATTCGCCAGGACCTGCACTTGATTGGTGGCTTTCTCGACTGCTTCGCGAGCGAGTTTTTCAGCTTTTTCTTTATCGCCCATTTGCCATTCGATCAGCGCAAGCCGTTCCCTCGGCAAGTCCTTTACCTGATCGAACTGCTCGCGAGCCGCGTCCTTATCGTCCTTGGCGAGCGCCGCGTATCCTCTCAGTTCAGCGAGAGATTTCTCGATAGGCTTCATGCGATTCGACTGAGCTTGCAACGCGTCCGCCATGGCTTTGGCGGTTTTCTCATCGGAGAGCTTCTCTTTCTGGGCCTTTTCTTCCGCTTTATCGGCGATGACTTGTCGGGTCTGCCGCTGTTTCTTTAACAGCGCCTCAAGTTCGGCGATCTGCCGATCTCCGTTTTCCACATCGCTTTTACTGAAATAAGCCAAACCCAAACCTCGGAGTCGTTTCGCTTGCTCCTCCGGAATCTCTGTCGGCTCGAGATAGACCGTCCCGGATAGAGAGATCAGTTCATCCCACAATTCGTAGCGGATCAAGGTCTCAAATAATCGGGACCGTCCGAGGCTTGAGCTGCCACCAGCGCGTTCGTATTCCCCGGTGCTGTTGGTTCTCGAGAATGTGTTGAACGTTGGGTGCCGCGGCAATTCAATGAGGTTTTTGGCGAGATCAACCGCATCATGAACGCGGCCGATATATTCGAGGTCTTCGACGAGCCATTGATTGTTGTGGGCGTAGTTGTGGATTTGATCGGGTAAAACGCGATCGCGAATCATGTGCGCGTGATCGACCCGCGCCGAGGCTTCCTGCTGCCAGGCCGCATCGGCGTAGCGCGCCAGCTTCGAGTACGTGTGCCCCGGCATGTGCCACATGTGAGCGATGCCTGGAGAAGTCTGGCCGCAGCGCGCGGCGGAATTCAAAGCGCGCGCGTCCTTTTCATTATTCCAGAAATGAATTCGAGCGTGGTGGATGGGATGCATTGGATTGCGCGTCAGGACCTCGTTGGCCAAGGCATCAATCGCCAGATAGCTGGTGATCTGCAGATCTCGTCCATTGTTGTCCCAGATCTTGAAAACCAAGAAAGCTTTCGCCTCCACGTCTTCGGGGAACTCCTCGATAATGTTTTCCAAACTGCGCACATACCCGCGATGCCGTTGTTTGCTTCCGCTGTTTCCGTCTTTGTAAAACGAATCGAGAGCTTCAATCCACAAGGTCTCCCGCCGGCTCGCCTCCTTTTTGAGCGAGACGGCCTTTTTGATGAACTCCTTGGCGCGTTTCTCGTTATTCACGTTGGCCATGGCCATTCCCCAATAAGCCATCGCGCAGTTGGTCTCTAGCGCGGCGACCTGGCGGAAGGAGCGCTCGGCTTCAAAGTACCAGAAGCCATGGAGCTGGCCGATGCCTTGGTTAAAGAATTGTTGAGCTTCCACTTTGGCCGTGATCGGGAAGTCAATCTTCGGCATGCCCTCCATCAAATAGGCTCGCTGCCGGGGACCTTCGTTGAAAGCTTCACCGTGTAAGGAGTGTCCGGCGGGTTGAGCATTCGGCGATTCCTTGGTTGCCTCCGTGTCGGCCGCACCCACGCTGAAAGCAGTGAGGGCAACTAGAAAAAAGTGAAGCGGAATTTTCATGAGATGTTTATTGGTTCAGCCGCCGACCTTGCTATGAACCTTGAGGGCACCGCAGCTCAATTAAGAGTTTGATCCAGTCGGCCGCTGACTTTTCTTCTGGGCCGAATCCGACTTCGATGAGCTGATGCACCAAAGATGTTTGTGCGTGCGAATGATGATATCTCCGTTCGACACGGCGATAGACGAATTGGCGGTCTCTCCACCTAACGAGTTGATCGCAATCTTCTCAAACTTCGGACTGGCGCGGAGCACAACGGTGTCGCCGGATTGGTTCAGGAAATAAATTTTATCTCCAGACAAGACCATCGAGGACCATGAGTCAGAGTTGGCACCTGAACCTTGGACGCGTTCTTCCCAGACGATCTTCCCCGTCTTAAGCTCGGAGCAGGCAACGATGGATCCGTACATGTTGTAGATATACCCGTCGTTAATCACTCCAGTGCCAATGCCAGATTTGCCCTTCACTTGATGCCAAACTCGATTCGAGGCGGTGACGTCCCCTTTGCCTCCAGGTTTCACGGCCAGGTGCGATCCGTAAAACCCTCCCATGGCAACAACAAGCCCTTCACCGTAGAGCGGCGAGGTATAGACCAAAGGATTCAGACCGTCACAATGCCAGAGCTCCTTGCCCGTGCTTGGATCAAAACCGCGCACTCGATCCGGGTAGCTCATGACCAATTCATCGCGCCCGTTGGCTCGAACGATAATCGGAGTGCTCCAGGAACCGATGGCTCCTTTCTCTTTTCCGGCAAATCCATCCGTCCTCTCCTTCGGCGCGATTTGCGGCACGTCCACCTGCCAAACCGTCTGGCCAGTCGTTTTGTCCAGCGCGATAAGGAACGCTCGTTCGCCCGGCCCGAAGTTCAAAATGCACAGATTGCCATTTAGGACCGGAGAGGCACCATAACCCCATTCATGGCTTTGTTTCCCCAGGTCGCGATGCCAAATCTCTTTGCCGGCGAAGTCGTAGCAATAAACCCCTGCCGATCCGAACCAAGCAATCACGCGTTCGCCATCAGTGACGGGCGAGGCAGAACATTGCGGGTTCATGTCGTGGGATTGCTCCTTTTCTTTGTGAACAGGGCCTGACTGCCACATTTGTTTGCCTGTCGTTCGGTCCACGCACATGACGGTGTGGCGTCCTTCAGCCTCGACAGCTTGGGCGATGAAAACGCGGTTCTCCCAAACGATCGGCGAAGAGTTTCCGGGCCCGGGCAATGGAAGTTTCCAGCGGACATTCTCAGTGGCACTCCACCGAATCGGCAATTTGGTTTCCTTAGTGACGCCGGAACCATCTGGTCCGCGCCACGCTGGCCAATTACCCGCCAAAGCGGAAACAGAGACAAGGAGTGCGAGCGCGGCGATCAAGGGCGAAGCCAGCCGCCGTTCTAGGTTTGTTTGAAAATTGATTTGGTTCATATGTATTCTAGTTCTCTGCTTAACTTCGCCTATAAATCTTCTTCAGCCGTCGCCATCTCGCCGACGGTAACGATGACACTCGACCTGGGTTCCCCGACACCTTAAGCAACCCCAGGGCTATCCGACAACACCAAACACCGGAGGA
>SIBE01000058.1 GCA_009695265.1 Pedosphaera sp. | reverse complement strand
TCGTGTCTCAATTTGCGCACATTCCCGTGATGGTCGCGGAAGCGCTTGCCGCGCTGGCTCCGCGATCGGGCGGTTGCTATGCCGATGGAACGATTGGTGGCGGTGGTCATGCCCACGCAATTCTGAAGGCGAGTTCTCCGGAAGGGTGGCTCTATGGATGTGATCGGGACAAAGCCGCAGTTGAAGCTGCGACCGAGCATTTGGCCGAATTTAAAGGGCGATATGAGATTCGGCATGAAAACTTTTCGGAGCTTGCTGACTGGATCGGACCGAACCGTTGCGATGGGGTTTTATTGGATCTCGGCGTCAGCTCGGCGCAGCTGGATCAAGCCGATCGCGGGTTCAGTTTTCAGCAGGACGGTCCGTTGGATATGCGGATGGACCGGCGTCAATCCTTGACGGCGGCGCGATTGGTAAATGAGACCGACGCTGATCAGTTGGGGCGGCTGTTTTGGCAGCTCGGTGGAGAGCGAGAGGCGCGGCGGATTGCGCGAGCAATTGAGCGAGAGCGAAAGCTTCGGGCTTTTGAGACGACTGGGCAACTAGCAGGTTTGATCGAGCGATTGATCCCTCGACAGGGACACAGGCTCCACCCGGCGACGCGAGTTTTTCAAGCTCTACGCCTCCGAGTGAATGAAGAGATGGACCTCCTGCCACAAGCGTTGGTGGACATTTGGACAATTTTAAAACCGGGTAAGCGATTTGCTGTGATTACGTTTCATTCATTGGAAGACAGAGCGGTCAAGGAATTTGGCCGAGCACTCGCGCGAGACTATCGCTTCGAAGGCGACGTTGATGTGCCTGAGCTTCGCCAGCCTAAAGCCCCCGAATTGAAGTGGGTGAATCGAAAAGCGATTCAGCCGAGTGCCGATGAGATAAGAGAAAATCCGCGGGCGCGGAGCGCGCATCTGCGGGTGATGGAGAAAATCTAATGGCAACACATCGAAAAAATGAGGCAGCCGCTGTCCGCTTTGAACCTGCTCTAATAGCCTTGGTGGCTTGCGTCTTTATTGGAGGTTCCGGCATCGGCTACGTGGGCCAAAAGAATCAACTTCATATTCTCGGCGCACAGTTCAAGGAGCGTGAACTTCGGCTCGACAAACTCAGGCGGGAAAACGAAGGCCTTGTTCGCGTGTTGGACTCCCTGCAATCCCCGATCGAACTCGAGACCCGTGTCAAACTTATGAACCTCGGGCTGGGCGCCCCTCAGCCCGGTCAAATTGTCAGATTGGTGGAACGGCCTCCAGAGGCAATCCGACAAGGCACTGAACGACTTTATGTAGAACAGAAAATCCAAGCAAATGATCATCCGTAAGGGTTGGCGATTTGTTTGTTTGAAAACCGGCAGCTGAAGTTCGGAAAAAGTTGGATGAGTTCAGCTGATCTCAAAAGGGAAAAAATATGGTCAAAGCGGTCCAAAATGGAAGATTGGTGGTTATGGCTGTTTTGCTGACCTTGGCGTTCGCGGCGTTAGGCTATCGCTTGGTTGACCTTCAGTTCCTGCGCTGTGACGACTTACGGAAGAAGGCGGAGGATAATACACATCGCACCTTCGTCCGCGAACCTCGTCGCGGCGATATCCGCGACCGGCGTGGCAACTTGTTAGCCGGTAGTGTTTTTGTAAAGACAGTTTCCGCAGCTCCGGGGCTCATTGGTGGGTATCAAGCCGTAGTGGCACGGACCTTGGCTCCGTTGCTCGATATGAGCGAGACTCAATTGGCGGAAAGACTCCGGATTCGAACCTATGTCACCGCCGAAGGCGAGACCAAAATTGATCCGCATGTCGTTTTGAAACATAAGGTATCTTTGGAAGCGTGGGAAAAGATCCAGGCTGCGATGAACGGGCTAAAATTCGGTGTTAAAGAGGCCGCCTTGCTTCCCAAGAAGCGTGCGTTTTATCGCGAGCTCCGGAGTTCTGCGATTTTTGCGGAAGCTTATAACGATCAACTGCGAGTTTATCCGAACAGAGCATTGGCCGCTCATGTTTTGGGACATGTTCAGATGAGAGACCGTGACACGGTCCGGGGGACAGTCAGGGAGATGGCGGGCGCTGACGGGGTTGAACGGGCCTTGGATTCAGCTCTGCGCGGTGTTCCTGGTTGGCGTACAACGGAGGTGGCGAAGGCGCGTGAGTTGGTTCCGTTTCGAGAACAGGACGTTGAACCCAGCTCTGGCCGACACGTTATTCTAACCATTGATGCCGCTTTGCAGCACATCGTCGAATCGGAGCTCGCCGAAGTCATGCAGAAATTTTCGCCGGTCAGTGCTTCGGCCATTGTGGTGAAACCGCAGACAGGAGAAATTCTGGCTTTGGCCAACGTCCCCTCATTTGATCCAAATAAGCCTGGCGATTCTCCTGAGGCGTATCGGCGCAATCGCGCCATCAGCGACATCTCGGAGCCGGGGTCAACATTTAAAATAATTGCGGTTTCTGGAGCGCTAAACGATGGGATTGTCGGACTGGATACTGAATTCGATTGCGAAAGGGGTCACTTCCTATATGCCGGACGGCAGCTTCGGGATGACCATCCTTCTGGATCGCTTTCTGTGGAAGATATCGTTGCCAAGTCATCCAATATTGGAACGGCCAAGATCGCCCTTCAGATGGGTCGGGAGCGGCTCTACGATTACATCCGAGGTTACGGCTTTGGCAGTGTGACAGGCATACCGCTGGTTGGTGAAGTTCGAGGGATCATCCATTCGCCCAAGGTTTGGGATAAGCTTTCCATCACGCGTTTTCCAATAGGGCAGGGGGTCGCTGTCACTCCGTTGCAAATGGTGATGGCCATGAGCGCTATCGCAAATGGAGGACGGCTAATGCAACCGATGTTGATCGACCGCGTGGTGGACGATGAAGGTCGCGTCGTGGTCCAGTATCAACCGCAGCAGCTCCGGCAAGTCATCAGCGAAGCGGCTGCCAAGCAGATGACCGTGGCGTTGAAATCAGTGGTCTCTGAAAAGGGTACCGCGAAGCGGGCACGCCTTGATCATTATACAGTCGCGGGCAAAACAGGCACCGCTCAAAAGGCGGGAAACGGAAGCTATCTGCACGGTAAATATTTTTCTTCGTTCATTGGATTTTTTCCTGCCGACATGCCGGAGTTATGTATTTCTGTGGTCTTGGATGAACCGAAGCTGCCGAACTATTATGGTTCGCAAACTGCCGCTCCCGCCTTCCGCAACATCGCTGAGCGCGCCGCCAAATATCTTGCGATCAAGCCGGACATCAGTCCGAACGAACCGCTCGTGCTGACCAGCAACTTAACTCGCCCGTTTGTCACGAGCAAAGCCAAACCCTAATCCCAGATAGATCCCATGCACCTAAAGCAATTACTTCATCCCCTTCCAACAGCCAGCGTGGATGGAACGATCGAACGGGAAATTGCAGGAATCGCCTACGACTCGCGCCGCGTCGGCCCCGGCATGGTCTTCGTGGCCATCCCTGGACAGAACGTCGATGGTCACGATTACATCGACAGCGCTATCGAGAAGGGCGCTGTGGCAGTTATCTGTGAGCGCGATCACTTCGTTTCGCAGAGGGTGACAAAGATCACTGTTCCTGACGCGCGGGAAGCATTGGCGATTGTTGCCGCAGAGTTTTATCACCATCCCAGCGCCAAGCTCAAGGTGATCGGAGTCACCGGTACGAACGGGAAGACGACCGTGGCGTTTATGGTGAAGCATCTCTTGGAAACCGCTGGCATTAAGACTGGGTTAATCGGCACCATTCGCTACGAAATCGGCGAACGGATTATCGCGGCTCAGCGCACCACTCCTGAAGCTTTGGAAGTTCAGCAGATGCTGGCGCAAATGCTGCGCGCCGGGTGCGAGGCTGTGGTCATGGAAGTCAGCTCCCACGCGCTCGACCAACAGCGGGTCCATGGAGTGGACTTTGACGTTGCGATCTTCACGAACCTGACTCAAGACCATCTCGATTATCATGGCACGATGGAAACCTATTTTACGGCCAAGAAAAAATTGTTCACCTCCTTGCAGGGCGGCACGAAGCAAGGCGGCGTGGTGATCAATATCGATGATGCGTTTGGCCATAGGCTCTCCACCGAAACCAAAGTGGAAGTCCAGTTGACATACGGGTTGGGCGAGGCCGCCAAACTGCGTGCCAGCCACATCCAACTGGGCAAAGACGTAACGAACATGGTGATCGAAACGCCCGAGCGCCATTTCTCTTGCCGGCTTCCGCTGATTGGTCGGCACAATGTCTATAATGCTCTGGCTGCCGTCGGCGCCGGACTTGTTCTGAAGGTCGGCGTTTCAGCTTTGAAGACCGCGTTGAACACGATGGAGCCAGTGCCCGGCCGACTGGAAAGTCTTTCGGCCGGCAAGCCATTCGGAATCTACGTCGATTACGCGCACACTGAAGATGCTCTCCGGAATGTTCTTACGACATTGCGGGAAATAACTCCCGGACGCTTGCTGATCACCTTCGGCTGCGGCGGAACCCGCGACATTGGCAAGCGATCCAAGATGGGGCGCGTCGCTGCTGAGTTGGCGGATTTCACGATTATCACCACCGATAATCCACGCAAAGAATCTCCGGCGGTCATCGCTTTCCAAATCGAAGAAGGCTACCGGATGGTTCGGCACACTGGATATCGAGTGGTACTCGACCGACGCCGGGCTATCGATGAGATCATCCGAATGGCGCAAGATGGCGATAGCGTCATCATCGCTGGAAAAGGGCACGAGACTTATCAGGAGTTTGAGAACACGGTCGTTCCCTTCGATGACCGTGTCTATGCAGAAGAAACTTTGGAAACCCTTGGCTCGTGGACCACCACGAGTTCTGAGCCGCATCGACAAGCACTGGAGTACAGTTTTGCATGAATAACTCTCCACGTCCTGATTTGTTCGGGGTTGTCGCCGGGTTCTTTCTCGCCGCCGGGCTGGTGTGTTCGGCCATGGTAGTCACGAGTGCCTGGCTGAAAGTCGCCGAGTCCCAGAACATTAGCGTGACAGGCTCGGCCAGGAAAGCTGTAGAGTCCGACCTGATTATCTGGCATGGCTCCTTTTCTACCGAAGACAAGACGCTCTTAGCTGCGCAACGGGCTCTAAAAGTTGACTTGGAGAAGATAGAAAGTTTCCTTCGCGTGAACCAGGTAACGAACTATCTGATCAGCCCGATTTCCATCCAGGAATTGCGGTCCAGAGAGAAAGGCCAATCCGAGATGGCTCAGGATAAAATCGTTGGCTACCGGTTAACACAGTCTGTGGAAGTGCGATCGGCGGATGTTCAAGGAATCACCCGGCTGAGTCGGGAGACTACCGCTCTCGTCGAGCAGGGCGTTTTGTTTGCCGGCAGCGAGCCAAGCTACATCTACACGAAAGCGGGCGAAGCCAAGGTGGAAATGTTGGCTGAAGCAACCAGAGATGCTCGATCCCGAGCCGAGCAAATAGCCTCGCAAGGGGGCCGCAAAATCCATCAGCTTCAGTCGGCAAGGATGGGGGTTTTCCAGATCACGCCGATCCACACAATTCAAACCCAAACGAGCTGGGAGGGCATGAACGATGTTTCCTCGTTCGAGAAAATCGTAACTGCAGTCGTCAGCGCCACTTTCTCCATGAACTGAAAAATTACGCCCGAATGGAATCTCGCTCTTTAAAATATTTCGCCGAATCATGTGCGGGGGAACAAATCCATGGTTCACCGGACAGCATGATCCGCCGCATAAGCACGGACTCACGGCGAACGCAGGCGGGCGATTTATTCGTGGCTTTGGAAGGCGAGCGATTCGATGGCCACAATTTTTTGGAGCAAGTTGCAAGCAATGGAGTTTCCGCTGTTATTGTCAACCGTTCCAAGCTAGCCGGTGGCTTTGATCGCTGCGCTGTTCTCGCCGTCGAGAGCACCCGCCGGGCCTTGACTCAAATGGCAAAGCGCTATCGCCAGGACTTCAGTCTGCCTATCATTTCCGTGGGCGGTTCCAACGGCAAGACGACGACCAAAGATTTGCTCGCCTCGGTCCTGAGCGAGAAGCTTCCGACACTTTGGAGCGAAGCCAGTTTCAATAACGACATTGGTGTGCCTTTGACGTTGTTGAATTTGGAACAAACCCACCGAGTCGCTGTAATGGAAGTGGGCACGAACCATCCAGGTGAACTGGCTCCTTTGGTCGAGATGATCCGCCCGGATTATGGCGTTCTGACCAGTATTGGCCGCGAACACCTCGAGTTTTTTGGCGATATCGAGGGCGTCGCCGAAGAGGAGGGCTGGCTGGCAGAGCTATTGCCTGCCCACGGTAAGTTGTTCGTCAATGGCGACAGCCCTGAAGTGGAGAAGATTGTTCAACGGACTCGTGCCAGCGTTGTTCGGGTAGGGATCTCGAAGGGGAACGATTGGCGAGCAAGCCAAGTTAGAGCAGATGAAGCCGGCCTCAATTTCCAGGTCGATGTTTCGGACGGTAACTACGCAGGTGAATACCGTCTGAATTTGCTGGGACGGCATCAAGTCGTCAATGCGCTCCTAGCGATAGCCGTCGGGAAGGAGTTCGGTTTGAGCTCTGTTCAAATCCAGAGCGGTCTGGACAAATGCCGTGCCTCGAAAATGCGGCTGCAACTTTGGAAAGTGAAAGATGTGCAGGTGCTCGATGATACTTATAATGCAAATGCTGATTCGATGAGAGCTGCTCTCGAAACGTTACACGACTTTCCTTGTCGAGGACGTCGGATTGCCGTCTTGGGCGACATGGCTGAGCTCGGCGAGCACGAACTCGCCGCGCACGCCGAGGTAGGTCGGCACGCCGCCGAACTCGGCGTGGGACATTTGTTTGCCGTAGGCAAAATGGCGTTGGTCGTAGCTCGCGCGGCTCGCGAAGCGGGACTAAGCGCCGTGAGAGAATTTATAGCGGTCGAGGCCGCGGCGTCGGCTCTTCGGGATTTCGTGCAGGCGGGCGATGTGGTGTTGTTGAAGGCTTCACGCGCGGCCCGGCTGGAGCGAATTGGCGATGTCTTACGGAATGTGGCAACCTAAGAAATAACAACGGACTCAGGCGGTGGCACTTCCGCCATTGAGCCCAAACAAAATGCTTTTTTATTTGAGCCAATACGTACATGACCGGGTGGCAGAGACGGAGTGGGCAGATTATTTCTCCTATCTCCGAGTCTTCCGCTATATCACCTTCCGCAGCGCCGGCGCGGCGATCACAGCGTTGGTGCTCAGTTGGGTTATGGGCCCTAGAGTCATTGCTTGGCTGAAAGAATTGAAGTTCGGTCAGAATTACGCGGACAAGGCCGAAGAAACCGGCGGCATGGCGGCTCGAGTGCTGGATAAAAAAGGAACACCCACGATGGGCGGTGTGCTCATCGTCACGGCCATGGATTTATCCGCGCTTCTATGGGCTCAATGGAACGAGTTGGTGGTATTGACCTTGCTTTCCTTGGTCGTGCTCGCGGGACTTGGGTTTTACGACGATTACGCGAAGGTCACTCAGCAGAATAATCGGGGTGCCAAGTCTTATGTGAAGCTTTGCGTGCAAACGTTGCTCGCTCTGGTCATCGGCGGCTGGCTTTTTTTCCTGCCCGCCCGGAGCCAATTGATCACCGAGATCATGGTTCCGTTCTTCAAGTATCCGGTGTTAACGGGAGTCGCTGGCCTGGGGTTGGCTCTGACGGTCGTGACAATTGTCGGCAGCTCGAATGCCGTTAATTTGACCGATGGGTTGGATGGTCTTGCCATCGGCTGCACGCTCATCGTGACGACCGTCTTTTTAATTCTGACCTACATTGCCGGGAACACGGTCATCGCCACTTATTTGCAGGTGCCGTATGTAGCTGGGGCGGGGGAATTGACCGTCTTTTGCGCCGCCATGCTCGGAGCCGGTCTCGGTTTTCTCTGGTTTAATTGTCACCCCGCTCAAGTTTTTATGGGCGACACCGGATCCCTCGCGTTGGGAGGCGCATTGGGGATCATGGCTGTTTTAATTCATCAGCCGTTCGTCTTGTTGATTGCCGGCGGCGTGTTCGTGGCTGAAGCGGTTTCGGTTCTTTGCCAAACTGGATGGTATAAATATACGAGGCTCCGGTACGGAACTGGGCGCCGGATTTTTCTGATGGCTCCGCTGCACCATCATTTTGAAAAGAAAGGTTGGTACGAATCGCAGGTGGTCACACGCTTTTACATTCTTTGTGTGCTCTGCGCCGTGGTGGCGCTCAGCACGTTGAAGCTCCGATGAGAATTTACACCGAGATGCTGGGTGCTCCATGCACGGTTTTCGATAGTTATGGGAGCTCGGATTCCATAGCCAGGGCTGGGCACCCAACATCCTTTTGAGCATGCACGCGTTGGGAAATAAAAACGTTTTGGTCATCGGACTCGGGCTGAGTGGCCAAGCTGCTTGCCGTCTCTTGCGGAAACGGGAAGCGATAGTGACAGCGATAGACAGCGCCAATACCGATGCTTTGCAAGCCGATGCGAATCGATTGCGAGCCTTGGGAGTCAAGGTTGAATTGGGAGCCACTGCTCCTCCGGCGGAGCGGTTCGAATTGGTGGTCGTTAGTCCAGGTGTGCCGCCGAAATCACCATTAATGCGAGGCATCGCGCACGATCAAGTCCCTTTGATCGGCGAATTGGAACTTGGATTTCAACAGTCGCTTTGTCTGAATATCGCCATCACAGGAACGAATGGCAAAACGACTACGGCTGAGCTCATCGAGCGAATGCTGACTCATGCCCACCGCAAGACGATCGCCGCCGGGAACATTGGTCTGCCACTGTGCGATGTGGTAGATCAGACAAAAGAGTTGGATTTTCTGACTCTCGAAGTCAGCTCCTTCCAGTTGGAGACTACGCAATTTTTTCGTCCGGCTGTCGCCGTTCTCCTCAACATCACTCCCGACCATCTGGATCGTTATGCGTCCATGGCAGGCTACGCCCGGGCCAAAGCCCGAGTGTTTATGAATCAACAGCCCTTTGATTGGGCTGTCGTCCAGAGCGAAGCCCTCGCGCAAATTCAGTCGCTCAATCTTCCAGTGCCGTCCAAAGTTATTACGTTCAGCGCGAATGATCAGCGGGCTGATATTTATTTGGATCGCGGTTTACTCATTAGCCGTATGCCGGACTGGACTGGGCCGCTCTTAGATATGGAGGCCTGTCAGATCGAAGGCCCGCACAACGCAGAAAACATGATGGCCACCCTGGCGGTCGGGAGAGTTCTTCGCCTGCCTTTGGAACAGACCATCGAGTCTTTGCGGGCTTATCGTCCTCCTCCACACCGTTTCGAGCGAGTGGCCGAAATTCAGGGCGTTCATTTTATCAACGATTCAAAGGCAACCAATCTCGACGCCGTTGAAAAGGCCCTATTGTCCGCGCCGAGCGGAACCGCGGGAGAGCCGAACGTCCTCTTGATCGCGGGCGGCAAGGACAAGGGATTGGAATATCACGACATTGGGCCGCTTCTGGCCAAGCGTGTAAAACACGCGTTTTTGATCGGTGAAACCCGAGACAGAATCCAGTCGGCGTGGAGCCTGTTCACTCCTTGCACTCTCGCAGACTCACTGTGCGACGCAGTTTCCATGGCGTACGAGAACGCTGTTTCCGGAGACGTTGTTCTACTCTCTCCCGCCTGTTCCAGTTTTGACATGTTTCAAAACTACCAGCACCGAGGCGAAGTATTCCGACGTTCCGTGCAACAACTGCTTTCGACTTCCCAGGCGATCCTCCCCCAGGACAAGTCCGGCCTAGCTCACGGCGATCCGAATTCTCCGGTACTATCAGAGCAGCCATTTTCGAATAATATTTCGCCGCGCGGTTTTCTCACGAAGAGTCCCGCGATGAACAAATCTGAATCCAACACACCTCATAACAACCAACGTTAACCAGCGCCAAAGTCCATGAACATCCCCAACTCACCCTTGCTTCAGAGCCCGCTCCAGCAGCGCCCTGCCAACGGCAAATCCAGCGTCCACATCGTCGTTTTTACGACAGTCGCCCTTCACGCCGTTTTCTTTAGCGGCCTTCTAATGCTCGGTTGCGGCCGAGAGAAAGTTACGGCCAAGAAGGCCGAACCCACCAACAACATTGCAGACGTGCTTCCGAAGCTCGATACGAATGCAGGCTATTATTCAAGTTTCGGCGATGTCCCGGCGGTCAGCACGAATGTTCCGGCGACGAATGAGTTTTTGCAGCGGCCGCCTCAGTCGGCTTTGGCCACACCGACACCCCCGCCACCATCGCGCGAGACCCTCGGTGAATCTAAAGAATACACGATTGTTAAAGGCGACACTCTTGGAAAGATTGCCAAGGCACATGGTGTAACGCTTGCCGCCCTCAACAATGCTAATCCGGGCCTCGATTCCACGAAGCTTCGGCTGGCTCAGAAAATCCAGATTCCCGCTGCGAGCGCCGCTCCTGCTCGCGTACCTGGGCTTGTTGAACCAGCTCGGGCCGAGACGGGTGACGGAAAAACTCATGTCGTCAAAGCAGGTGAAAATCTCACGAAAATTGCTAAGCAGCACGGGACAACAGCCGCGGCCATACGAGCTGCGAACAACATGAAGACCGATCAGTTGCTGGTCGGGAAGAAATTGAAAATACCGGCTTCTTCAGCTCCGACCGCATCCGTGAAAACAAACAAGTCAACATCGGGGTCGCCCCTTTCTTTGACCAATCCAGATCACGTCGAGCCGTTAAGGGCCGGATCCACGACAACGAACCTCCGCTAGCGAGCTAAGGCGCCTGGGTGACCTGGGCGCGCTGCCGCGACTCGCCGATTCGAGAATGAAAATTGCCATCACGGTCCTGATCTCTTGTGTGGGCGCCTTGGTCTCCCTGGGCATGGTAGTGCTTTACAGCGCTGGCATGGGGAGGGGAGAAACGGGCGCGCATTTTTTCCTCACGCAACTCGCTTGGTTTGGAATTGGTCTGGTCGCTTGCTGCCTGATGGCCACGATCGATTATCAGATATTCAAAAAATTCGCTTTGGTTTTGTTTGCCGTGTCGGTCCTGCTGCTGCTGCTAGTGCTGGTGCCTGGAATTGGCTACAAGACCGGTGGAGCCCGGCGCTGGTTTCGTTACGGGATTAGTTTTCAGCCGTCGGAACTCGCTAAGCTCGGCCTGATCGTAATGGTCGCATGGTACTGTGAACGTTACCAACTGTTGTTGAGAACAGCTAAACGGGGCGTGGTTGTTCCCGGAGTTTTTATTGGCTCGGTATTGGGCTTGATTTTCCTGGAGCCAGATGTGGGGACGACGATCCTGCTGGCCGGGGTCAGTTCCATCATGCTTTTGGTGGCGGGGATCCGATGGTTGCACTTCCTGCCGCCGGTTTGTTTGAGCATGGGTGCTTTGAGCCTGTTCTTGTGGCACGATCCGATGAGGTCGGAACGGATTTATTCCTGGCTTCATGTGGAAGAAACCAAGATGGAGAAAGGCTTGCAAGCATGGCAGTCCATGCTCGCCTTTGGCTCCGGCGGTTGGCAAGGGCTTGGCTTGGGGAATGGGCGCCAGAAGTTGGGGTTTGTTCCCCAGCAACACACCGATTTCATCTTTTCGGTTATTGGCGAGGAGTTTGGGCTGATCGCCACGCTCGGGGTTGTTTTGCTGTTCGTCCTCCTGGTGATCAGTGGTGCCTATATTTCCGCCAAATCTCGGGACGTCTTTGGATTGCTGCTCGGGACCGGGATTACTTTCATGATCGGCGCGCAAGCATTCATTAACATAGGGGTGACTACGGGAGCGTTGCCCAATAAGGGCTTGCCCCTTCCGTTCATAAGTTTCGGTGGCTCCAATCTGTTGTTGATGCTGGGCTGCATTGGAATACTCCTCAGTATCGCCCGCCATGCGGCTGACCGGACGGAGGATGTCTCGGGACGATTCCATTCCTCAGAGGTGTTAGCGGGCCAACTTTCCTAATCCCGATGCCAACCCCAAACCCGTTCGTCGTGATTGCCTGTGGTGGGACAGGCGGGCATCTCTTTCCCGGGATCGCCATTGCCGAGGCGCTCCAGCAAAAGGCTTGTGACATTGCACTTATAGTCTCCCCGAAGGAGGTGGATCAGGAGGCCGTAAAATCGGCAACCGGATTCGAGGTGAGGACTCTGCCAACCATTGCGCTGCAAGATGGCAACTGGACAGCTTTCCTTAGAGGATGCTGGGCTTCTTACCGCATTTGCGCGCGAGGCTTTAAGGCGCGGCAGCCCGACGCTGTTCTCGCGATGGGCGGGTTCACGAGCGCACCTCCGATTCTCGCCGGCAGATTCGCTGGTGCCGCGACTTTTTTGCATGAATCCAACGCGATCCCGGGACGAGCTAATCGATGGCTCGCCCCTTTGGTGGACCAGATTTTTGTCGGCTTTCAGTTGGCGGCCCGACGGCTTCGCAATCAAACGGTCAAAGTTGTCGGAACACCTGTTCGCCCTGCCTTTAGTCCCCTGGAGACCGGAGCTTGTCGAATGGCTCTCGGCCTGAATCCGGCCAAACCTGTGTTGCTGGTGATGGGGGGAAGTCAGGGGGCCAGCGGCATCAACGACTTGTTGAGACAAGCTTTGCCCAGCCTTTCTGCTCGCCTCCCTGAATTGCAATTCGTGCATCTCACTGGATCGAGCGACAAAGAAAAGGTCGCCGCTGATTATGCCCTGCACAAGCGCCGCGTGGCGGTCTTCCCGTTTCTCACGGAGATGGAGCTGGCTCTAGGCGCCGCAACCATCGCCTTGAGCCGGTCTGGAGCATCGTCCTTGGCCGAATTCGCGGCCATGCGCTTGCCCGCGATTTTGATTCCATTTCCTTCAGCAGCGGATAACCACCAGTTTTACAACGCGCGCGCCTTCGCGGAAACGGGAG
This sequence comes from Pedosphaera sp., assembly GCA_009695265.1. Classification (GTDB taxonomy): domain Bacteria; phylum Verrucomicrobiota; class Verrucomicrobiia; order Limisphaerales; family SIBE01; genus SIBE01. Next base: position 7,642 of record SIBE01000058.1, on the reverse strand, counting down.
CCGCTGTGCAACTGGATCAATCGAGCGTCACGCTGGAAAAGCTGACAGATCAGATCGTCTTGTTGATCGAAGACACCAAAGCTCGAGTTGCCGTGACGTCTGCTTTGGAGCGGTGGCATTACCCGGACGCTGCCGAAGAAGTTGCCAAGTCTATCTTAAGACGACTAGGGGTCGCAGACGTTGGCCCCTCAGTTCACAAGCCCGAAGACTCGAAAAGTTTAGGCTCTTCGTCTCTGAAAAAACCGCCTGGCCGCGAGGTGAATCCTCAACTCTGCCTCTCCCGATCAAACCTGTGACGGTTTTCAACCCAGATCAAGTTGTTGCACTCCTTCAAACGAAAGGTCCTGGCGCAACCGTCTATTTGGTCGGCGCGGGCGGCTGCGGCATGAGCGGTCTCGGGCACCTTTTATTGGACATGGGATATTTGATCGCCGGATCGGATCTGGCTGTGAATACTGAGGTTCTGCAACTGCGCGCGCGCGGGGCCTTGATTCATTCTGGACACCTCGACGGTCAGGTCATCGCGGCGCGTCCTTTTCTCGTGGTGTACTCGTCGGCGGTTCGACCGGATAACGCGGAGCTGATGGAGGCTCAAGAGATGCAATTACCAGTGATCCGTCGAGGTGTTGCCTTGGCCGCATTGGTGCGCCGACACCGCGGGATCGGGATTGCCGGAATGCATGGCAAGACCACGACAACGGCGCTTCTGGGCTTTGCCTTCCAGCATCTCGCTATCAACGTGAGCTATGCTGTCGGTGCGCTGGTTCCCCAACTCGTCCCTCACGCAAAATGGGCGCCCGCTTCTCCATCTTCGGCCCTTGACTCTCAGCCTTATTTTGTCGTTGAAGTCGACGAGAGTGATGGCACTCTCCACGAATTCAAATTGGAGCATGCGATTGTGCTGAACCTCGATGCCGAGCATCTCGATTTTTACGGCGACCTCGACGCCATCGCTCAGGAATTTCGCGCGTTCGCCGATCAAACCCGAGGTAAGCTGGTTTATTGCGCGGACGATCTCCCATTGGTCAAGCTCTTGAGCGGGCGACCGGGGGCCATCTCTTACGGATTTGCTCCCACGGCCGAATATCGAATCTCACCCAAGCCCGTGGTCACGCGCTCAACGTTCGACGCCCAGTCCGCGACTCGTTTCGAAATCTGGCATCGTGATGAACGGCTTGGAGAATTCACCACCATGCTCGTGGGTGCCAAAAATATTTCCAACACGGCGGCGATCATTGCTCTATTGCATCAATTGGGTTTCCAGCCTCTGGAAATTGATCGAGCGATCGGTTCTTTTCGCGGAGCGGCCCGAAGGCAGCAGGAACTCTACAGAGACGAGCATTACCACGTGATCGATGATTACGGTCATCATCCCTCCGAAATTCGAGCAACAATCCAGGCCCTTAGATGTTCGAACCACGGCCGCCTCCTCGTCGTTTTCCAGCCACATCGCTTTACCCGAACACGTCATCTAATGAACGAGTTTGCCTCCTGTTTTAAGGAGGCCGACCGGCTTTGGTTGACCGAAATCTATTCTGCAAATGAACCTCCGATAGCCGGTGTCAACGGCGACGCGCTCGCCGCTGCCGTTCGTGGGCAAGGCCAGGCTGTCGAATTCGTTCCTTCTCTCGCGGCCTTGCCCTCCCATGTGCGAGCCGCTCTCCAACCCGGCGACTCTGTCTTGTTCTTGGGAGCTGGAAACATTACCAACGCTGCCCACGAGCTCGCCGCCGATTTGAAGCACGAGGCTGATCACAGAAAAGAATCTCTTTGCGCCAGCCTCGCGCAACGGCTCTCGCCAGCTACAACGCTTCGGCAGAATGAACTATTAGCGAAACGCACGACGCTGCGTGTCGGTGGCCGGGCGGATCTTTATATTGAACCTGCTTCCGAAGCAGAGTTGGCTGAGGTGCTAAGGTTCTGCGCCGAGCAGCACTTGCCATTTCTGATGCTCGGACGCGGGTCCAATCTCCTCATCCAGGACGGCGGCATTCGCGGCATCGTGATTTGCCTGGCTCATCCGCAGTTCTGCGCGGTCGAAGTACGCGGGGAAGATTTGCACTGCGGCGCGGGCGCGAGATTGAAAGCAGTCGCGATGGAGGCCAAAGCACATGCCCTCGCTGGACTGGAGTTTCTCGAAGGCATTCCCGGCACGGTCGGCGGCGCTTTGCGTATGAATGCCGGAGCGATGGGCGGTTGGATATTCCATGCCGTGAAGGCGATCCGCTTTATGGATTTCGGCGGGACGACTTACGAACGGGGCGTCGATGATGTCAAGGTCGAGTATCGGAGCTGTCCGCTGCTCAAGCAGAACATTGCTCTCAGCGCGGTTCTGAGAGGGCAGCCTGCGGATCGCGAGAGCATCGCCAATAGAATGAAGGCTAGCAGCCAGAAACGCTGGGATTCTCAACCGGCCGCCCCTAGTGCCGGCTGCATCTTCAAAAATCCTCTCAGCATCCCCGCCGGCAAACTGATCGATGAACTCGGTCTCAAAGGGACGCGCGTGGGCGGTGCGGTGGTTTCAGATGTGCATGGCAATTTTATTGTCAACGAAGGCACTGCCACGGCCAATGACGTTCTGGGCTTAATCGAACTTATCAAGGAAAAAGTCCGGGCCGATCGAGGTATCGAGTTGGAAACAGAGGTGGAGATCGTCGGAGAAATGGGAAATTGCGGAGGCGGTCGATGAACGCGCCTTTGAACATCACTGTGATGCTTGGCGGTCCGTCCAAGGAACGAGAGGTGTCTCTCCGCTCCGGCGCTGCTGTAGCTGCTGCGTTGCGGTCGCTAGGGCACGTTGTTTACGAACTCGACCCGCAAGATCACAACTGGAGCCTGCCACCGCAAACCGACGCGGTGTTTCTTGCCCTCCATGGGACATACGGAGAGGATGGGACAGTCCAGCAACGCCTCGAGGACCTGGGCATTCCATATACCGGATGTGGTCCCGAAGCGAGTCGCGTGGCGTTCGATAAGGTCTTGACGAAGCGTCGATGTCTAGATGCGCGTTTGCCAACCGCTCGGTTCGAAGTGCTCACCTCAGCTTCCTCCCGTTGCCCGATGGGATGGCATCCACCGCTCGTCTTGAAACCAGTGCGGCAGGGTTCCAGCGTTGGGCTGCGATTCGTCGAGCGCATTGAAGAATGGCCCAAAGCGCTGGCTGAAGCACTCCGCTATGACACGGAAATTTTGCTCGAGCCTAAAATTTTAGGTCGAGAGACAACGGTAGGCATTCTCGATGGGGAAGCGTTGCCGGTTGTGGAAATACGTCCCAAGAAGGGTACTTACGATTACCAGAACAAATACACGGTGGGCGCCACGGAATATCTTTGTCCGGCGCCCTTTGACTCTGGGATCACAGCAAAGGTTCAGGAAGTTGGGCTCGGCGCTTTTCGGGCAATCGGCGGGCGCGACTACGGTCGGGTCGATATCATAGTTCAGCCGAACGGAGAGGCGATGATTCTGGAAGTCAATACGCTGCCCGGGATGACCGAGACGAGTTTGCTGCCCAAAGCGGCGGCGGCCAAAGGTCTGAGTTACGGCGAACTCTGCCAAAAAATGGTGAACCTCGCCCAAGAGCGCGCCGCACAAATGCGCCGATGACGAGACTTGCACAATGTGGCCGGCGCGGTGGCCAGCCGCTGAAGACCAAGCATTGGAAAAATGTGGTTTAAACGGAAACCAAGAAATCGACGGTTCGAACGGACGCATGTCCTGGACGTCAAGATGCGCTCACAGCATACACGGTCTGCGCGGACGCGACTGGCTGCGACTGCGTTTGCGACGATCGTGGGCACGACCTTGACTCTTTTCCTTCTTTGGCGGGGCAGCGAGTGGGCGTTGCAAGAATTGGTATGGAATAATACGGCTTTTAACATTCAGAGCATCGACATCCAAACTGACGGCATCATCCCATTAAACCAAATACTCGCGGGAGCTGGAGTGAAGGAGGGTGACAATTTGCTCGCCCTCGACCTGCTGCGAATCAAGAGGGACTTAGAATTGCTGCCTCTCATTCAAAGCGCAGACGTCGAGCGAGTGCTTCCGAATAGTTTAAGACTCCGTGTCATCGAAAGAGAGCCTGTCGCGCAGATTTCCGGGTTCCAAGCCACCTCTCCCATCGGGGAGGTCATGACCACCACTTTTTACATTGATGAAGTGGGTTATGTGATGTTGCCGCTGGAATCGTCGAGGCAGCCTGGCGCGCCGAATCCATTGTGGGACCCACTGCCGGTCCTGACCGGTGTTGTTGGAACTGAATTACGCCCCGGGCGACGGGTGGAATCGCCGCAGATGTATGCGGCGTTACTTCTAGTCGCTGCTTTCGGACGATCTCCCATGGCGGGGTTGGTGGATTTGAAGAGCATCGATCTTTCATCGCCTCAGGCGTTAGTGATCACAACTGTCCAGGGGAACGAAGTCACCTTTGGCCTCTCGGACATGGAGATGCAACTGCGACGCTGGCGCATGGTGCATGACTATGTGCATCACGAAGGCAAAGCGATTGGCACGCTCGACTTGTCCGTTTCCAACAATGTTCCCGCTCATTGGCAGGAACTCAGCGTTGTTCCGCCACCGCACCCGAAACCACTTAAACCTTCACGTTACAGGAAAAAACATGTCTAAAGCCTCTTCCACAGTCGTTGGTTTGGATATCGGCACATCCAAAATCTGCGCTGTTGCCGGCCAGGTCAACGAGGTCGGCGGTCTGAATATCATCGGCGTGGGCCAGGCCAAATCGCGAGGAGTTCGCAAAGGTGAAATTGTCGATGCGACCCTCACGGCCGAAGATGTGCGAAACGCCATTGTCGAAGCTGAGCAAATGGCGGACGTCGAAATTCGCAGCGTCTATCTGGGAGTCAGCGGCGGCCACATCCGGGGTTTCAACAATCGCGGATTTCACCCGGTGGTCTCCAGCGATCGTGAGATTATGGAAGACGATGTCCAGGATGTCGTCAAGAACGCCAAGGCCATCAACCTCCCCTCGGAGAACCGGGTCGTTCACGTCGTGCGCCAACATTTCCTGGTCGATGGCCAGGATGGCATTCTTAATCCTGTCGGCATGTTTGGCGCACGCGTCGAGGTGGATATTCATGTGATCCACGGGAACTTTAATCGTCTGCAAAACCCTATTCGCGTCGTAAAGAGCTTGCAGGTGGAGGTGGACGACATCGTGTTTACTGGCCTGGCCTCTTCTCTCGCCCTGCTGAGCAACCAGCAAAAGGAGTTGGGTGCCCTCGTCATCGACATGGGGAGCGGCACGACGGAGTATGTGGTTTATTCGGATGGGATTGTCAAACATACCGGTGTGCTCGCGGTGGGAGGTGACCACGTCTCCAATGACTTGGCTTACGGCCTCAAAGTGCCGCTTGCCCGCGCTGAACAACTGAAGCTAGAATTTGGCGCCGCCATTGTCGATCCCAGCATCAAAGGCCAAACCATTCCATTGACCAATGATGTCGGGCCTCCCGAAAAGTCGGTTAATCTCGAGCATCTGCGAAGAATTATGCATCTGCGGCTGGAGGAAATATTTCAACTGATCGCCCGGGAATTGGAGCCGGCGGGTCTGCTGAACTATATGCGTTGCGGGACTTTTCTTTGCGGCGGCGGAGCGCGAATTCCGGAGATCAATAGCTTAGCCGAGAAAGTCTTTGGGCTGCCCGCCTCGCTGGGTAAAACGAATTCGATCAGCGGTTTAAAGTCTGCGCTGGATCAACCGGAGTTCGCCGCTGGGATCGGGCTCGCCAAGTTCGGTTCATTCGAACACAAGAAACGCGCCGAGGAGCATGGATCCTTTGCGCAAGGGCTGAAGAGCACGTTCAGCCACTTTTTTCGGCGTGGAGCTAAGGCTTAACCGTCATGAAGCCAATCAATCCAAACCTGTGTACGAGCCGCATCCAATACGGTATCCCGTGCCCTAGAACCAGGACGTTTGAGTCACCATCAATATGACAACAGAAGCTGATATTATGTCGTCGGTTCCCGCGAAAAAACTCTCCATCAAAGTCATTGGCATCGGCAGTGCTGGAGCCAACGCCATCGCACATATGGCGCAGAGCGATCTGCGGGAAATGACCTTTCTTGCGATGCACACGAGCGGGAGAGTTTTAGCGAACTGCGCCACTCAAGACAAGCTACTGCTTGGGCTCAAGCTGATGCGCGGCCTGGGCACAGGAGGCGATCCTGATCTAGGAAAAGCCGCCGCCGAAGAAGATATCTTGAAGCTCAAGAAATCCTGCGAAGGACAGGATCTCGTCTTTATCGTGGCAGGATTGGGCGGAGGCACCGCGACCGGAGTCGCTCCCGTACTAGCCCGCATCGCCAAGGAGGCAGGGGCTCTGGTTCTTGCCATTGTGACGTTGCCGTTTGAATTTGAAGGAGTCCGACGTCAGCGTCAGGCGCAGCTCGGCTTGCAACGATTGAGAGCGGCGGCAGATGGGGTGATCTGCCTCCCGCACCAAAAGCTAACCAAGCTCATCGACGAGAATACGAGTTTGATCGAGACGTTTAATATCGCGAACGATCTGCTCGGGGAAGGGGTCCGTGGCATTTGGCAGATGCTCACCCGCCATGGGCTGATCAATGTTGATTTTACCGATCTCTGCTCCGTCCTCCGCGGCCGCCATGCTGAGAGTTCGTTCGCCACCGCGCAGGCTCAAGGTGAGAGCCGGGCGCGTGACGTGGTAGAGAAGCTCCTCGCCAGTCCGCTCTTGGAAGGAGGCATGCTCACCGAAGCGGACGCCGTGCTGGTGAGTTTGGTCGGCGGCCCTGATCTCACAATGGCCGACGTTAATCGCGTGATGGAGCAAATTAATAGGCAAGCCGAAAATGCGCAGGTCATCATGGGAGCGGCGGTTGCCGATGAGTTTCAGGGCCGTCTCTCCGTGACCCTTGTCGCATCTCGCCGCAGTCCCGCAGTCAGCGAAACCCCTCGCCAAGAAGGTCCCGGCACCCTCGATGATGCTTCTGCCCCCGGCGGTTCCGCCCGGGATTTTGACAACCACTTTCTTGACATTGATGCGACACATCGCCCGGCCTCCCGATTTCTCCCGCCTCCGCCGGCGCTGACACCGGAGAGAACGAAACAGTTGCTCGCTGGTCAGCCAACCTCCGGTGCTCGAAACAGGAAATCCTCGCGCTGGCATCAGAGTCAGTTGCCGCTGGAAATAGTCTCCAAGGGCCGTTTTGAAAAGAGTGAGCCCACCGTCCATCATGGGGAAAATTTGGACGTGCCCACTTATATTCGGCGGGGCATTGCCCTCAACTAATTGTTCCTCGTGAGGACGACAGACGATCTGATGGCCAAGCGGAACAGGCACCCCCAAGAAGTCCAGCAACTGGACGGTTTTTAACTCATCGGATCGAGCTCTTACGAGGAAGGTTCGGCACCAGGCTCGGATCATACTTCGATCCATCCGATACCTGAATAACCGTAATGCGCATTTTCGTGGGGAAAAACTTTTCCGAGTCAGCGCGTTTGTGCGCGTGACCGCCGCCGCCGCTGCTGTCTTTCATGACCAGATCCATTTGTTTGATGCCTTCGGACCACACGATTGCGTCATTCTGCCAGAATGATTTCATCGACACGTCCTTCTCATATACGCCCTTTTCGCGATAGAGGTCCGTGCCGGTGCAACCGTAA
>SIBE01000057.1 GCA_009695265.1 Pedosphaera sp. | reverse complement strand
CGCGCGTGCGATTTTTGGAACGGACCCCTTCCAGGTAAGTGGCGGTTTCTGATCCAATCGTGGGTTCTTGCCCAGCGCGGCACATCAGACAGAGCCATCGCTTGGGAATCCACGATAGCCAGGTCGCGCAAACTTTTTCTTGAATCCGCTGTATCCCGCGGTGACATTTGAATGAATTCGATTGACCACCCCTGCGCTCTACAATAAAAAGCTCCCTCAACCGAATCCCAGTTTCCTGATGTAATCGATCGCTCAATCATCGAATCCTTAAACCCTATTCAAAACCGATGGAAACAGCAGACTTCTTGAACGACCGCCAACAACCATGAAAACACTGCTCTGCGGTTTGAGTGTCTTGGTCAAGGCTATCGCAGTTACGAACTCATGCGGCCATGGCCACGCTGCAGCCGGTCTCCGACGTCGATAGATCCAGGCAGGCAACCTCAAGCACTGCCTGCTTACGAAAACCAACAGCCCTTAACCATTCAAAGAAACGGCAACGTTATGTTCTACACCAGGCGTCAGATGTTAAAACTCGGTATGGGGACCGTCCCGCTGACCTGCTTTATCGCGAACCGGACCAGCCTATTTGCCGCAGTGCCGGGTGGTCAGAAGCCAAACTCGAAGTTTAACGGCGTTCAGATTGGAGTGATCGCTCCATATTCTTTCCGTGGATTGCCAAGCAGTGCGGAAAGCCTCCTGAACGCGATGGTCGAGCTTGGCATCAGTGCGACCGAACTCCAGAACGGGCCTGTTGAAAGCTTTGCCGGAGCGCCTAGTGGCGGGGGTGGTCGAGGTGGCGGCGCTGGGGGTGCGGCAGCAATTCCTGGCCTGACGGCGGATCAGCAAGCGGGTGTGGCTGCGATGAATGATTCGATCGCCTCGCAGTCTCAGGCTTTGAGCAGTGCCCGCGCGGCGCTTGCCCAGGCAACATTTTACGATGTCGCTTCCATTCCAGCGCGGCTGGCCGCAGTCAGCGCCGCGGAGTTAGACGTGGCTAATGGCAGGGCTCATGCCTTCGCCAAGCTACAAGGCACGCCAGCCCGCTTAAACGCGCAACAAATCGAAGCGCTTGTCACGCAGGCTACGGGAGGTGCTCGTGGAGGACGTGGAGCAGGGAGGCCGGGAGGTGGCGGCAACAGCGAAATGACGAAGTGGCGAGCCACCGTGTCCATGGACAGATTCAAAGCGTTGCGGAAAATGTATAACGACGCGGGTGTTAGCATCTACGGATTCAAGCTTGGTTTGGACCTGAATAGCCCGGACTCGGAGTATGAGTACGCCTTCAACGTGGTTGAAGCGCTTGGAGCAAATCAGCTCACGATGGAACTCCCGAATGCCGCGACCACCAAGCGGATTGGCGAGTATGCCGCCAAACGCAAGCTATGGGCGGGTTATCACGCTCACGCCCAGGCTCATCTCACGTTCTGGGATGAAGCCTTCAGTCAATCACCGTACAACGGAGCTAACATCGACATTGGCCATTACGTGGCGGGTACCAGCCAGAGTCCGATACCGTTCATCGAGAAAAACCATGGCCGAATTACGAGCATGCATCTCAAGGATCGGAAGTTTAATAACGGGGACAATACGCCCTGGGGCCAAGGGGACACGCCGATTAAGGAGGTCCTTCAACTTATGAAGAAGCAACATTACACATTTCCAGCAACGATTGAATTCGAATACAACCCGCCGCAGGGATCGAACGTGATGGCCGAGCTTGCGAAATGCGTTCGCTACGCCAAGGACGCTCTCGCCTAAACACTCACACGCTCCTCAAACTCTCAACACAAACTCAAGACACGCACCGTCTGTTTGCTTTATGAAAATCAACATTCGCATCTCTCATCATCTCCGCACGCTGGCAGCCGCAGTTTGGTTGGTCACCGTAACTTTCGTCTCGGCCCAGCCTGCCGACTTCCCGGGAGGCCCGGGTGGTGGGAGAGGAGGTCGCGGCGGAGGTCCCATGTTGCCCCCAGAGCAAATGGCGGCCATGAACAGCATCACCACAGCTCTAAGCGCCGAGACCATGGCTATCACGTTGACCACCTCGAATCTGGTCGCCGCGTCTTATGCCACGCCGAAGGACGAGGCGAAAATTGTTGCGGCGAATAGCGCTCTGGCGAGCGCCCGGCTCGCTTGGGCCACGAAAGCTTCGGTGCTGTTCGCCAAGGTCCAGGCGTCAACGAATAAACTGAACGAAGCGGCGATCGCTCAGCTCGTCGCCAGCGCGCCTGGTGGCCGCGGTGGCCGTGGTGGTCGCGGCGGCTCCGGGCCCGGCGGCCGCGGTTTTGGCCCTCCTGGCGGTGGTCCTGCTCCTCGAGCGCAATGATGGTTCCCAATGATACAAGCGCCTAAAATCAGCTATGAACGCAAAAATGCTCTATCTAAGTGGTCTCTCCATCGCCTTGGCCAGCACCTTGACGCTTTCGCCAAGGGTTCACGCACAAACTGCCGTTCCCCCCGGCGGTGGTGCTCCAGCAGTGCGGCGAGGGGTTGGCGGACGAGGCGGCGGGGCGGCCTGGATTTTAGGAGGCACTCTCGCTCAGGCACGGGCTTTCCAGGATGCGGCGGCTGCCAGCGGGCGTTCGCCACTGAACGCGAGTCAACACGAAGCCGTGGCGCAAATGAATACCCGGCTCGCCGAATTGAGCCGAGCGGTCACAGCCGCGCGCGACGCTTTCGCTGCGGCTACATTCGCCGCCTCACAGAGCGGTCCCGCCATTCAGCTTATGATCGATGCCCTGACCAACGCTGAACTCGCGTTGGCGAATGCGCGGGCCGAAGCCTTCGTAAAACTCCAGACATCAACCAACAGCCTCGCTCCCGGCCAGATTCAGATTCTCGTCCAACAAGATTTGCAGGGCGGCCGTGGCGGTGGACCTGGTGGCCGCGGTGGCGGAGCGGATGTGAACGACCTCGAAGGCCAGGTCGCGGCCGGAGCGGATTTCTCTCCCAAAGTCCCCGTCCAGATCAAAACCCCTGAGGAGGAGGCGAAAGGCATGATTCTTCCGCCAGGCTACCACATGACGCCCATCCTTTGGGATCCTTACATCCAGGAACCGACGCAGATCGCCTTTGACGGCAACGGCCGGTTGTTCGTGAACGAAATGCGTTCCTATATGCAGGACCCAGCGGACGCGAGCGTTCATCAACCCATCAGTCGGATCTCGATGCACGAGGATTTGAATGGCGACGGGATCTTCGATAATCGTGATCGTCACACGGTGTTTGTGGATGGCCTTGTGGCCACTCGCTATGTGATGCCGCTCGGAATCAACAGCGTCGTCGTCCAGGAGTATGACACTCTTGATTCCTACAAATACACGGACACTAACAACGATGGCGTGGCTGACCAAAAGGAGGTGTTCTTTGCCGGTAGCGGGCAGAGAGGTGGGAACGTGGAGCATCAAAACAGCGGGCTCACGTGGGGCCTGGACAACTGGCTGTATGCAACGATCAGTTCGTTCCGACTGCGCTGGACTCCGACCGGAGTGATCCGCGAGGACTCGGGCTCCCTTGGCGGGCAGTGGGGCGTGACCATGGATAACTACGGCAAGATATATTCGCAAGGCGGCGCGAGCGGCGTTCCGGAATACTTCCAACTGCCGATTCACTATGGAGGCTTCAACGTGAACAGCTCTCTCGCGGGCCTTGCTCCAAATTTTGCTGAAGTCTGGGGCGCTCCCATGATCGGCGATATGCAAGGCGGAATGTCCTCGATCCGGATGCCCGACAATGCATTGAATCGAGCCACTGCCGGGGCAGGTAATGATGTTTTTCGAGGAGACCGGCTCCCGGCCGACATGGTTGGGGATTATCTTTACGGCGAAACGGTCGCTCGAATCATTCGCCGTATTCGCCCTGTGGTCACCGAAGGGTTGACCCAAATGCGGAACATCTATACTGGAACCGAGTTCATCAAAGCCACCGATCCTCTCTTCCGTCCGGTGGATGTGACCACAGCGCCCGATGGCACACTTTACATCACGGACATGTACCGGGGAATCATCCAGGAAGCGAACTGGACTGGGCCAGGCGCTTATTCTCGCGCGAAGATCGAGCAGTACGGATTAGATCGAATCGTCGATCATGGTCGCATTTTTCGCCTGACGTACGACGGGATGGAACCCGACCGAACCAAGCCGAATATGGGCAACGAGACCGCGGCCCAGCTCGTCGCCCACCTCCAGCATCCCAACGGTTGGTGGCGAGACACTGCTCAACAGAACTTGATTTTGCGCCAGGACAAATCGGTCGTCCCCGCTCTTCAAAGCATGGCCCGAACATCCCCCAGCCAATTGGGGCGGATTCACGCGTTGTGGACATTGGAAGGGCTTGGAGCCTTGGATGCGGCAATTGTCCGGGAACAGTTGAAGAGCACGGATCCGAAGATTCGGGTTCAAGCGGCGCAGCTCAGTGAGCGACTAATCAAGGCCGGTGACATTTCTTTGGTGTCCGATGTTAAGGAATTGGCGAAGGATTCCGATCCGAACGTCGTGATCCAATCGATGCTGACCGTCGGATACATCAAGGCTCCGGATGCTGTTGCTTTTATCCAGTCCACTTTGGAATCGAACAAGTCGGCGGGAGTAACGGCGATCGGTGCCCAATTGGCGGCCAATGGGGGTGTGGGCGGCCGAGGCGGCCGAGGCGGCGGGGGGCGAGGAGGTTTTGGTGGGCGTGGGGTTGCACCTGGAGCGCCAGGAGTTCAAGTGCCGCGTTCAGGTGCTCGCGCTCAGTAGTCCGGCAAACGGATCAGTTTCGATCCAGTTGGTTTTTTTCGACTTCTAGAGTTGCTGTGTTCGGCAATTGGCCTGAACATTGCCGTGAAGTATGACTGGGCTGGGCTACCACATCGACCGACTTGGGACGATCCTCCTCCAACTCGCTTGCTTCCTAGCGTTCGACCGGCTCGTCCAGTCCGGCACGGCAAGCCTCGCTGGCGCAATTAATCAGGCTAAAACGGCGGCGGTTTCCGTCGCCGCCCCGGATGGTCAACTCCCTGAGTTCACTCCGGAAGAGAATGCCTCATACGACCGTGGGGCCAGAGTTTTCAGCGAGCTTTGCTATGTTTGCCATGGCCGGGATGGGAAGGGAGCCCCGATCCTGGACGATCCGGATGATCGTAGGATGGCACCGCCTTTGAGTCGATCCAGCCGTGTTTTGGGCCGTCCTGAATATGTGATCACCGCGCTGCTCTGCGGGATCACGGGCCCGGTGGATGACGAGACTTACGAAGGGCTCATGGTGCCGATGGCGAGCTATGACGACGGCTGGATTGCGGACGTTGCTTCCTACGTCCGCAATGACTTTGACAACTCCGGCTCGATGATCACTTCGAATCAGGTTGCGCGAATCCGGGCGAGAATTGGGAACCGAACCGAGCCGTTTACGATTCCGGAACTGCTCGCGTTGCTGCCGGTGGCCCTAACGAATCAATCCACCTGGAAAGTGACCGCCAGTCACAACCCAGAAATGGCACAGAACGCAACTGCTGGTGCATCAAGACAAACAGCGTGGGTCGTCGGCGCTTCTCAGGCGTCGGGGATGTGGTATCAGATCGAATTGCCTGAGCCCATTCCGATTTGCGAAATCAATCTCGATGCCGCGGCCAGCAATGCAGGAAAAGTTGCTGATTTTCCTCATCGATCCAAAGTCCAACTGTCGATGGATGGAAGAGAGTGGGTTAATCCAACGGTTGAGAGCCAGCGCCGAGGCCCAACCTTCGTGTTTTTATTCGATCCGATTCGCGCCAAGGTAATTCGCATTACCTCGACCTCTTCAGCACCTGATGATGCTCCCTGCTCCATCAGCCGAGTGCAAATTTTTCAGGCTGGCCAGCTAATCCCGGCGGCTAGTGGCAAGCCGCGAAACAATGCCTTTGAATAGTTCAGTCGCGGCAGGCCTTGTCGAAACACTTTTCGTGAGTGATGACATGGTGGCATTCATGAGGATCTTTCTGCGACTTCCAACCTGGGCACTTCACACGCTTTCGAAGACAGGCGATTCAATCGATTTGGCTAGAAAGTTTCCGAGGATATAAACCGTCAGGCTATTGATTCCGAGTTGCTTTCAAGTGAGATTAAGCGTCACCAGGAAGTCACTCGCTTAACGGCATTAAATTTCCTGAGATGTCAAATTTCATCTCCCCGATGACGCTCGTAGCCATGAGGTTTTCCTTCTCGTTTATCATCTCCGAGTAAGCCTCGGAAACTTCCATGTTCCCGAGCGATAAAGTATCCGCGATACGAACCACCTTTGCCTGCCTAACGTCTGGCAGCGCGAGGGAGATTAGGGCCTGAGTGATAGCCTCACGGTCGGTTTCAAAGTGAATCGGTATTTTTGCGCCCTGTGGCGTGAGCGATGTCAGGGCGTTGATCGCGGTGACGTTGTGATCCATACCGCGAACCAACCGCGATGTCGTGAAGTCGGCGAAGCCAATTCCTATGCCGTTGCCATGGGTTTCAGGAGTGAGATCTCGAACGAAAATCCGCCGGATCCGAGGCTTGCTTTGGTCTTTGTTGCCCAGAAACGAAGAATAGCCGTGGACGCCGCGGCCCGTGATGTTCGGGTCCATGCCGGCGCCGCTGATGTTCTTGCCGATGCGATCGATGATGAGGAAATCAATCTCATCAAACGGCAATCTTGGCATCAGGTTCTTCGATTCCACAAAGACCTCTTCCTCTCGGCGTGCAATCTCTTCCGATTTGAAAACCGCGATCCGCGCCGTGTCATGAAATTGATTTTCCACGATAGCCACACCGCAGAGGATCGGCGCGGCTTGCAGCGAAACGCTGGAAATGCTGCGAATCGTGTGCTCGTAGCCACGGTGGCTGGCCGCCGCATGAAAGGTCGCGGCTCCGACGCGCTTGCCCAATCCGATCACGATCATTTTTAGAATCCCGCTGCCAATCGTTCCGCTAAAGTCCGTGTGCGGTTTCACTCGGTTCACTACCACGATGCCATCCGCCTTCAATGCTTCCACGCTGAGATAAACGTCCACTCCGTCGGGCGTCGCGCCGATTCGCTCGACCTCCATAGAGGCTCTGATAGGCACTTTCAGTTGGTCCTCGCTGACTCCATATTCCCGCAAAAGGTCTGCTTGGCCTTCTGGCGTGGCTCCGCCGTGGCTGCCCATCGCCGGGATGATGAAAGGCTGTGCCCCTGCGGCTTTCAACACATCCAGGATCGATTCAACGACCGCACGGAGATTCGTAATCCCGCGACTCCCCACCGCCACGGCTATTCGCATCCCGGGTTTGATCCGGGTTAGGATTGCTTCCGTTTCAAATCCGCTCTGCACCGCCGCGCGTATGTTCACCGGCTTGGACTCGGGAAACCTCTGTCGCACGCTCAACATTCCAGGGATTAGGGCAGTCATAATTCAAAGCACTCGAACTCAATAAACGTTTGGATTCAACTCAACAGCATCCGACACAACTTCATCGTGTGAATGCGCCAATTTCAAGTGAACTTCATACCCAGCGCTTCAGGGGGGCTGTTCGTTCGGGTTACAGTTCAACCGTTTGTCTCTCGATCTCGGTCTCGCCTGTGCAAACGAAACGCGCCTATAGCCCTGGCCGTTTCGCTGGAGCTTTCCAGTTCTTGTGCCAGGTAAGATCCCAGAGTTTCTCGAGCTTCACTGTCTCGGCGTGGTTGTCTGCGAATCCGACATTCACGGCACCAGGCAGCTGGTTCTTTTTGTCAAAAGTTTTTGAGGCTGCCGAGAGCGGCGCGTTGTGACGCGGAATGGCAATCCGCGACAATCCTCCACCGGCGAACTTATCACCGTCAAAGAGGTTTCTGGCCGGGGTATCCGTTTCTACCGGCCATGCGTCCACCCAGATTGCGTCGGCGAAGTAAGGCGTTTTCGATGGCTCCTGCACATCGCCTTCACCGCGAAACATGTTCTTCTGTTCTCCATAAGGACTGGCCGTGTAAAGGTAACCATTCAGCGTATAACTTCCCTGATAGGCGCGAGGTCCATCGGCCACAAGCCAGGTTCTCGTCACCCAGCCCTCCCCGGACGAATCCTTCTTAAGTTGAGCCGCGGTGCGTTCGGGCGCGACCGGACAGGTCCTGACCTGATTGATCGCTGAATATCTGTCCAGCAACCTCTTCATCCAAAGGTCCGGCCATGCGTCGTAGTTCACCGGCTTGCCTTCGTCATTGAAATACATGAAGTTGGCCAGCCCGATCTGTTTGAGGTTGCCGACACATTTTATCGCTTGGGCTTTGGTCTTCGCCTTGGCCAGGGCAGGCAGAAGCATGCCAGCGAGAATGGCGATGATCGCAATCACCACCAGTAATTCAATGAGCGTGAAAGCATTCTTGGACGGTGCGATAGAGATTCGTTTCATAATAGTTTTACATGGGCAAACTCAAGCGGTGGAGTTGATGGGATTTTTTGCGCGACGATGGGAAAGTCAAGGAGATTTCCTTGTTATGCCGCGCAACAACGATCCTTGGAAAAAGTTCGTTCTTTCAATTCCATCCTTGGGCTTTAAAGTGTTGTCATAATAAATTTTGAGGCATCATTATGGCTGAAGATAAAAGCGTTGTTCAAGCAGTCGAAGCTCCACCACTGACCCCTCTCAAAATCCGTTCCAAGCTGGCTCCGGCTCCGAGCCAGCCACCAAAATATTCCGTCCAAGTCAAAAATGCCCAAGGCCAGGTCGTCGTCCTCGGCGATCCCCGGGCGACGCGTGCTCTCGTGGCCTTGATGGATGTTCACGCCGTCATCGGCGGAGCAGCGTGCCATTGGGGTGGACCAGCCGCCTTCGCGGAAATCATGTCGGCGATCCACGGCATCCTGTTTTCGGTGAAAGATCGTCCGTGGCATGAGGCCTATAATTTCGTCAATGATGCCGGCCATACCGAGAACGGTATTTACGCCCTGCGGGCGAATTACGGCTTCGACGGCATGACTTTCGACGATTTGAAAGAGTTTCGTGGAATCAAGAGCAAGTTGACCGGACATGGCGAGTCGCATCTGAATCCTGAAGGCGTTTTGCTGAGCAACGGGCCGCTTGGTTCAGGACTGCCACAGGCTCAGGGCTTGGCTATCGCGGATAAGGTGGCCCGGCGAAATCGAGTGACGATCTGCACTGTTTCTGACGGCGCATCGATGGAAGGAGAAGCAAAGGAAGCATTCGCTGCGATTCCCGGCCTCGCGTCGAAGGGTCGAGTCAATCCGTTCGTTCTGGTGATCTCCGACAACGATACCAAGCTCTCCGGCCGCATCACGAAAGATTCGTTTAGCATGACACCCAGCTTCAATGGCATGGAAGCGCTCGGGTGGAATGTGATTCGCGTGGCCAACGGTCATGACTTGCAGGCAGTGTATCAGGCGGTCGAAAACGCCATCGAGCAAGCTCAGTCCAATCCCAATAAACCGGTCTGCATGCTGGTGAAAACCATCAAGGGCTACGGAGTTAAATCGACCGTTGAAAGCGCCTCCGGTGGGCATGGGTTTCCTCTGGCAAACGGGGAGAAAGTCGCCGAGTTTGTGTCTGAAATTGTCGGCGATCAGGTGATCGAGGAATTCGCGCAATGGAGCAAGACGCTGCGGGCAGGTTGGGAGCAACGGGAAGCCGCTAAAAAGGCGAAGGCCGCGAGCGCATCTCCCTCAGCGTCGCCTGCAAAAACGGATAAGGTTCAAACCGGCTTGGCGAAGGGGGCGGTCCGGGCGGCGCAAGAGGGTTTCCCGGTTTACTCGGTTTCCTCAGATGTCCAAGGCTCAACTGGCATCAGTTTGTTTCAGAAAAGTTTTCCAGATCGATTCATCGAAGTCGGCATTGCCGAAGCGAATATGATCAGCACTGCCGTGGGTTTTTCGAAGGTCGGCTTCATTCCGATAGTCGATACCTTCGGACAGTTTGGCGTGACGAAAGGAAATTTGCCTTTGACCATGGCGGCACTCTCTCAAGCGCCGGTGATCGCCATCTTCTCACACGTTGGTTTCCAGGACGCGGCTGATGGAGCTTCCCATCAGGCGACGACCTATTTCGCGGCGCTCAGCGCGATTCCTCACACTGTGGTCATCGCCTGCTCGTGCTCCGGCGAAGCCGAGTCGCTCATGTATCAAGCAATCAAGCGCCAGGCTGCTTCTCGCGAGCAAGGCGGCGCTGGCGAGAGTGTGATCTTTTTCGTTGGTCGCGAGAATTATCCGCTTCACTGGGTGGAGAACTCGCGGTACGAGTGGGAGAAAGCGCAGATTCTGAAAGAGGGAAAGGACGTGGTGCTCATCGCTTGTGGTCCGTTGCTGAACAAGGCTCTGGACGCGGGTAAGAAATTGGCTGAAAAAGGGATCAGCGCTCTGGTGATCAACAATCCCTTCATCAACCGAGTCGATCTCGAAACAATTTGCGGGGCCGTGAAAGCTTGTTCCGGACGTGTTGTGACGATCGAAGACCACCAGGTGGTATGCGGCATGGGAGCACAAGTCTCACATGCTCTCTCCCAAGCCGGAATCGGCCATCGGATGAAGTCTCTGGGCATCCACGGTGAATTTGGCCAATCCGCTTACTTAGCCGAGGACCTCTACGAAAAGCACGGGCTCACCTCCGACAAAATGGTCGCGGCTGCTTTGGAGTTGATCGGCCAATAATCTCTTAGGATCGAGCCGTTCAGCCTCCCATTCGGTGGCTGCGGCTATGGAAGCTGCTGTTTGGAATCCTTCGGTGGCTTCTGCCTCCCCAGAGCCTCTGTTGCGCCGAGCGCTTCTGACAATCGCTTCATCGAGATATGACTTGATTTCGAGTTCACTCGTTTGCCCATGCGTAAAAAAGCAATCGCGTGATCCTGATGGTAGAAGATCATTACCTGCAAGTCGGCTTGGGGTTGCGCAATTGCGGACGACTTGAGCCGTGATGGAGATTAGCGCCGCAAATCCGCGATCATGAAGTCGCCGCTGCCCAGCGACCCAGTTTTCAATTTGGCGTCCAGCCTTTGCCCGGAATGAATTCGCGACTTCCAGACTTGGTTTTACAACCGGTTGAACTCAACGTGATCGCCAGTAACACGAATAAAAAGATCTTTAACATGGTGGAAATGTTAATCGAGATTGTCAGACGGGCAAGCTTGTTGCAGAGTAATCCGACTTGGTTACATGGCTGAAACATTTAATTCCCTCAAAGGTCAACTGCTATTGGATAACGGCCAACTGAACGGCTCATTTTTCCATAAGGCGGTTGTGTTAATTTGTCAGCATGACGCCGATGGCGCCTTCGGTTTGGTGTTGAACAGGTCCAGCGATAAAAAGGTCGGCGACGTTTTGGTGGCAGATCTGCCTGATGTTTTCAGGGGGCAAATCCTGTATCTTGGCGGGCCGGTGCAGCCGCCGACGCTCAGCTATTTGCATTCCGATACCTATTTGCTTCAGGCCAACGTGATGCCGAATCTTAGCCTGGCCCACTCGGTTGACTCTCTGGTGGAGCTTGGAGAAGCCCTTTCTCCGACGCAGCAAGTGCGGGTCTATGCTGGGTACGCCGGATGGGGAGCGGGGCAATTGGAAGACGAGATGCGCCGCAAGTCCTGGGTGACGCACCCTGCGTCGATCGACTTGGTATTTACGGCCGCGACAGAAACGCTGTGGAGTAAAATCTTGCGTGAAAAAGGGTGGCAATATCGGCTGTTGGCCGAAACTCCGGATGATCTGACGCGGAATTAGATCCGGTGTCGAAGTCTAGCTACGATTTCCGTGTCATCTTTTGTTTGCCTTTTCTGGCCTTGCCTTTTGGGTAGATGGACAATGGTTCCCCTGACACCTGCTTCATTCCATCCGTGCCTCGCTTGAGCTCTCGAATCTGATCTCGAAGCAATGCGGCTTTCTCGAATTCCAGATTGTTTGCTGCGGTTAACATTTCCTCTTCCAACTGCCGAACTGTTTCGACGACGTCGAAATTGCCGCCCGCATCGTTGATCACCATTTCGGCGGCCAGCGCTCGCTGCGACGATAAACTCTCTTCGACAGGTCGGCTCACGCCGCGAGGCGTAATGTTGTGCTCACGGTTGTAGGCCAGTTGTTTTTCGCGGCGATACTGCGATGTCGCCAGAAACTTTTGAATGCTCTGAGTCATCACATCGGCGTAGAGAATGACTTCGCCGTTTATATGCCGAGCCGCCCGGCCAGCCGTTTGAATCAGACTGGTCGTCGAGCGTAGATAGCCTTCCTTGTCCGCGTCCAAGATAACCACTAGCGACACCTCCGGGAGGTCGAGTCCTTCGCGCAATAGATTGATTCCCACCAGAACATCGAATTCCCCTTTCCTCAACGCGCGCAGAATCTCAACGCGTTCGATCGCATCAATTTCGCTGTGCAGGTAGCGCACATTGATCCCGATGTCTCGCAGGTAGTCCGTCAATTCTTCCGCGGTGCGCTTGGTGAGTGTCGTCACCAGAACGCGTTCCTTGAGATCGACCCGCTTCCGCGCTTCGTTGATCAAATCATCAATCTGGCCTTTGAGTGGTTTTATTGTGACTTTCGGGTCGATCAAACCGGTCGGGCGAACGATCTGTTCAACAATCCGGCCTTCAGACCATTGGATTTCCTGACCGCTCGGAGTGGCGCTCACGTAAATCGTCTGGTTCTGCATTTGTTGGAATTCCTCGAAATTCAAAGGGCGATTATCGAGAGCGCTCGGCAGCCGAAATCCGTGGTCCACCAGAACCGTTTTCCGAGAACGATCCCCGGCATACATTCCACCGATCTGCGGAACAGTCGCGTGCGATTCGTCGATGACAAGGAGATAGTCCGAATGAAAGAAATTGAACAGCGTGCAGGGGCGCGCTCCAGGAGGCCGCCCTCCAATGTGCCGCGAATAGTTTTCAATTCCCGAGCAGAATCCCATCTCGATCATCATCTCAAGGTCGTATTCAGTCCGCATCTTGATCCGCTGGGCTTCGAGCAATTTGCCCTGTGATTCGAACCATGCAATCCGTTCCGTGAGCTCCTCCCGAATATTCAGAATCGCCCCCTTCATTTTGTCCAAGGGAGTAACGAATTGTTTGCTCGGATAGATTGTGATTGCAGAGAGCGGCTCAATCTTATGGCCGGTGAGCGGATCAAACCGGGTGATGCGATCAATCGCATCTCCGAAGAATTCAAATCGCAAAGCATCCTCGGTATAAGCGGGGCAGAGCTCGACGGTATCGCCGCGAACACGAAAATGGCCCCGGCTAAATTCGATGTCGTTCCTCGAGTATTGAATGTCCACGAGGCGGCTGAGCAATTGATCACGAGTAATCTCCTGGCCGGTTCGGAGCGGGATCACCATCGCCTCGTAGTCCTCCTTGCTGCCAATGCCGTAAATGCACGAGACGCTGGCGACGACAATTACGTCGCGCCTCGCGAACAGCGAGCTCATAGTTGAAAGCCGCAGCCGTTCGATCTCCTCGTTGATGCTCGAGTCCTTTTCAATAAAGGTGTCCGTCCGCGGGATGTAAGCCTCGGGTTGGTAATAATCGAAATAGCTGACAAAATACTCGACCGCGTTGTTGGGAAAAAACCCTTTGAATTCGGCGTAAAGCTGCGCGGCGAGAGTTTTGTTATGCGAGATCACCAAGGTTGGTTTATTCACGTGCTTGATCACATTCGCGATCGTGAAGGTTTTTCCAGAACCCGTGACACCCAAGAGCGTTTGATGTTTTGCCTGGGAGAACAATCCTTCGGTCAGCTTGGTGATCGCTTGGGGCTGATCGCCCGCCGGCTGGTAGGATGAGACCAGTTCAAACATAGCGCGCGCGAACTTACGAGCGGGGCAGGGGAGTGTCAATGGCCAGAAAAGGATTGTCGTGGCAACCGCAATCTGGCAGCAGTAGATCCCATGCCGAGCAATCCAAAAGCTGCCAGCCAGTCGCGCGAAGATATGGTCCGACCTCGAATTGACGTAGCTCATCCCCGATTGGATTCAGTGGATCTGCTTCGAGGCTTGGTGATGGTTCTCATGGCGCTCGACCACACCCGAGGATTCTTTTCCAACATCACTTTCAATCCGCTCGATTTGACGCAGACGAATCCCGTTCTGTTCTTCACGCGTTGGTTCACGCACTATTGCGCCCCGACCTTTGTGTTCCTCGCAGGGACGGGAGCCTTCCTCTCGACGACTCGTGGGAAGACTCGATCGGAATTATCGTGGTTTCTACTGACGCGCGGCCTTTGGTTGGTTTTCTTGGAGGTGACCGTCATCCGTTGGTTTGGCTGGATGTTCAACTTCGATCTTCATTCGGTTGGTACGGGCGTCATTTGGGCGATCGGCTGGTCTATGGTGGTTCTCGCCGGTCTTGTTTTTCTGCCCATCCGTTACATTGGTTTGCTCGGGCTGGTAATGATCGCCGGTCACAATGCTTTCGACTTTGTTCAACCTGCGGATTGGGGACGATTCCGTTGGCTCTGGGCGATTTTACATCAGGCAGAGAAGACCGAAGTTCTTCCTGGCTACAATTTAACCACTGGTTATCCCTTGATTCCGTGGATTGGCGTGATGGCGGCCGGCTACGCTTTTGGAACGATTTTGCTTCGTGCACCGAGCGAGAGGCGTAAATGGCTGCTGTCATTGGGTGCCACGGCATCACTGCTATTCGTTCTCATTCGCTACAGCAACCTCTATGGAGATCCGAATCCATGGGTGCCTCAGAACCACGGGATGCTCACGCTGTTCTCTTTTATCGATTGCTTCAAGTATCCGCCCTCGTTGCTTTACTTGCTGATGACTTTGGGTCCGGCACTGGTTGTCATGTCGTTGCTGGATCGAGGAACGCCGCGCTTCTTGAAGCCAGCTCTGGTTTTTGGTCGAGTGCCCCTTTTCTATTACGTGCTGCACCTCGCTTTGATTCACGGCCTCGCCGTGTCATTCGCCTTTGCGCGTTACGGCCGAGCGGATGGGCTGTATGGGAGCTCACCTGGACCCCGGCCCGACGGTTATGGTTACGGATTGCCCGTAGTGTATGCGGTTTGGATTCTGGTGGTGCTGATTCTCTATCCGCTTTGCCGATGGTTTGCCGACCTAAAACGGCGTCGTCGCGATCCCTGGCTCAGCTATCTTTGACCGGAGGCTTGAAGCGCGTTGATCTGAAACGACAACGAATCTCGGCTTTCAGCGATCCTTCCGAGTTTGGGTTGTGGGGCCTAAGGATGAATCAAACGATAGAATCTCGCTTTGGAACCGACGCTTTGAGAGAGCGTCCGGCGACCCTGAACTGTGGTCGGTGAGCCTGCTTGATTCAACCAGTTGGTTGACGAGTTGAGATCGTCGGAGACCTGGAGCACAAACCCAATTGCTTCCGCGGTCCACGACAGCTCGATTTGGTTCTCAGAAACGGATCGCATGGAGAGGGCGGGAGGTTCCTGAGTTGGGGGCGAGATGATCACCGTAAACGTCTCTTTGCTTTTTCCGGACCCGTTTGCGGAGAACACTCGAAGCGGTCCGCTTGGAGCATTCGTCGGCACAAAAGTAAATAGTCGGCTGGGAGAGAATTCCAGAAATGATGTGCGAACTCCGTTGAATTCAACCGCCGTAATGAGAGTTAAGTTCTTGCCAAGCACTTCCACAAGAGTGCCTGGCGCTCCGGTGAGCGGAGACACGGCCTCGATAATCGGCGAGAAAAGGTTGGTCACAATAAACAGGTCGAGAGTGGTGGCGATGCCTCCTCGAGTGATCACGGTGATTGGGCCAGTCGTCGCATTGGTTGGAACCACCGCCGCAAGAGGGCGAAAAAGTGAGTTTGTAAAATTTGCATCCACTCCGTCAAATCTTACGGCGATCACGTCGCGCAAGTAGGTGCCTCGTATTTCGACAGTCGTGCCGATCTCTCCACCGGTCGGCGTGAAGTTGGCAATGACAGGCGTGGGGCCCGCGGTGACAGTGAAACCTTGAGTCGTCGTATTCGTGCCAAACGCAGTGATTACCGTGATAGGGCCGCTCGTAGCGCTGACTGGCACGGTGGCACGTAGTGAGCCACCGACTGAAAGGAAAGACGCGGCCACTCCGTTGAACTTCACAGCGCTGACGCTTGTTAAATTGGTTCCGAGGATTTCCACGGAGGTTCCTGGTTCTCCTTGAAGAGGAGAAAAGCCAGCGACGCTGGGAGGTGCGAGCCGAGTGACCGTGAAAGCTCCGGCAGTGGTGTAAGTGCCGGTCGCTGTCGTTACCGTGATTGCGCCGCTTGTGGCGTTTGCTGGAAGAGAGGCCACCACAGAGCTGGCCAATATGGTAAAGGAAGCCTCCGCGCCATTAAACTTCACGGCGGTGACGCCCGCTAGATTGGTCCCTCGGATTTCCACTGAAATTCCTGCCGCTCCTTCCGTGGGCGAAAAGCTCGAAACAATCGGCGCTGCGCGAGCGATCACGGTAAATGCTTGCGCCGTCGTATTGGTTCCGCCCGTTGTTTTCACAGTGATGGGACCCGTCGTGGCATTCGTTGGAACAGTTGCCGAGAGTAATCCGGATAAGGTCGAGAACTTCGCTTCCGCACCGTTGAACTGCACTGAAGTAACATTCAGTAAATTCGTCCCTCTGATCTCCACCGAGGCACCCGCTTCACCTTGGATCGGAGAGAAGCTCGCAACGACCGGTGGACTGCCGACCGTCAGAGTGAAGACATCGGCTCGACTAGCCCGCCATGAGGTGTTGCCGATCAATAGTGAACACGCCCCGAGAATAAAAATATAAGATATCTTCACAATGCTTGATCCATTCGTTGCGGAACTGATGTTATGTGACAAATCGTCGTTGCTCAACCAAAACTCCAAAGCAATGCCGCAGGCAGGCCGTGCGACCTGGCTGGATGCTCTGCGAATTCCGCGTTGAAGTAATTTCCGAGACGCGTATCCTCACAGCTTAAATCCAATTCGAACTCTCGATACCATGAAAATACTTGCCGCTCTTTTCGCCACGCTAGCGTTGGCATCCCTTGTTGGTGCGCAGACGAAAGATCCGATTCCTCTTTGGCCCAATGATGCTCCCGGCGCTTTGGGTAAATCAGAAAAGGACGTGCCTACCCTCACTGCTTACCTGCCGGATGCCGCTCTCGCAACAGGCGCTGCCATTGTGATTTGTCCTGGCGGCGGCTACGGGGGACTCGCGGGCCACGAGGGTAAGGATTATGCGCTTTGGTTGAATGAGCACGGCGTGGCGGGCTTTGTCCTGAAGTATCGACTCGGTTCGGCGGGTTACCGCCACCCGCGAATGCTGGAGGATGCAGCTCGGGCCATCCGGCTTGTTCGAGCTAAGGCCGCCGACTGGAAAGTTGACTCGAACCGAATTGGCGTTATGGGATCTTCTGCGGGCGGACACCTGGCGTCCACGATATTGACACACTTCGACGCGGGAAAACCGGACGCTGAAGATTTGGTTGAACGTCAAAGTTCACGTCCGGATTTGGGGATTCTCTGCTACGCCGTCATCACCATGGGCAAGTTCACTCATCAAGGATCGAAGAACAACTTGCTTGGTAAAGATGCTTCGCCGGACTTGATTGAACTGCTCTCGAACGAGCTGCAAGTCACCCCAAAAACTCCGCCCACATTCCTGTGGCATACCGTGGAAGATACCGCCGTGCCTGTCGAGAACAGCCTGAACTTCGCAGCCTCGCTTAGGAAAGCAGGAGTTCCATTCGATCTGCACATCTATCAGAAGGGCCGACACGGTATCGGCCTGGCCAACGGCCACCCTTGGACCAAAGATTGCCTCTTTTGGCTGAAGGAACAGGGCTTCGTCAAGTAAGAGCGCGCAGCACGAGCCTCGGATAGCAGCGAGCTCCAGGGTCTCGCCCGCGTGTTACAGGAGGGTTCGTCGATGTCAGTTTCCGACTTAGGCAGGGGCTTAGTCAACCTCTGGCCCGACCGTCCAAGGTCTTCACCGTAGGTCCTGCCGGACCTATCATCGCGCCACCTCGAACGCAAAGCCTTTGAGATATTCTGTTTCTGGAATCGACTGAATGATCGGATGGTCTGGGGATTGGCTGTAGGTGGCGACGCAGCGCAAGATTCGCCGGGCGTCGAACGCTGCTTCTGAAATGATCTCTTGAAACATGACCGCATCGATGTGATGCGAGCAACAGAATGTCGCCAAGATGCCGCCTCGTTTCAAGAGTTTGAGCGCCCGCAGATGGATTTCTTTATATCCCCGCAAGGCATCCGGAATCGTAGCGCGGCTGCGGGTGAATGAAGGAGGATCGAGCACAATCAAATCGAATCGGGGAATGACTTTTTCGTGCGGGCCGATGCCCGTTTGGGCTTTAAGCCAATCAAAAACATTTGCCGCCTCGAATGTGCATTTAAGTCCGTTCTTCTCGGCATTTTTGGCGGCGGCCGCAACGACTTCTTTGCTTTGGTCAATGGCGTGAACTTGGGAGGCTCCGGCCCGCGCCGCATGTAACGCGAATCCGCCCAGAAACGTAAAGCAATCCAGGACCTGAGCGCCAGCGGCGAACTTGGCCACCGCTTGATAGTTCACTTGTTGATCGAGGTAAAATCCGGTTTTGTGGCCGGTCAACAGATCAACGCCAAATTGAAGCCCATTCAGTTTGATTGAAACGTCGCCTGCCACCTCACCCTCCAAAACTCCGTTCACATCTGGCAGTCCTTCGAACTTCCGTGAGGCCATTTCGTTCCGCTCGACCAAGGCGCGTGGCGAGAAGATGGATTTCAATGCCGCCACGATCATCGGTTTGCGCTGATCCATGCCGAGCGAAGATGTCTGGATCACTAACACATCTTCGTATTTGTCCACAATCAGTCCGCTCAAGAAATCACTCTCGGCGTTGACAACTCGAAATGAACTCGCTTCGGGCAAATATCTTTTTCGAATATCGAGAGCCGCACGAATGCGTTGCTCGAAGAATGCTCGATCGACCTCGACCCGCTCGGTCTCAAGCAATCGAACGTTGATCTTCGACTTGGAATTGTAAAAGCCGATTCCCAAAAAGCGCTGGCGGTGGTCTTTGATTTGGACGATGTCGCCGTCGGTTGTCGGCTGGGTGAGGCGCAGAATGGAACCTTGATAGATCCAGGGATGACCGGCAATGACGCGGTCCGCCTCGCCGGGTCTCAGTAATACAGTAGGTAATGTGGGTGTCATAATTTGTAAACAGGTAGCCGAATCTATCTGACTTTTCGATAAACAGACAGATTCAAAGTAAAGCGGACGCCAACAACGCCAGCAGAAAGAAAAGCCCGTCTCTAGGAGAGAGACGGGCGTCCGCTAGCGGAGTTTGGACAAACTGCTAGACGATCTTCTTATACCAATCGGAGTTGCCCGGGATCGGTAGCGCATAGAGACCATTTGGTCCCGGTTGAACTGGCGCGGGGGCATCGAATGCGAAGATCTTGGGCATGTGATCCACTTGAGAGTTCAACGCTTGATCCCATTCAATGACTCGGCCCGAGTACGT
The DNA here is from genome assembly GCA_009695265.1 of Pedosphaera sp. GTDB lineage: Bacteria > Verrucomicrobiota > Verrucomicrobiia > Limisphaerales > SIBE01 > SIBE01. The sequence goes on along the minus strand of SIBE01000057.1, from coordinate 1,080 downwards.
GGCCATTCGGCCGAGAACAGCGGTCAAGCTGCTCTTGGCTCCGTTTTCCGCTTCGTTGTACGGTTTGTCGTTCCGAACGGCATCGAAGAAATCGTCGTGCTCCTGCTGGTAAGGATCGCGGGCACCTTCGGATCTAAACCGCCAGGCATTTTGACCCCGGATGATGTGGCCGCTGATGTCGCACGCCCCTTTGGTTCCGACGGCATGTTCGGAAACATTACTCCAACAGCCATTGATGTGGCGGCATTGGCTGGACAATCGGGAACCGTCCGCATACTCAAATTCAACTGCATGGTGGTCGAAGATTTCACCGTAATCTTCTCCCTTGCGAACTTCGCAGCCACCTATTCCGTTGGCCCGAACCGGATACCCATTTTTCACCCAATTCATCACATCGAGGTTATGAATGTGCTGCTCGCAAATGTGATCGCCACACAGCCAGACGAAATAATACCAGTTACGTAGTTGGTATTCCATTTCGGACAGCGGGCGGCCGTATTTCGCTTCGAGCTCTTTGCGCTTTTTCACCCAAGGAGTCGAACCGTTCCAATAGCAGCGCATGGAAACGATGTCGCCGATCGCTCCGTCGTGAAGGCGTTTCATCGTCTCGATATAACCAAGCTGATGATGCCGTTGCAGACCGACGCCAACTTTCAGATTTTTCTTCTTCGCTTCTTGCGCCGCTGCCAACACTTTGCGAATTCCAGGCCCATCGACGCCGACGGGCTTTTCCATGAACACATGTTTGCCTTGCCTGACGGCTTCCTCGAAATGAATGGGGCGAAATCCCGGGGGAGTTGCCAGAATCACCACGTCGGCGAGACCAATCGCTTCTTTGTAGGCCTCGAAACCGATGAACTTGCGATCGTCGGCGACCTCAACTCGATCTTTATGTTTTTGTCCTAACAAGCGAAGCTTCTCGTCCATGTTATCTTTGTGGATGTCGGCCACCGCGACGAGTTTGACACTTCCTTTCGTGCTGAGCGCCTGGTCCGCTGCCCCTGATCCACGGCCGCCACAGCCCACCAAGACGATCTTAACAGTATCATCACCGGCCGCGAAGGCGCTTCGTTCGATGGA
>SIBE01000056.1 GCA_009695265.1 Pedosphaera sp. | reverse complement strand
GTTGCGCCATAACAAAAAAACAAAAAATATTTTCACGAAAAGAGTTGAAATATTTAAACTGAAAATTAATATGGTGATCGTCGCAAGGCAGTAGCCATTTAAAAAATGAAAACAAAATCCATCTTGTCCGCAGCATTGCTCTTGGGTGTTTGTTCGAGCGCCAGCGCGCAATCATTCGAACCAATTACAAACCGAGTGGGACAGAGTTTTAGTGCACTCGCACTAACTGTGACTCAGGTCATAACGAACTACGCGATCAACCTGCCGATTCCGGATAATAATCCATCGGGCCTCGCCAGCACAAAGGACTTCACATCGACGATTGACCGTATCGGAGATGTGAACGTCACCATGAAAATCTCCGGCAATTTTAACGGAGATCTTGTTGGTTACTTGACTCACAGCTCCGGCTTTTCCGTTCTCTTAAACCGAGTCGGACGGGTTGCTGGAAATGATCTCGGCTATGATGATGGCGGGGCGAATGTAAAGTTCGATGATTCTGCTTCAAATGGAGACATTCACAGTTACAGAGTCAAACTGGGTGGAAGCGCTAATGCTGCATTGACAGGTTCGCTTCTCGGCAGTTGGGCACCGGATGGGCGTAGCGCCGATCCAGGGCTTGTTCGAGATACCGATTCACGCACAGCATTCCTGGATTCATTCTACTCACTGAATCCGAATGGAAAATGGACATTGTTCCTAGCTGACTTATCTCCCGGTGGCACCAGCACCTTGGATAGTTGGGGATTGGAAATCACTGTCATACCGGAGCCAGCTGATTGGGCTTTGATGACTCTCGGTGGCTTTGTCTTGTTGTTCGCTTCGCGTAACTGGAGGAGATCAGCCCAGAAGGCCTAAAGATCTATTGCTCGCGAAGATTCGCATTTGTCGCCTGGCGCTGTTTGAAGCACGTCAGGCGATTTGTGTTACTGAAGCTCTAGGTCGAAGCATTTGTCATGTCCGTTGATCACCAATCCTATCTGTTTTTGGCAGTGTTTTTAGTAGTCGCTGCTCTGTTTCCGTTAGTGCCACTCGCGCTGGCATGGCTTTGGGCTAGGAGCTTTTCCCCTCAGAAGCGAGGACGCGACAAGAACGCGATTTACGAATGTGGTTTGGAGACAAAGGGAGATTCAACGATTCAATTCAGGCCTGACTACTACTTATACGGAATTATCTTTCTGGTATTTGATGTCGAGGCGATCTTTTTGCTGCCTTTTGCTGTAGCGTTCACGAAACTTCCGGTCGGAGCCTTTATCGCGATAATGATTTTTCTGCTCTTGTTGGTGGAGGGCTTGGTTTGGGCGTGGCAAAAAGGGGTTTTGACCTGGAAGTAAATTGAATTTGGGATCAATCATGGATCAAGGATTACGGAGCGAGTTGAGCAAGCAGGGAATTTTCACGACGACCTTGGAAGGCCTCTATAATTGGGGTCGGCGCAATTCAGTTTGGCCTCTGCAATTCGGTCTTGCGTGCTGCGCTATCGAGATGATTGCGACGACGATGGCGCGCTATGATCTGGCGCGTTTCGGTGCCGAGGTTTTTCGACCATCACCACGACAAGCGGACTTGATGATTGTGTCTGGAACTGTGACTAAGAAAATGGCTCCCCAAGTCGTTCGCCTTTTCAATCAAATGCCCGAGCCGAAGTATGTGATTGCCATGGGAGCGTGTGCGATTTCTGGAGGTCCGTTTAAACAGGGCTACAACGTGCTGAAAGGGATTGACCGTTATATTCCCGTGGATGTCCATATACCTGGTTGCCCACCACGGCCTGAAGCATTGCTGCATGCGTTTATGACCTTGCAACGGAAGATTGATGCTCAAAAGCTTTCGGGACCTGAGCGTCCACGCCATTTGAACACGGACGCTCCGAGTGAATTTCCCGTCCCGAAATTTGGTCCTCATGATTTAGTGCCGCCTTACAATCCCGAGGTATGGCAACCGCCTAAAATGGTGCGAGCGGTTTGACATGACGTGATATTCAGACAGCTCTGCACCGCAAGCAGGCATCGCTCGACACATCGAACTGAACCATCGATTACTCATCAAACGAACCGATCGTGGAAACTTTGGAACAAATCAAGGGACGCATAACGGCGATCATTCCCGGTGCGCGTGTGGACCTCATACCAAACGAATGTCCATCCAATCAGCCTAGCTTGTTGATCGATCAGGAGCACGGAGTTCGCATCGCCGAGTTCCTGCGGGATGATCCGCAACTCCGCCTCGATTACCTTTCAAATGTCACCGGAGTGGATTGGCCAGACACGATCGTGAAAGAGAAGGTCAAAGTTATGAAGCTTGTTGAAGGCGTCGAAACCGAAGTTCATGGAGTGGTGGAAAGGAAGAAGCAGGGGTATTTGGAAGTTGTTTACCATATCTATTCGATTGCCCACAAGCATGGCCCGGTGATCGTGCGCTTGCGTACGAATGACCGGAACGTTGCTGTTCACCTTCCTTCGCTGACTCCGATCTGGCGCAGTGCTGAGTTTCAGGAGCGTGAGATTTACGATTTGTACGGCGTTATCTTTGACGGTCATCCAGACCTGCGGCGTATTCTGATGTGGGATGGGTTTGAAGGCCATCCCATGCGAAAGGATTACGTGGAACCGGACGATTACGAATACGAACCCACGCCGCACGATGAGGTGCTCGAGAGAGCCCGCTCGCATCAAGCTCGGAATGCCGTGCTATGAGTGACGCAGTTGTAACCCCACTCGAAGGCGTCTTCGCACCGCTTCAATTCCCGGAACCGGGTGCGCCTCGTCAGCTAAACTACAGCGTGGCACCCAAGATGTCGGCGGATGGCTCCGTCGCAGGCGACTTTCTCGAAGTCGCGATGGGACCGCAACACCCTTCCACTCACGGCGTGTTTCGGATGGACGTGGTTCTCGACGGCGAGCGTGTAGTCAAGCTCAAGCCAGTGTTCGGCTACTTGCATCGCAACCACGAAAAGATTGCGGAAAACGCTTCGTATTTGGGCTCGATGCCCTACACTGATCGCCTGGACTATTTCTGTTCGATGACGAACAATTGGGCGTACGCCCTGAGTGTTGAAAAGCTTGCTGGACTTCAGCCGCCGGAGCGAGCGGAGTACATTCGAATTATTACCGCCGAATTAACTCGGCTTGTGAATCACGTCTGTCTCGTTGGGTTTTTGCTTCAGGACATGGGAGCGCTAGGCACGCCTCTCATGTACGCTTTTCGCGAGCGAGAGAAAATTCTCGATCTGTTCGAGGCGCTGAGCGGCTCGCGAATGATGTGCAATTACATGAGATTTGGCGGATGCCGAGTCGATTTGCCGGCGGGCTGGCTTGAAAATGCGAAGCAAGTGGTGGAAAACTTTCCGCGATTCCTCGACGATTTCGAGAACCTGCTTTCTGCAAACGAAATTCTCATCGCTCGCACTCAGGGCGTCGGTGCACTGTCTGCGGCATTAGCCATCAACGCTGGCGTCACCGGCCCGCTGCTGCGCGCTTGCGGCGTGAATTATGACCTTCGAAAAGTGGACAAATATGGGATCTATGAACGGTTTGACTTCCGTGTGCCTCTTGGCGATCACGGCGATGTGTATGACCGTTATATGGTTCGCGTCCTGGAAATGCGCGAGTCATTAAAGATTTTACGCCACGCGCTCCGTGATATTCCGAGCGGGCCGATCATGGATCCCAAAGCAAAAATCCGCGGATTTCGACCCAAAATCGGCGAAGTGTATGGTCGCATTGAAGGGCCCAAAGGAGAACTCGGCTTTTATTTGATTAGCGACGGCGGACCGAATCCTTATCGGTACCGCGTGCGTCCGCCGAGCTTGATCAACTTGACGATTTTAGAAGATATGTGCCTTGGGCGAAACGTCTCCGATGTGGTTGTGATCCTGGGGAGCATCGATATTGTGCTTGGGGAGGTGGATCGATGAACGGCCCGGCAGCAGTGCGGGAGGCGAAAAGCGATCATTGCGCGCCTTCTGACTGCCTCAAGAAAGACATCACGACGCTCGGCGAGCGTTCCCGGGTTCAGAATGCCTCTTTAGGCTCTAAACAATCAACTTTCACTCGTTAGCATGTTAGGCGCAGGCATTATTAAAGGCATGGCGGAAACCGCCAGAAATTTCATCGGCAGCTACACCGAGGCGAACCTTCTTGTCACCGTTGAATATCCTGAGCAGCGATTGCCGCTCAAGGAAAGTATGCGGAACTTTCCTTTCTTGGTGTTCGACGGTGAGGATTGGCAAAAGGGATTGCGCTGTGTGGCGTGCCAAATTTGCGAGAAAGAATGCCCACCGCAGTGCATCTTCATCACTAAGGACGCTGCCAAGAAGCCTGACTACATGGGCAAGCTGCAATTTCAGCCGAAGGTTTTCGATATCGATACCTCCGTCTGCATGAGTTGCCAAATCTGCGTCGAAGTCTGTCCATTCGAAGCGATAAAAATGGATACGGAATTTGAGCTGAGCACGGACAACCGTTTCGGAGATTTGCTGCTCAACAAAGAGCAGTTGGCCAGGTCGAACGAGCATTATCACAAGATTCATCCGACGGAGGCCACGGAAGTCGATGAACGTCTCGCTGGTGAAAAGGCCAAAGCCGAGGCTAAAGCCAAAGCTGCGGTTGCCGCCGCCGCCGCCAAGCCGGTTCTCCCACCGAAACCAACCGCGCAGTAGTATTTCACCAGCGTCAAAATAAACAAAGCTCGACAGAATCTTGTCGGGCTAAATATCCTTTGTTCAACCGTGTTCGAGGCAATTGACCAAATCTTCGTGGCTCTAAAGCACTGGGTTGTTGGACAGTTTCCAGCAGCTTGGCAACCTTTGGGGTCCGTGTTTTTGTCCATCATTCCGATTCTGGCTGTCTTTCCACTTTTGTTCGCGATCACGACGATTGTTGAGCGCAAGACACTCGGCCGAATTCAAAACCGGCTCGGGCCAAACCGGGTGGGTCCCTTCGGATTGCTTCAGCCCGTGGCCGATGGTCTAAAGTCGTTGACGAAGGAAGATATTGTTCCGTATGCCGCTGATCAGGTCGTTCATTTTCTAGCACCGATCGCTCTCATTGTCCCTGTTCTGCTTGCGTTCTCCGTCCTTCCAGTTGGACGCAACATGGTTCCGATTGATCTCGATGCGGGCTTGTTGTTTTTTTTCGCGGTTGGCGCTGGATCGGAACTTGCCGTCTTCATGGCCGGTTGGTCCAGTCGCAACAAGTATTCGTTGCTCGGTGCTATGCGAGCGATTGCTCAAATGGTGAGCTACGAACTGCCGCTGATTCTATCGTCGGTGACCGTCGTCATGCTCGTCGGCTCACTCTCGACCGTCAAAATTGTCGAAGCACAAGGCGAAGCGTATGGATGGCTGCTGAAATGGCATGTGTTCACTCCTTGGGGATTGGCTGGTTTTCTTCTGTTCATGATTGCCGCCGCCGCGGAGTCCAATCGCACCCCTTTCGATATCCCGGAAGGAGAATCAGAAATCATCGCCGGATACTTGGTAGAGTATTCGGGCTTTAAGTTTGCTTTGTTTTTTCTGGGTGAATATCTCGGTCTGTTTGCGGTGAGCAGCTTGGCGATCACCCTGTTTCTGGGCGGTTGGCACGCGCCATTTTCGTTTCTGGAATGGATTCCCTCTTACCTTTGGTTCTTCGGGAAACTGTCAGCCTTCATCATGTTGTTCATTTGGTTGCGCGGCACACTGCCACGGCTGCGGATGGATCAGTTGATGAACCTCGCCTGGAAATTCATGTTGCCGATGTGCTTGATCAACATTGTCGTTGCTGCCATGTGGCATTTCACGGCGCACTGGCAATTTGTCGGCGCCGTCCTCTGCCGATGGCTTTTGTGCGGCGCGGCGATTGGCGTTCCGTACCTTTGGTTAGGCGACGCCTTGTTTGGCGAGAAGAAACTCGCCAAACGGACATACCGATTCGCCGATTAAATGGTAACCACTTTCGTCATATTAACTATCGTGACGCTCGTCAGCGCGATCGCCGCGATGAGTCTGCGCAATCTGGTGCATTGTGCCCTTTGTCTTGTGCTGACATTTGCGGGTTTGGCCGCGTTTTACTTGCAGTTGAACGCACAGTTTGTTGGATTCGCGCAAATCTTGGTCTATGTGGGTGCGGTCGCCATCCTCATTGTTTTTGCCATGCTGCTGACCCGCAACGTTGATTCTACCAGGCAGGCGATCTTATCGCCGTCATGGGGAGTGGGTATCGTTGGTGCATTGCTGGTTTTCGGTGCCATCGTGCTATCGATCCTGTGCAGCACGATGGTTCATCGACCCGCGTTGTCGGAAACCCAAGTCACCGTTCTCGCGATCGGAGAACAATTGATGACCAACTACGTCTTACCACTGGAAGTCATCGCATTGCTCCTGACTGCCGCCATGATTGGTGCTGTCATCATTGCCCTGCACGAGCCGACCTCAGAATCGTCAGCGGTCCAAAATCCACGTTTGGAGCCATCCGTTCCATCCGTTCCAAATCCGGCTCAAGTTCCGCGAACCGATCATCCCTAACATGCTTCCTCTTCACTATTACTTGATCGTGTCGGCTGCGCTCTTCGCTATCGGCTTGGCGGGAGCATTGACCCGGCGCAACGCCATCATCGCGCTCATCGGCATCGAACTCATGCTGAACGCGGCCAATTTAAACTTCATCGCATTTTGGCGATACGGTTCGAGGCCTGAAGCGCTGACGGGGGTGATGTTTGTGATTTTCTCGATAGGCGTTGCCGCGGCCGAAGCGGCGGTGGGCTTGGCCTTGATCATCGCTATTTACCGGCACTATAAGACCACCAATCTCGATGAGATTGATTCGCTGAAAGGTTAACGGAATGAAACCTCGATGGTCTTCGTTGATCGACGCAATTTGAAGCATGAGTTCGACAGTTAACAATCTCTGGTTGATCCCTGCGTTTCCGCTGTTGGCGGCGGCGGTTCTTGCCGTTACCAAACAGCGGCATCGGCGCTTTTCTGCGTTCCTGGCCATTGCGGCGATGGCGATCGCCTTCTTGATTTCCGGAGCCGCGTTTCTGTCCACATTAGGCGATACGGGAGAAGAGGGAATCTGGCGCGAGGTTAAGAATTTTCCATGGTTTCAAATCGGTAAATCCACTGTGCAACTGGGTTGGATCTTAGATCCGCTCACGGCGTCGATGCTCGTCATGGTCACGTTTGTTGGGTTGCTGATTTTCATTTACAGCATCGGGTACATGGCTCACGACTCGAATTCGACGCGTTTCTTTGGCTTTCTGTCGTTGTTCGCAGCCGCGATGTTGGGTCTCGTTATCTCCAACAGTCTGTTGCTGCTTTTCATTTGCTGGGAGCTTGTAGGGCTGGCCTCCTACCTTCTGATTGGCTTTTGGTATCACAAGCCGAGCGCTGCAGCGGCGGCCAAGAAAGCGTTCATCACTACTCGCATTGGCGACATGGGTCTGCTGCTGGGCATGCTCTGGCTTTACTCGGAAGCAGGCACGCTGCTCTTTTATGACAATGGCAATGGCTGCCTGGAAGCATCCGCCTTAACCAAACTCGTCGCGCAAACCACGGTTTTTGGAATGGCGGTATCCACCGGAATTTCTCTCCTGATTTTCTGCGGCGCAATGGGGAAGTCCGGCCAAGTCCCGTTGCATGTATGGTTGCCGGATGCGATGGAAGGGCCAACGCCCGTGAGCGCGCTGATTCACGCCGCGACAATGGTTGCTGCCGGTGTCTTCTTAATTGCGCGGATGTATCCGCTGATGGCCTTGCAACCGGAGGCGTCCGTCTCTGCGTCGCAGGTGGTCCATGCCCCGGCTCTCTCCATTTCCGAAAAGGAGAGGGCCAGCCGTGCTTTGGCGATCGTCCAGCCGGTGGTTCATGATTCAAAGCCGTTGCTGAAATCTGCACCACCCGTTCCCGAGGGAGAGAGCCAGGTTGAAGGGAAAGCCGCGGCGAGCCAGCACGGTGCCACCAGCACTTCGACCGCCCTGCAAGTAATCACTTGGATCGGAACAATCACAGCCGTCTTCGCCGCGTGCATTGCTGTCGCACAAACAGACATCAAACGCATTCTGGCTTATTCCACCGTGTCGCAGCTAGGGTTCATGATGATAGGCTTGGGCGTCGGTGGCGTTGCAGTTGGGATGTTTCACTTGATGACGCACGCTTTTTTCAAGGCGCTCTTGTTCTTGGGTGCTGGATCGGTCATTCACGGCTGCGGCGGCGAGCAAGATATTCGGCGCATGGGCGGGCTTACGCAGTATATGCCAACAACCTTTTTGACCTATGCGGCAGGCATGATGGCACTGTCCGGAGTGCCAGTGCTCGCCGGCTTTTGGAGCAAGGATGACATTCTCCATGCCGCTTCCGTCTGGTCTGTGTCGCGCTGGCCGTTTTATTTGTGTTTGTTCGCGGCCTTGCTGACTGCGTTCTACATGACACGTCAGGTCTGCTATGTCTTTCTCGGGAGATATCGGAGTTCGGATGCCTTGTCGGCAAACTCGTCATCTCACGGCCACCATCTCCCTCACGAGAGCCCCAGTGTCATGACGATTCCTCTGATGATTCTCGCCTTTTGCGCCGTGCTCCTGGGCTTAATTGGAACGCCGGTGTGGCCATGGTTCGAAGGTTATTTGAGCGGGCATCATCCTTCATTGAGTTTGGGCAACCTCTTTGAATCGGGAACAATTCAGATCATGCTTATCTCGACGGCGGTCGTCTTTATTGGCATCGGCCTCGCTTGGCGACTGTATGGTTCGCGGGCTGTGGCGGGCTCTGAAGATCCCGACATCCTGGAGCGCGCGCGACCTGAAGTCTTTTCCGTGCTGCGCAACAAGTTTTATGTGGACGAACTCTATGAGGCTACCGTCATTCGTTTCAATGCCTGGGCGGGCTGGGTGTGTGATTGGTTTGACCGGTGGGTTTGGACTGGTGCCGTGCGTCTGCTCTCTTATCTGGTATTGGGATTCTCATGGTTGAACCGGCTGTTTGACGAATACGTCATCAATCTCGGGTTCGATCAAGGATGCCAGCAAGTCAAGAACGGCGGCCAGATGATGTCGAGCTTGCAGAAGGGGCAGGTGCAGCTTTACCTGCGTGTGATTGGAATGGCATTGACGGCGTTGCTGCTCGTTTTGACATGGGGGATTGGGCAATGAACCAGATCTTCCGTGATTCCATCCCCATAACGCTGACCTCATCTCAGGCGTGGCTGCCCCAGTTCAGCGTTCGCGGGGCAATCCGGGCATGAAAGAATTTCCCATCATCACAGCATTAACCATCCTGCCGCTGATTGCGGGCATTGTGTTGTGCGGCTTTGATTCCCAACAAAAGAGGCTCGCGCGCGGCCTCGCTCTGACCGTCAGCCTGGTTTGTTTGGTGTTGGCCGGCTTGCTCTGGAAGAACTTTGACGCCGCCTTCGCCGGCCTGCAATTCGTGGAGCGCCGGAGCTGGGTGCCGACGTTGGGTGTGGAATATTTTGTCGGTGTCGATGGTCTCGGGCTTTTGATGGTGATGCTCTCTGCGATCGTGGTGCCGATGGCGATGCTGGCTTCGTGGGAGATTGAGGATCGAGTGCCGATTTATTTCTCCCTTGTCCTTTTCTTGCAAGCTGGGCTGTTCGGCACATTCACGGCGCTGAATTTTTTTCATTGGTTTATCTTTTGGGAGCTAAGCTTGGTGCCGGCCTTTTTCCTGATCAAATTGTGGGGTGGAGCAGGCCGTCACTTCGCCGCCACACAGTTTTTTGTTTACACGATGGTTGGCAGTGTCGCGATGTTGCTCGCCTTTCTAGCGATTGTTCTTGCGACGGGCACCTTCGATTTTATCCGGCTGGCGGGTTTGGCGCGGACCGGTGAATTGGCTTCGGCAGTCGCGGCAAAGCTCCATTGGCTAGGTCTCTCCGGCAGTCAACTCTCCTTGATTCTTTTCAGCGGTCTGCTTTTGGGATTTGCGGTCAAGGTGCCGCTGATGCCTTTTCACACGTGGCTCCCTTCGACCTATGCCGAAGCGCCCACTGGCACGACCATACTGCTGACGGGCGCGATGTCAAAAATGGGGCTCTATGGTTTTCTTCGCATCCTAATGCCGCTCTTTCCCGAACAAATGCGGATGGTTCTGACGCCGCTGCTCTGGCTGGCTGTGATCACAATCATCTTCTCGGCGTGCGCTGCGTTCGCTCAGAAAGATTTGAAACGGATTCTGGCCTACTCGTCGATTAACCACCTTGGCTATTGTCTTCTGGGTGTGTTTGCCGCGGTCAAGTTGACTGGTGCGCAGCCATCCTGGACCACCGAAAAGGCGGCGGTGCTCAACGGCGTCCTGTTGCAAATGTTTAATCATGGGCTGACTGCTTCAGCGATCTTTTGCTTCATCGCATTTCTGGAGCGCCGGAGTAATGGGCTGCGCGGGTTGAATGATTTTAGCGGGCTGCGGAAAGTCGCCCCAATTTTTTGCGGCTTGATGGGCATTTCGCTCTTTGCCTCGCTCGGTCTGCCGGGATTAAATGGTTTCGTCGGCGAATTTCTGATCTTCAAAGGAGCATTCTCTCTCGCCAGTTGGGCAACTGCGCTCTCGGCGATTGGCTTGCTCGTCACGGCAATCTTTCTCCTGACGCTGCTCCAACGTGTGTTCAATGGGCCTTTGAACGAACGGTGGTCGAAGTTCAAGGACCTGAGCGTGGCAGAGCGTTTGATCGTGCTCCCAGCCACTGTCTTGATGTTCGCGATCGGCATTTATCCCCAGATGATCATTCGCGTCATCAATACAACCGTGCTCAAGATGGTATCGCAACTGAACTAGTTTCAAATGAACTCGGATAACTGGAAATTTGATAAAAGCCTGTTGGAAAACTTCGCAAGTTCCTGTTTTCAACAAAACTTCGAGAGTTCCAGATTCCAGCGGCCCCTTTCTCCGCTGTCTGCCGCTTGCCATCCGCGATCTGCCATCCTCTGACCATGCTCGCCTGGACTGTCTATAGCTCGTTTATCGGGATGGTGATCTTGATGTTGCTGAATCCGGCAAATCAGCGCGCCGCGCGGATCATCGCCTTGCTGACGGCCGTGACAGGTTTTGTGATCGCAGCCGCCGGTTTCGCGCAACACGAAGCAACTTCAGGCATTGTGACCATCGCAAAGTTTTCTTGGGTTAAGTCCCTGGGCATCGATTACCACCTGGCGGCGGACGGGATCAGCGTCACGTTGGTTTTGCTGACTGGAATTGCGGCGGTCGTGGGCATTTTGTTTTCCTGGAACATCGAGCATCGAGTCAACCAGTTCTTTGCCTTTTACCTGGCTCTGATTGGCGGGGTGTATGGCGTGTTCCTGAGCTTCGATTTGTTTCTGCTCTTCGTGTTCTACGAGCTCGCGATTATTCCGAAATATTTTATCATCGCGATCTGGGGCTCGACTAACAAAGAGTACGGCGCGATGAAGCTGGCGCTCTATTCCTTCATCGGCAGCGCCATGGTTTTGGTCGGGTTGGTCGCGGCGTATGTCGTCGCTGGAGCTGGGACGACCAACCTTCTGGTTTTGGCGACTTACCCCTTCCCCGAGTCATTCCAATACTGGGCATTTCCGCTGGTTTTCATCGGCTTTGCTATCCTCGCCGGTCTCTGGCCTTTCCACACTTGGGCGCCGACAGGTCATGTGGCTGCCCCAACGGCTGCATCGATGTTGTTGGCCGGCGTCGTCATGAAGCTTGGCGCTTACGGTGCCTTGCGGGTGGCGATGACATTATTTCCTCTCGGATTAAAGGCTTGGCAGAGTGAGCTGGGGCTGCTCGCAGTGATTGGAATTCTTTATGGAGCGATGGTGGCTCTGGTCCAGAAGGATTTTAAGTTCGTTATCGGCTATTCCAGTGTCAGCCACATGGGATTTGTTTTGCTTGGCTTGCTGACCCTCAATGAAATCGGCTTGAGCGGAGCGGTGCTGCAAATGTTCTCGCATGGGATCATCGCGAGCCTGTTGTTCGCTGTGGTCGGCCGAATGGTTTACGACCGGACCCACACTCGGGAATTGGGCGTGCTACAGCGGATGGACCTCACCCGAGCGATCCCCTTCGCATCCGTCACATTTGTGGTAGGCAGTATGGCGTCCATGGGCTTGCCCGGGTTCAGCGGATTCGTGGCCGAATTGCAGGTGCTCATCGGCGCCTGGCACGCGTTCCCTGGATTCGCGCTCCTGGCTGGGCTCGGAATTGTGATCGGAGTGGCCTACACGTTGCGCGCGCTTCAGCAGTCTTTTTTCAGCGAGACGGAACGGACGGCGGCCGGGAAACAGGCCGATCCTCTGGAACCGATTTCAGTTCCGGAAAGGATTGGCGGAACTGTCTTGATTGCTTCGACGCTGATCGTTGGGCTGTGTCCGAGACTGCTCCTCGACCTAATTGTGCCGAGTTTTCGTTCGCCTCTGTTCGAAGCCTTGCGGCGGGGAGGCGGATTTTGAGATCCGTTCCCGAAGACACTCTCAATAAATGACGTGAACTATTTTGACCTACTCAAATTTGCGGTGCCAGAGACGATGGTAGTCATCGCCGCGCTCGCGGTGCTGGCGGTTGATCTTTTGGTGATGCGGCATGAGCCGATCCGATATCGGTTTCTGTTTGGCGCCGCCATTTCTTGTTTGGGTTGTTTCGCGGCGATGTTTTGGCTTCTGAACATTGATCAACAGGCCCATGCTCTCAACGGGATGTTGGTGTTGGATCCTCTGACGCGATTTATAAAAGCAGCCCTCCTGTTGTTGACAGTCTTCACTGTTTTGATTTCGATCGAAGCCAACTTTACCAAGCATATCGGCGAATACTTTGCCCTCATCCTGCTCGCCACCGTGGGAATGATGTTCCTCGTGAGCTCGGAGGAGATTCTGATGATTTTCATTTCGCTGGAGCTGACCAGCCTGTCGCTCTATATCCTTGCCGCCTTTAATAAGCAAAACATCAACTCGGCCGAGGCGGCGCTCAAATACTTTCTCTTCGGCGGGATGGCAGCGGCATTCACCTTGTTCGGCTTGAGCTTGATCTATGGCCTCTCCGGGGCGACGAACCTTCACCAGATATCGGCGGCCTTGAAAGGGCATGGCCTCGATCCATCGCTCTTGGCAGGCCTCGTCATGACCATCATCGGTTTCGGTTTTAAGATTGCAGCAGTCCCGTTTCATCTGTGGGCGCCGGATGCCTATCAAGGTGCTCCGACCCCTTCGGCCGCCTTCATTGCGTCCGGCTCGAAGGTTGCCAGCTTTTTTGTTTTCGCGAAGGTAATGATGCTTGGTTTTGCCGGTGTCGAAGGAAGCGCCTTCTGGCGAAACTTAGCTCCAGGCTGGGTGCCGGTACTGGCCATTCTTGCTGCGTTTTCCATGGCCTTGGGCAATCTGGCAGCCATCGCTCAAAGCAATGTGAAACGCCTCCTGGCCTACTCCGCCATCGCTCATGCCGGCTACGCTTTGCTCGGCATCATCACTCACAGCTCGCAGGGGATTTCTTCTTTGGTTTATTACATGGTGACCTATGCTTTGACGGCGCTCGGAGCCTTCGGTGTGGTCGCAGTCGTCGAGAGAAGAGCAGGGGACGCTAAGTTATCCGACTTTGCTGGCTTCGGACAACGAGAGCCGTGGCTCGCGTTTTGCATGATGATCTTTATGCTCTCGCTCGCAGGCATCCCGCCGCTCGCCGGATTCTTCGGTAAATTTTATTTGTTTGCTGTGGCTGTTGGAACTGACCGCACGAACCTGGGACTCCTATGGCTCGTGATCTTCGCCATCGCGATGAGCGCCGTCTCTCTTTACTATTATCTGCAAGTGCTGAAACAGATTTACGTCGTCCCTGTGCCGGTTTCCGCTCCGATCTCCGAGGAGGCATTCCCAGGGCCCGCCATCACAAGGGCTGCCATCGGCTTGCTGGCTCTTGGCGTGGTGGTACTCGGCTGCGCGCCGGATCTTTTGCTGGGCCGCTTACTGGCAGCTATTCACGGCGCCGGGCTATAAGAGGACGGTCTCGCTGTAGTTCCGGAACTTATTTCCTGGCTCGCCCCGATCGTGAAATGCGGTGGCAAAGCTTCTCGAATCGCAGACCAAGCAGGCACGGGGCTCCCATGGTCCTTCCCGGTTTTGACTTTTCCCACGTGTTCTCTTAGCGTCCTCGCGAAAATGAATATCATTCGGCACAGCGACGCGAACTTTTTGGACGCATTCAGGAGGATGACGGCTCCTTCGAGTTTATTCGATCCGGTCATCGAGCAGCGGACACGTGAGATCGTGGAATCCGTTCGAGCCCGAGGAAATGAGGCATTGCTGGAACTTACGGAACGTTTTGACGGAGCCAAACTATATCCTGAGCAGATCGCGGTTACGACTGCCGAACTGTTGAGAGCATCTCTAAAGGCTGATCGTTTCTTGCGCAAGGCCATTGCCACTGCGAGCACGAACATCGAGACCTTTAGCCGAAAATCGTTGCGGAAAGGTTGGTCGGCGCGAAATGCCCAAGGAGCGAAAGTTGGCGAGAAGTTCGATCCGTTCCAGCGGGTGGGGATCTATATTCCAGGCGGCTCAGCACCGCTTGTATCCACGGCCTTGATGACGATTGTTCTCGCCCGAGTCGCAGGTTGCCGCGAAATCGTGGTGTGCACTCCGGGTGGTAAAACGGGTGAGATCAACGCCGCTTTGCTCTTTGCGATCAATACCGCTGGTGCGACCGAGATTTATCGTTTGGGCGGCGCGCAAGCCATCGCGGCCATGGCCTTGGGAACCGCCACGATCCGGCGCGTGCAGAAAGTTTTCGGCCCGGGTAATGCCTACGTTGTCGCTGCCAAACGCCTGCTCTACGGACACGTCGCCATTGATCTTTTACCGGGCCCAAGTGAAGTCCTGGTTTTGGCCGACGATAGCGCGGAGCCAAGCTTCATCGCTTCGGATTTGTTGGCGCAAGCTGAGCACGGTTCAGGCCACGAGCGCGTTTGGCTGTTGACTCCTTCAGGGAAGCTCCTCAAGGCGGTCAAGAAGGAGATAACCAGGCAATTGCCAAAGCTTTCACGGCGCGATTTTATCAAGCGCGTCCTCGATCAGAACGGTTGGTTGATTCAATTGCGGGACATGGAGCAAGGGATCGAGCTGATCAATCAACTGGCTCCCGAGCATTGCGAAGTCATGACTCGAAAATCCGACGGCGTGGCAGCGAAGATTTTCACGGCCGGGGCGATCTTTCTGGGATCGTATTCACCGACAGTGCTGGGTGACTATTTGGCGGGTCCGAGCCACACATTGCCTACTGGCGGCGCTGGCGCTTCGTTTTCTGGTCTCACTGTGGATCAGTTCCAACGGCGGACGAGCGTGGTGGAGTATGATCGCGCCGCCCTCAAGAAGTCGCTGGCGGCGATTCAGAAGTTTGCGGAAGTGGAAGGGTTGGATGCGCACGGACGCTCGGCCGAGATACGCGCCAAGGGCCGGCGGATCAATCGCGGGAAAACATCGACCCCATGAAAGCCTCGCGCCCCGCACTCCGCACTCCGCGCTCGCTGATTCGCCCGATTATCCGGCGTTTGCATGGATACATTCCAGGTGAGCAACCGAAGATCAAAGATCTGATCAAGCTCAACACGAATGAAAACTCCTATCCGCCATCGCCCAAGGTCCTGGCGGCCATCAAGGAGGCAATCGATGGTCGGCTTCGGCTTTATCCGAATCCAACCGCTCAATTATTGCGGGAAGATTTGGCAAGATTCCACGGCTGCGAAGCATCGAATATCATTGTTGGAAATGGGTCCGATGAATTATTGGCGATAGCCACCAGAGCGTTTGTCGAGCCGGATCGATCTGTCCTGGCCCGTTGCGAGGCTCGCGAGGGAGCGTCCGCTTTGAAGGCAGGCGTCACAGCGAGAAGCACGGTTCAGTTTTTCACACCAAGCTACTCACTCTATCCGGTGCTTGCTGAGATTCATGGTGCGAGAACAAACGCGGTGCCACTCGCCCGGGATTTTGGGTTGCCGACCACTCAGCAGTTGCGTCGCGAAAAAATTTGGGATTTCCATGCGGCGCTAAGTTTCATCACCACACCGAATGCTCCGAGCGGTCGGGGCTATTCTACAACAGAACTGGCCGCGCTCTGTGACGCTCAGCGCGGTGTCACTATTTTGGACGAGGCGTACGTGGACTTTGCTTCTGAAAATGCACTAGAGCTTGGGTTGAAGCACCCGCACGTCCTGATCGCCCGGACATTTTCAAAGGCTTACTCACTCTGCTTTCAGCGAGTTGGGTATTTTGTCGGGCATCCAGAATTGATCGCGGCGCTCGATAAAGTCCGCGATAGCTATAATGTGAACGGCTTGGGACAGATCGCCGCACAAGCGACGCTCGGCGCCCTGGCGTATTACAAAGGGAATTTTCGAAAGATCATCGCCACACGCGAACGCTTTTCTCTGGAACTCACCCAGTTGGGGTTCGATGTTTTCCCAAGCCAGACGAACTTTATGTTGATGCGACCGCCGCGCTTCGCAGCTCGCGAGTGGCTGGATAGGTTGCGTTCGGAAAAAATCCTGGTGCGTTGGTTTAATACTCCTGAAGTGGTGAACTACCTTCGAGTTACCGTGGGAACTGACGTCGAGGCCGACGCGATGTTGAGAGCAGCCAAACGCATCTTGCGCGCCTTAGGCTGACCTTGAACGCTCATTGGAATAATTCTTCGCGGGTTTGAAGGACCTCACTGAAGCTTTTCCTTCTCTAATCGGCGTTTTTGGGCTAAGGAAAAGGTCGTGTATTTGGACTACTACGGCTTGAACGAACCGCCCTTTGACATCACGCCGAACCCGCGGTTTCTTTTTTTCAGCGCGAAACATCGGGAAGCTTTCAATCATCTGCTTTATGGCATTCGCGAGCGGAAAGGCTTCGTTCAACTGACCGGCGAAGTGGGCGCGGGCAAGACCACAATCTGCCGGGCGATGCTCGAGCAACTCGGCGAAAGCTTCGCCACGGCTCTCATCATCAACCCGGTGCTCGATGCCGATCAGCTCATGAAGGCGATCGCGATGGAGTTCGGTTTGAGTGTAAGAGGACTCGACCGTCTGGAAACCGTGGCTGCGATCAATCAGTTTTTGCTTCAGCAGGTGGAACATCAAAAAGATGCGGTGCTGATCATTGACGAATCGCAAAACTTGACTAACGAATTGCTCGAGCATGTCAGGTTGCTCTCGAATCTGGAAACCGACGATCGCAAGCTGCTACAGATCGTTTTGATGGGCCAGCCCGAGTTGCGCGATCGCTTGAATGATTTTTCCCTTCGGCAGTTGCGCCAACGCATCACGGTCCGTTACCATCTGCGACCTCTCACACGTGCCGAGGTCGGCCAATACGTTCATCACCGCTTGCAGGTCTCGGGCGCGAAAGGTGCTCCGTATTTTTCGAATTGGGCGTTGTGGCGGATTTTTCGCTACAGCCAGGGCATACCGCGGCTTGTGAATGCCGTTTGCGATAAATGCTTGCTGGCGGGCTTTGTGCAACAACGAGACCGCGTTGACTATCGAATGGTGGGCGTGGCTATCCGTGAGTTGGAAGGAAAGATCGATGTATGAGTCTGATTAACGACGCTTTAAAACGGGTAAGACAGATGCAGAAAAAGGAGCCTTCCGCAACCCCTCCGGACGCGCCCATGGAGCCCCTCGAGCCTGTCCAGACGGAGCCTTCGCCCCGACGAGCATCCGTGTTCGTAATCCCATTCGGCCTTCTCCTCGTCGGTGTCGGCGGATGGTTTTTATGGCAGTGGTGGAGTGGCAGCCCTCGAACGGCCAAGTCGGTTGCCTCGACTCCCGCTACCACAAACCGGCTGGTGATGGGCGCCAAAGTTATGGCGAGCGTACGGACACTCTCCTCCAATCGAGCGGAGCTCATCTCGTCAGCCGAAGCCGCACTCAGCCCGGTGCCCACAACGAACACGGCTGCCGCGGTTCTAACCGGTAAGACCGGGGTGGTCGGCGAAGCATCCACCCGCGCGATCACCAGCTCGGCGTCCGACAAGCCCGCGGCTACCACCAACGCTGCGACATCGGAAATGGAGACGAGCGCTTTGGCTGCGGCAGGCAATTCGAGGAACGTCAACTTCCCAGCCCTGAAATTACAAGGGATATACTACCGGCTGTCCAAGCCTTCAGCGCTCATTAACAACAAGACAGTCTATCTAGACGACGAGATCGAAGGAGTTCGCGTGGTGGGAATAGAGCGGCACAGCGTTAAGATCGAGAGTGGGGGCCGTACCAAAGAGCTATGGTTGAAATAGCGCTCGATCCTCCAAGACGCCGGATGTTTTCCTTTCCCTTCCCGCCAGATTTTCTAAGTCCTGCTTGAGCACCGTGAATACAGACCGATGAATGATTACGTGAAGAAGTGGATCAGATCGCCGTTGCTCGTGCGGAGTGTGCCATTCTTGATTTTTGTCGGGTTAACTTTTTTCCAAGGAAAACTGGGTGAGTCTTCGCGCTACTGGTTATATGTAGTGAAAACATTGATCGGAGCTTGGTTGATATGGACGATCCGGCCTTGGGTGGAAGAGATGCGCTGGAAGTTTAGTTGGGAGGGCGTTCTCGTCGGGTTCGGAGTGTTCGGAATTTGGATTGGCCTCGATAGTTTGTATCCCAAATTTGGACAAGCTGGCAGGCCATGGAATCCGCACTCGGAGTTCGGCCTGGATTCCACGCTGGCCTGGTTGGTTGTTGTCGTGAGGATCTTGGGTTCATCTCTGATCGTGCCGCCTTTGGAAGAGCTTTTTTATCGCTCGTTCGTCTATCGTTACGCTGCCAATCCTGCTTTTCAGAGTGTGCCGTTGGGATATTTTGGGTGGATGCCTTTTCTCTTCACTTCTGCCATTTTTGGCTTTGCCCATTACGAATGGTTGGCGGCCCTCTTGTGCGCCTTCGCCTATCAAGGCTTGGTCATTTGGAAAAAACGCCTCGGCGACGCGATCACCGCGCATGCGACCACTAATTTACTGCTTGGACTCTGGGTTGTGAGGCAAGAGGCTTGGCGATTCTGGTAGCCTTTCGTGAATGTCGAAAGTGGTGGCTCCCACTTCTGATGAACGTGGGTTGGAACTTCAATGTGAGATCTCACTTCATAGCCAACGGCGGGTGATCGTCGAAGAGTCGCAGCATTTGGCTCGACTTCTCTCTTAGGCATGGGTAATTCTCCCGAAGAACCCATGGCCAGCAATAGAATCGAATGAATAAGACTACGATGCGAGCGGTCGGTGTCATTCCCGGAAAACGTGAAGTGCGCCTCCTCGAACATGCTATCCCCCAGATCGGAGCGGCTCACGAGGTGAAGGTCCGGTCCCTCGAGGTAGGGATTTGTGGAACCGATAAAGAAATCTGCACGTTCGTTTATGGGTCACCTCCTCATGGCTCTGACTACCTCGTGCTCGGTCATGAATCCCTTGGCCAGGTAACGGAAGTAGGATCTGCAGTCTCGGGGTTGCGCCCTGGCGATCTTGTCGTCCCGTCGGTCCGCAGACCCTGCTCCCATGACCATTGCTCTCCGTGCCGGGTCGATTTGCAGGATTTTTGTTTCACCGGAGACTTTACGGAGCGCGGCATCAAAATGACGCACGGCTTCATGACGGAATATTATGTCGAAGCTGAGCGCTACCTCACTATTGTACCTCCAGAGTTGCGTGACGTGGCGATCTTGGTGGAGCCCCTGACTGTCGCTGAAAAGGCTCTTGCTCAAGTTTGGCAGATCCAGGAGCGAATGCCGTGGCCCGGTCCATCGGTTTCCAGAAAAGGCGATGGACTTCGCGCCGTCGTCCTCGGGGCTGGGCCAGTCGGGATTTTGGGTGCCATGGCTCTCGTAGCCCGGGGGTTTGAAACGTATGTCTATTCCCGTTCGCCTGCTCCCAACCCAAAGGCCCAGTTGGTGGAATCAATTGGAGCGAAGTATGTCTCTTCCCAGTTGGAGACGGCGGAGCAACTTGCCGAACGCGTCGGAAATATCGACCTTGTTTACGAAGCGGTCGGAGCGGCCCGGATTTCATTTCAAGTTCTCAAGGTTCTCGGCACAAACGGCATCTTCGTGTTCACCGGAATTCCAGCCCCAAAACCGCCAATTGATACCGAAGCGGACAACATTATGCGAAACATAGTCCTCAAGAACCAGGTCGTGGTCGGGACGGTGAACGCCGACAGGGCCGCTTTCCAGGCCGCCATTCGCGATTTGGAGATCTTCATCCGCCTCTGGCCCGAGGCATTGCGTTCGCTGATCACTGGCCGCTATTCAATAGAATCTTATAAGGAGCTTTTGCTCGGCGACCGCAGCGGAATCAAGAACGTGATCGCCCTCGATTGATCGCATCGAGGAGCGTGGATTGTAGGGGCTGGTTAGCCGCGCGCTTGTTCTTGAATTTGCAGGATGATCTATTCGAGTGCGCGGCCATCGACCTTTTGGCTTGTCGCGCTTGACGTAGGATCACGAGCAGAGCGAAGTTCAAAAAGGGAGTTGCTGCCTCTTGATTCCGGTTCCTCGGTGATTATAGTCTCTCTCGCAATGCTGAAATCCATTTTTGTTCTCTTTCTTTTTCGGGCCTCTTTGCTGCCACTGGCGCTGGTGACATTTATCCGCGTGTCGGCAGCCGAGCGA